>DASTLJ010000033.1:0-10469 GCA_035715125.1 Verrucomicrobiia bacterium
AAGGGAATCCTGAAACTCGGCGCTCCGGCGCTCGAGGAGTGGAGCGTTCTGCGTTCAATCTCCCCCGCGCTTTGCCAGCACGCGCTCGATTCGGCGGTCGGGAATGAGCCACATCATGGCCACGAGCACATAGAGGGCGCCGGCCAGCCATCGGTTCACAAACTAAAACTCAACACGTAACTCAGAAAGACCGGCACGAGCGGCCGAAGCGCGGCCAGGTCGGCGCCGTGTGGCACCTTCATTTCCAGCACCATGATGGTGATGATGATGGCAATCACGCCGTCGCTAAACGCTTCGAGCCGGTTCTTTTGCACACCACAAGAACATCACAAATGATCGGCGGCTGGCAAACCGCGGCGATTCATTCGAGACGGGGATGACGCGGATGGGCGCCGGTGTTTTCGGACTTGCGAAAGCCGCGAGGAAGCAGAAGCTCTCAGTGAAACCTGGCGAACCTTCAACCGCGCCACAATAGCCATGAAAAAATTCTCTGCTTCGCATCGTTCCGCTCTATCGTGGATTTGTTTCGTTCTCGCGCTCTGCTCCGCCCGGGTCTGGGCCGCCAGCCTGACCAGCGTGATGATTTTCAGTTGCGATTCCTCGGGGAACCCGGCGGGAAATTTCATCTGGGATACGCGCGACTTGTCGAGCGACTTTTACAAGGTGTGGCTCACCCGCGGCACGCCACAGGGGGAGCCGGACGGCCTGGTGGGCGGGTTCATTAATGGTCCCTCCTGGGGGGCGGCGCCGATCAATCTCGTCCTGGAAGAGGGGACCAACCAGTTCACCGTGTTCTTTCAATACAACGGCGATTGGCCCGCCTTCGCCCTCCACCTTTTTCTGGAGAGCAATACCGTGGCCACGATTTCAGCCAAGGCGCCCCTGCGCACCGGCGAGACGATTCCGGAATTCACGCCCAACAGCGCGCCGCGCACTTACAGTCTCACCAGCTATCCCATGCCCGATGCCCCCGCCGCGGGCACCACGTCGGTGCAAGTGGACCGCAGCGTCGAGTTGACAGAATATTACGTGGCAAACACCGATCTTTTTGAGCTGGATCGGGTCTCGACGCACTCGGCGGTGACCAACGGGCACCGGGACTACGTGGGCACGTTCACTCTCGTAGCGGGACCGCGACGACCGCCAACGGATCGGCAGATCCGGGTGCAGATCTACACGACCGAAGTCACGCTCTGCTGGGCCTCGGAAGCCGGCGGCCTCTATCAGGCCCAGTACAGCACGTCCGCCCCTGACCTCCATTGGACCGATATCGGAGTGCCGATCCGGGGCAACGGCACAACCAACTGTGTGGCGGACCGTGTGCACTTGGGCGCTGGCCATCGGTTGTATCGCGTCGTGGAGTTGGAGTGACAGAGCCAGAAATCGGCACGCTCATGGCGGGCCAACGTTCCCCTCAGCCGCTTTGGTCCGCTTCTCCAGGGCCGCGTCGATGGCCTTCGCGCCGGCGTAGCCCAACCACTTGTGAAAGAATACGCCGCATCGGAAAACTCCTTCTGAAGCGTCCGGTATTGCTCCGCCGGCGTGGCGGGCTTGTCTTTCCCTTCGTCCGGGGACGCCGCCACCAACTCAGCGTAACCCAGGCAAAGCGCACTCCTGGCTGTCCAATCAGCCCGCGTCCACACGCCCGCCGCGATGATTGCGGCGAAGGCTAGAAGGAAGCCTGTATTTGGAAGCAGTCGCTTCATGTAAGGGGCGCCGCCGTTCAGACCAAAGCAGACGTGAGTTGAAACACCGGCCGCGGACTGCGACGACAAAGGAATATATGAAAAGCAGTCGCTGAACGCCAGCTGGGAATTCGGCACCTCAACGCTTGGTGCGCATCTTGGAAGTACCACCACGGTAGCGGTCGCGCCGGAAAGTAGGGATGGCGTCTCGCCTGCCCAGCCGCGCCGAAAGGCGCGGCATTCGCACCGCCAAGGCCTCGCTTCGCTCGGCTGGGCAGGCGAGACGCCTGCCCTACGTTGGTGGTGCTCGTAAGATGCGCTCCAACGCTTGTCGCTGGACACCCTTCGCGCCCTTTGCCACACTCTGGGAGGAATGCGGAGCCGGATCAATACCGACATTTCCTGCCCCGCGGCTGCGAGACGACGACCAGGACGCGAGGCAAAAATGATTGGCCATCGGAATCCCCGAATCGCCGCCCGGTCGCTTCATTGGCTTTGGTGGCCACTCCTTTTGCTGGTCCTGGCGTTTCCTTCCTTTGCCCAGGCGCTCTCGCCGGACGAGACCCTTCTATTGGGCCGGGCGCGTGTTATCGCCGCCGCGCCGCTGGACGACTTTGCCGTGCTCGACGCGACCCGCTGGGCGCGGGACAGCCATTATCGCTACCAACTCGCGTTCCTCAGCTACGGTCTTTGCTCCATCGTCCAGGGCGAGCCCGCGCTGCGCGATAAATGCCGCGGGATCTTCATGCGCCTCGTCGAGAAGATGGAGCGCCCGGCCACGCTCGCGTACTGGAAGGCGCGAGGCTTCGAGGGCGACGGGCTCGCGAGCGAAAACGCCATGTACCGCAGCCATCTCAACCTCCTGTACGCCCTGGCGCACGACCGCTTTGGCGAGACACGGTTCGACGCCCGCTTCCACACACTCTCTCTTTCGCTCTCCAACGAGATCGCCGGCACGCGGCCCATCTGCTGCGAGCCGGACCACCTGTTCGTCCAGTGCAATGCCGTGGCCGTCCTCTCCCTGTATCTCCACGACCGGGCCTTCGCGACGGATTACGCCAGGGCTGGAAAGCGGCTTCTCGCCTGGGCGCGCGAGCACATGCCCCTGCAGGGGACAAGGCTGGTGCGGGAAGACTATCGTCCCTCGACCGGCGAGAGCAGCGCGCGCGGGACCGGTTACGCGAATGCGTGGACGATCGCATTCCTGGCGCCGGTGCCGGGCCTCAAGGGCGACGCGCGCGCCATGTACGCCGACTGGCGGCGCACGTTCGTCGTGCCCGTCCCATTCGTGGGCCTCGTGAAAGGCGCGCCGGATGGCGAGGCGCTTTCGATGGAGGAAATGCTTTCCTCGAGCCTTCTCGCGACAACCTTCGGCCTCCTGGCCGCGCGCGCCGCGGGCGACGATCGGCTCCACGTTCGCCTCCAGTGGACGGTCGCTTACGTCGAGCGCCTGGTGAATGACTACGAGTGGATGCTTCCACCGGGACGGCGCGTTGAGGCGCGGACCTTTCGCACGATCGCCCTCTTCGCGCGGACGTTTCGCGGGTGGAACGAAGTGCTCGAACTGAAAGAAAAGGCGGACTGAAGAAGAAGATTTAGCGCACTAAATTCCCTCCCTCCCACCGGGGGAGAGGGTGGGGGTGAATGTTCTCCCCCGAGAGGGGCGAGGGAGTGAACCGCCTCACCCCGGCTCTCTGGCCCCTCGGGGGAAAGGGCATGCAGGGCCGTAGGCCCGTCCTGTTATAGCCTGGGCTGGAGTGAGCATCGCGAGCGGAGGCCCAGGTCAAGTGTCCGAAGAATCCTCCGGAGGCCTGAAAGGCCGGAACAGATTGACGGCACGGCCCGTGCCGCCCTTAGAGGGCGGGGAGGTTGGTTTGGGCCGTTCACCTGGGGCTTCACCCCAGGCTGTAACATCGCGGCCTTTCAGCCCTTCCGCCCAGGGCCAGCCCGGCGCGGTGTTGCGGTTGGCGTTGCAGGACATCATCAAGAGCGAGTTTCGAACCCCCTCGCCCCGGCCCTCTCCCCCGAGGGGGCGAGGAAGACACGAATTTCACGAATTAACGCGAATTCAATTCGTGATAATTCGCGCAATTCGTGTCGAGTTCCACACTCAGGCTGTTGCATCGGCCGGAACAATCACGCGCCAAGGTAGGCGCTTTTGACCTGGGGATTCTCCCTCAACGCGGCCGACTTGTCCTCGAGCAGGATGCGGCCAGTCTCCAGCACGTAGCCGTAGCTGGAGATCTCCAGGGCCAGGTTCGCGTTCTGTTCGACGAGCAGGATCGTGATGCCGTGCTGGCGGTTGACCTCGATGATCTTCTCGAAAATCTTGTGCACGAGCAACGGCGCGATGCCCAGGGAGGGCTCGTCGAGCATGAGAAACTTCGGCTTGCTCATCAGCGCCCGGCCGATGGACAGCATCTGCTGTTCGCCGCCGGAAAGCGTTCCGGCGATTTGCTTGCCTCGCTCCTTCAAACGCGGGAAGAGGGTGAAGACGTAGTCCAGCTCCCGGGCGATGGCGGCCTTGTCCCGCACCAGGTAGGCGCCCATCCGGAGGTTCTCGGCGACGGTCAGGTTGGCGAAGACCATCCGGCCCTCGGGCACCTGCGCCATCCCCTGCTTCACCCGTTGGTGGGCCGCCAGGCGGGTGATGTTTTTTCCTTCATAGAGAATTTCGCCGCTCCGCGCCTTGAGCAGCCCGGAAATCGTCCGGAGCGTCGTCGTTTTGCCGGCGCCGTTGGCGCCGATGAGCGTGACGATGTCGCCCCTCCGCACCGTGAGCGAGACGCCTTGCAGCGCGGTGATGACGCCGTAGTTGACGATGAGGTTTTTGACTTCGAGCACGGCGGGAAGTCCAAATTAGAAATTCAAAATTAAAAATGTCGGCGATGAGCGGACAACGCAGCCTTTGCCGAAGGCCATTTTGAATTTTTCATTTTTCATTTTGAATTCTCCGCTCCAATTTTGTCGCCCAGGTAGGCCTCGATGACTTTCGGGTCGCGGCGCACCTGCTCGGGGCCGCCTTCGGCGATCTTCACTCCGTAATCGAGCACGCTCACTCGCTGGCAAACCCCCATCACCACCTGCATATCGTGTTCCACGAGCAGCACGGAGATGTTGAACTTTTCCTTGATGAATTGGATGAGTCTCATCAGGTCCACCTTCTCGGTCGGGTTCATGCCGGCGGCCGGCTCGTCGAGCAGCAGGAGCCTGGGCTTGGTGGCCAGGGCGCGGACGATTTCCAGCCGGCGCTGATCGCCGTAGGGGAGGTTCCGGGCCATCGTGTGCCGGAAGCGGCCCAGGCGAAAGATGTCGAGAATCTCCACCACCTCGGCCTCGACCTGCCGCTCGGCACGATGGAAATCCGGCCCCCGCAACAGGGCCTGCACGAAGCCGCCGCGCCGATTAAGCTGGAGCGCCACGCGCACGTTGTCGAACACGGAGAGCGATGGAAAGAGCCGGATGTTCTGGAACGTGCGCGCGATGCCCTTGGCCGTGATCTGGTGCGGCTTCTGGTTGCGCAGCGTTTCGCCGCGGAAATAGACCCCCCCTTCGGTTGGCGGATAGACGCCGGTGATGAGGTTGAACACCGTCGTCTTGCCCGCGCCATTCGGACCGATGAGACCCACCAACTCGTTGCCGCCGATGTGCAGGTCCAGTTCCGACACCGCCGTCAACCCACCGAAGCGGATCGTGCAGCGGTCCATGCGGAGCAGCGCGTCGCTGGCGGCCGGCGCGCTCACGGCTTGGGCGCCGGCTCCTTGCGGCGCAGCGGCCAGGCGAAAAGCCCCTGCGGCCTCGCGAGCATGATCACGATGATGAGGAACGAATAGAGCATCATCCGGTAATCGCCGAAGTCGCGCAGCTTCTCCAGCAACAAGGTGAGCAGGATCGCGGAAAGAATGACGCCCAAAGTGTTCCCCATGCCGCCGAGGATGACGATGACGACGATCTCGATGGACTTGATGAAATCGAAGCCCGTCGGATTGATGGACTGTTTGAAGTGCCCGTAGAGGCCGCCGGCGATGCCCGCGAAAAACGCCCCCACGACGAACGCAATGATCTTGAACTTCGTCGTGTTGACGCCCATCGCCGACGCGGCCACTTCGTCGTCGTGCGTGGCGATGAAGCTCCGTCCATAAGTCGAATTGACCAGGCTTGTGACGACGTAAACCGTCACCGCCGCGAAGCCGAACGTCCAAAAAAAGTTCGCGTAAGGCGGAATGCCTTGCAAGCCGAGCGCGCCGCCAAGCGCCTCCGTGTTCCGAAAGACGACCCGGATGATCTCGCCGAAACCCAACGTGACGATCGCCAGATAATCGCCCTTGAGCCGCAGCGACGGCACGCCGACGGCCAGACCGGCCAGCGCCGCCACGAACCCGCCCGTCAGCAGGGCCGGGAAGAAGAGCAGGGAAGTCCGCTCGCCGAACAATCGCGGCCCAAGATACATCGTCACGGCCGCCGACGCGTAGGCCCCCACCGACATGAAACCCGCGTGCCCGAGTGAAAACTGGCCGGTGTAGCCGTTGATGAGGTTGAGGCTGACCGCCAGGATGATGTTCACACCGACGTTGATCGCGACATCGAGGTAGTAGGCATTGAGGTGCGGGGAGTACGACGACACGACGAAGCTGGCGAGAATCGCGGCGACGAGGATGATGTGAGAGCGATAAGCCATGTCTTCAGCAACGGCGCAGTGGTTCGGCGTCTCTCCAAGAAAGCGGGAAAGCGGGAAAGCGGGAAAGCGGGCGCGAGGGCACCTTTCCGCTTTCCCGCTTTCCCGCTTTCCCGCCGGCACGGCCGGTGCTGGCTGTTCCGGGTGTCAGGCTGGACGTGCTCCTCATACCTTCTCCACCTGCAACCGCCCCAGCATCCCGGCCGGGCGGAACAACAGAATGAGAATCAGGATGCCGAATGCAATCGCATCGGTATAAGTCGAAAACCGGCTGCCGTTCACAAACGTCTCGACCACGCCCAGCACCAGGCCGCCCAACGCGGCGCCAGGGATGTTCCCGATGCCGCCCAGCACGGCTGCGACGAACGCCTTCAAGCCCGGCAGAATGCCCATGAGCGGATCGATGGTCGGGTAATTCAACGAGTAGAGGATGCCTCCCGCCGCCGCCAACGCCGAGCCCAGGCCGAAGGTGAACGAGATGACGACGTCGTTGTTGATGCCGACGAGCGCCGCGGCCTGCGGGTTGAACGACACCGCGCGCATCGCCGTGCCGAGCTTCGTCCGCTGCACGATGAATTGCAGCGCGCCCAGCAGCACGAGCGTGACGACGAACACGATGATCTGGTTGCTCGTGACCACCAGCCCGCCCAGTTGGTAGGTGGCGTCGGGGAACAGGATCGGGAACCGTTTCGGGTTCGGGCCGAAAATGAATTGCCCCGCGTTCTCCAGCAGCAGCGACACGCCGATGGCCGTGATGAGCACTGTGAGCTTCGAGCGCGTCCGCAACGGCCGATAGGCCAGCCGCTCGATGAGCATACCCAGCAGCGCGCAGACGAGCATCGCAACGCACAACGCGCCGAGCCCGGCCCATACATTTTCGGTTGGGAGCCTGGGAACGCTCGGGAAAAGCTTTCGGAACCACTCAGGCGGATTCGCCAGATAGTAGCCCGCGAACGCGCCGACCATAAACACGTCGCTGTGGGCGAAATTGATGAACCGCAGGACGCCGTAAACCATCGTGTAGCCGAGCGCGATGAGCCCGTAGATGGCCCCAAGCGACAGGCCGTTGATGAGTTGCTGGAGGAACTCAGCCATGAACGCCCCGGCTTATACACGCGCCCCCCGTCCGGTGTCGATAGTGGCGGCGCGCGCGCCTCGTCTGCGGGCGCAACTCAGCACGCGCACCAGGTCGTAGTGGGGCAGGCGACCACGCCTGCCGAAGTCCACCGGGCGACTCCGCCCGGTGAACACTGCAAGCAAGGTCGCTTGCAGGACTCTGACAGCCGGTTCGGTTGGCCCACTGCGGAGCGTGTTGCCCGGTTGCGCCCTCGTCAGCGGGCGCATTGGAACTGTTTCACCATAGCGCTGAACGGACGCGATTCGGCTGGGAGCGCCGGCATCCTGCCGGCAAGTTCCCGCCAGCCGGCTTCGGCCACACGCCGGCAGCATGCCGGCGCTCCCGGCACCGGGCCGCTTCGGCCGCCTTGGCGGCACTGCCTCGATGCGCCCCTCGAACGCAATTCGGCCCGGGCCGACGTCCCCGCGAAAATTTTTCTTTTCCAAGGCCCGCGGCTCCTGCTAGTTCTCCGTCCGTATTCCGGCTACCTCAACGGCGATTCCAATTCGCCTGGCGCTTCTCGGGGCGCAGGGGATTGAGCAAAGGGTTCGGAAACGACTCGGCGCCTGGTTAACGAGCCCAATTCACAACGGCCAAACTCCCGTACATGACAAAACTCTCCATCACTCCCTCCGGGACGACAGTGGCAATGCTCGCCGCCTCCATCGTTGCCGGAACAAGCGCCGCGGCGGATGCCCCGGCCCCAAAAACCCCTCCACCGCCTAAAGGTTGGGAAACCGTCGCCTCGGCCGGCGTCACGCTCACTCGCGGCAACAGCAAAACATTCCTCGCCACTGTCGGCCTGAACGCCAAACGCAAATGGTCGCACGATGAAATCCTCCTCGGCGCCAGCGCCGGCTACGGCGAATCCACAACCGGAACGCGCGCGCCGGACGACAACAAGACCGACGTCACCCAAAAATACCTCAAAGGCTTCGGCCAGTATAACCACCTGTTCAACGACCGCCTCTACGGCGGTTTCCGCGCCGAAGGGCTTTACGACAAGATTGCAGCAGTGGACTACCGTTTTACCATCAGCCCGCTGTTGGGTTACTACCTCATCAAGGAACCCGCCACGTCGCTGGCGGTCGAAGCCGGTCCGTCCGTTGTGTTCGAAAAGGTCGGCGGCGAACAGAACACTTACCTGGGCGGACGCGTCGCCGAGCGCTACGAGTACAAGTTTAAGAGCAACGCCAGGATTTGGGAGTCGGCCGAGTGGATCACGCAAGTTGATGACGCCAACAACTGGATCCTCAACGCCGAGGCAGGGGTTTCCGCGCCGATCGTCAAGTCGCTTGACGTGCGGCTCGTCGTGCAAGACAGCTACGACAACCGTCCCGCCCCAAACCGCTTGAAGAACGACTTCAAGCTTATCGCCGGACTCGGCTACCGCTTTTAGCGCGCACAGTTCATACGCTGGCGGCCCGGCCTGAAGCGCACCCTGGCCCAGGAGCGCAGCGCCTCTTTTCTTTTGATCGTTGACGCACCGACCCCCGCCGCTACGATGCGCGGCCTGATTTTTGTTCAACACCGCAAAACAAAGCACGCACATGCCAGTCAAAGTTGCCATCAATGGATTTGGCCGCATCGGCCGCCTGGTCTTCCGCGCCATCGCCGAGCAGGGCCTTCTGGGCAAGGAGCTTGAGGTCGTCGCCGTCGGCGACATCGTTCCGGCCGACAACCTCGCCTACCTCCTCAAATACGATTCCACTCAAGGCCGCTTCAAAGGCACCGTCAACTCGCGCGCTTCCCCCGAAGCCACCGCCAAGGCCAAGGCCAGGGCGGAGGCCGAAGGAAAGAAATTCTATGAACCCGATCACGACATCCTGATCGTCAATGGCCGCGAGATCCGCCTTGTCAGCGCCAAGGCCCCGGCCGATCTGCCGTGGAAGTCGCTCGGCGTCGAACTGGTCATCGAATCCACCGGCCTCTTCACGGGAGAGACGCCGTTCATGGAGATCGACCCGAAGACCAACGAAAAAACCGCGGTGCTCAGAAACGCCTGCCACGGGCACTTGCTGGCGGGCGCCAGGAAGGTCGTCATTTCCGCCCCCGCCAAGGGCGAGGACATCACGCTCGTCCTGGGCGTGAACCACGACAAGTACGACCCCAAGGCCCACAGCATCATCTCCAACGCCAGTTGCACGACGAACTGCCTGGCTCCGCTCGTTCACGTCCTGCTGAAGGAAGGTTTTGGCATCGAAGAAGGGCTGATGACGACCGTCCACAGCTACACGGCCACGCAAAAGACCGTGGACGGCCCCAGCAAGAAAGACTGGAAAGGCGGGCGCAGCGCGGCCATCAACCTCATCCCCTCCACCACCGGCGCCGCGCGCGCCGTCGGCCTGGTCTGCCCGGAGGTCAAGGGCAAGCTCACCGGCATGTCCTTCCGCGTCCCCACGCCGACCGTCAGCGTGGTGGATCTTACCGTGCGCACCGTGAAGGAGACCAGCTATGCGGCCATCTCCACCGCGATGAAAAAGGCCAGCGAAACCTACCTCAAAGGCATCCTCGAGTACACCGAGGACGAGGTGGTAAGCAGTGACTTCATCCACAGCCCCGCCTCGTCCATCTACGACGCGGGCTCGGGCATCGAGTTGAACAAGCGCTTTTTCAAGCTGGTAAGCTGGTACGACAACGAGTGGGGGTACAGTTGCCGCGTAGCCGACCTGATCAAATACATGATCGGCCGCGGGCTGTAGCTGGAACGCTCAGTCGAAGGCGTGGCCTGCGCAGCAAAGGACGTTCTTCACCTTGTGCCGAACGAGCTCCTTCACGGCCTTGCGGGCCGGACCCAGATACTTGCGCGGGTCGAACTCCTTCGGATTCTCGAAGAATACTTTGCGGATGGCGGCCGTCATGGCCAGGCGCAAGTCGGTGTCGATATTCACCTTGGTGCAGCCGGTGCGGCGGGCCACTTCGATGTCGGCTTCGGGCACACCGGCCGCGTCCTCGCCCAGCTTGCCGCCGTACTTGTTGATTTCGGCGGGGT
>DASTLJ010000034.1:0-19856 GCA_035715125.1 Verrucomicrobiia bacterium
CCGGGGCGCCGCCCGCGCGCACCTGAGCAGCGGCCTGACCATCGCGGCCCACAGCGGGGATGGCCGGGCCGCGCTCGAGGAGATTGCGCTCCTGGAGGACGAAGGCGTCTCGGGCGCCGCGCTCATCTGGGTGCATGCCCAGAACGAATCGGATCCCACGCTCCACTGGCGCGCCGCGGAATCGGGTGCGTGGGTCGAGTTCGATCACATCAGTCCGTCCGATGTCGAGAGGCACGTCGAACTGGTGCTCGGCATGAAAACCCGCGGTTACCTCCATCGCGTGCTCGTGTCCCATGATGCCGGCTGGTATGAAGTCGGCCAGCCCGACGGCGGGCAGTTCCGGCCGTATGACACGCTGTTCACACAGTTCATCCCCGCCTTGCGACAGAACGGTTTCACCGAGGAGGAAGTGAGCCTGTTGCTCGTCGCCAACCCGCGCGACGCGTTCACCCTCCGGGTGCGGGCCGAACGACCGCGCAGCCTGTAGCCGCCGGCTGGTTGACCGCAGAATCCAAATGCCATTTCAGGCGACAGGCTTCGACCACGAAGGAACCCGGCGCGGCTGACCCGGCAATCCAATCATTAACCGCAAAGAACGCAGAGAACGCAAAGAGTCCTGATTGAGGACGCGTCGTCTTTTGCGTTCGTTGGGACTCTGCTTCATCCGTGTTATCCGCGTAATCCGTGGTTAATCTCCCCGCATGAAACACGAAGAATTGACGGGCCACATCCTTGGCGCGGCGATGGCAGTGCTCAACGAGTTGAAGCCGGGCTTGGACGAAAAGCTGTACGAGAACGCGCTGGTCATCGAGTTGGTCGCGCGCGGACACACCGTGGAGCAGCAGCGAGAGTACTCCGTCCATTACCGTGGGCACTTCATCGGGAAGCTCACTCCCGACCTCATCGTGGACGGCAAGGTGATCGCGGACCCGAAGGTGGTGACGACATTCAACGACACGCACATCGCCCAGATGCTGGGCTACCTGAACATCACGGGGCTGGAGGTGGCGCTGCTCTTGAACTTTAAGGAGGCGAAACTGGCGTGGAAGCGTGTGGTGCGAGGGAGCGGGGGAGAAGATTGACCACGGATTACGCGGATTTCACGGATGGAAAGCGGAGCCTCTTCTGCATCCGTGTCATTCGGGATCTTCCGCGGTGAACATTCCTGGGGACAGCTTGTGAAGCGATTCTTGCGAACTCTGTATTGCGGGCGCTCGGATTCCTGCGACACTGCGCGCGTGATGGATAAACAGAATCCCTCCAACTTCATTCCGCTGAATTTCGGCCAAAAAGTGCTGCCGATTCGCTCAAAGGTGGAAGCCTTGCTCAAAACAATCTCCGGCTGCGTTCCCGGATCACGCAGGAAGTGTTATTTCCACGATACGTGGAAGGGGGTTTTGATGATCGTCAAGAACCACAGGGGTGCTCATTCGTGGGATTTGTTCTTGGAAGATGACCTCATTGAAGGAGGCTTTAGCTCCGCCGAGCTTGCAGCCGAACGGGCATTCCAAGGCGATTTCGATGATGAGCAACAGGGACGAAAAGTGAAAGGGCTTCACATCCCGTACGACCTGCTTAGTTGGTCTGAGTGCGAGAGCTGAATGTGAATAAGTTCGATGACTTTCCAACCTGCCGAGGTGCCAACTCGTTGCCAGTGTAAGCGCTGCTCAATTGCGCATTGTGAATATGCATTGTTTGTAAGCTTTCGGTTTTCTGAGTTTACACGCGCTCAGAGTTGACCACACTCTGGGTGGTGAACGCCGCCGCTGAATCGATGCCCGAAACTGGGCCGGATGTCTTTCCAAGAAGCTCCACCCGCAAGACGACGGAGCTCGCTAATCGCGCGAAAGTGGAACGGCTTCCGCCCCACTCGATCGAGGCGGAACAAGGGGTCCTCGGTTGTATTTTTCTTTCTCCTCAGGAATGCATGGGAGAGTGCATTCAACTGTTCAACGGTGGTGGGGAGGTCTTTTACGACCTGCGCCACCGCACCATCTACGAGACGTGCGTTCAGCTTTACGATAATAAGAAGGCCATTGACCAGATCACCTTACTTCAGACTTTACGGGACAGGGACCAGCTCGAATCAGTGGGTGGTGTGGTGTACTTGGCGTCGTTGCCGGACTCGGTGCCCAGCGCGGCCAATCTCCTATATTACGTCGAGATCGTTAGGGAGAAATTCATCCTGCGAAGGATGATTCACACTTGCACCGACGCGGTTTCGCGCGCTTATGAGCAGCAAGGCGAGGTGGACGTGCTGCTCGACGAGGTGGAACGAGACGTCTTGAGAATTGCGCAGGAGCGCGTCGAACACAAATCGTCGACGATCAAGGATCTCGTTCACGCCGCCATCAACCGGATCGAGGAGTACCACCAGAACCAGGGCGGACTCACCGGCATTGGCACCGGCTTCCCGGACCTGGACAGGATGACGACCGGGCTGCACCCGGGGGAGATGGTCGTCATCGCCGCCAGGCCAAGCATGGGGAAAACCAGCCTTGCCATGAACATCGCCGAGACCGTCGCCATCGATCAGAAGCTGCCCGTCGGTGTGTTCAGCCTGGAGATGACCGCCGAACAACTCGTGCTGCGGATGCTTTGCTCGCGTTCGCGGGTCAACCTGCGCAACATCACCAGCGGCTTCCTGGCCGAGCGCGATTTCCCGAAACTCACGGGGACGGCCGGCAAGCTGGCCGCCGCGCCGCTGTTCATCGACGACTCGCCGGCCCTCTCGATCCTGCAAATGCGGGCCAAGGCCCGCCGCATGCACCAGCAACACGGGATCAAGCTTTTCGTCATTGACTACCTCCAGTTGCTTCACTCTACTTCGCGCCGCACCGAAAACCGCCAGCAGGAAATCGCCGACATTTCCAGCGGCGTGAAGGCGCTGGCCAAGGAACTGGATGTACCGGTGATCGTTTTGGCCCAGCTCAACCGCGAGGTCGAGAAGGAGAAAAACCGCAAGCCACGCCTGTCCGACTTGCGCGAAAGCGGGGCAATCGAGCAGGACGCGGACCTGGTGGCGATGCTGTATCGGGCCACCAACGAGGACGACGACGGGCCGGACCCGTCACAGGAGGCCCTGCCCGTGAACCTCTTGATCGCCAAACAACGCAACGGGCCGACGGGCGACGTGCACCTGACCTTTTTGAAGCCATACACGCGGTTTGAGAGCGCAGCCAAAATCAGCGGTGAAGATATTCCGACGGATGCTTGATCGCAGGAGGCTGCTTTGGTTTGTTTGCGTGCTGTGTCTTGCCCTGGGCGGAGCCGCGCGGCCGGCCCGTGCGCAGGTCCCGGGACCGCAGCTCAAGGTGTCCCGCATCACCCTCACCAACATCGGCCCGAGCCTGGTCAGCGTGTCGCTCATCCGCGCCAACATCCGCGTCAAGGAAGGCGACACCTACAACCAACGGGCCCTCGACGACGACGTGCTCTCGCTTTACGCCACCGGCTACTTCCTCAACATCAACATCCTCGTCGACCGGCTGGATGACGGTATCGGGTTGGTCTACGTGCTGCAAGCCCGGCCGAAGATCACGGATATCCTTTTCACGGGCAACACGAAGTTCTCGAAGGAGAAGCTGGCCAAGAACGTCAAGTCCAAGTCCGGCGAGCCCATGGACGAGGCGAAACTGTTTGCCGACGCGGAGGCCATCCGGAAGCTTTACGAAAAAGCCGGCCACCCCAAAACCAAGGTCGTCTACGTCCCAAACATCGACACGCGCGCCGGCCGGGCGGCCGTCACCTTCGAGATCACTGAAACGCCCAAAGTGCGCGTCGTCGACGTCCAGTTTGAGGGCGCGCAGATTTTCACACAGAGCAAACTGCGCAAGCAGCTCAAAACCAAGCGCCACTGGTGGCTTTCGTGGCTCACCCGTTCCGGCGTGTTGAAAGAAGACCAACTCGAGGACGATCAGGATCGTTTGGCCGAGTTCTATCGGGACGCCGGCTACATCGACTTCGAGTTGAAGGAGGTCCAGCAGCTCCAGCAGGGGCCGCGCAAGGTCCTCCTCAAGTTCGTCATTTCCGAAGGCAGGAAGTACAAGGTCGGTGCCGTCGAGTTCAAAGGCGTCACGCTCTTCACGACCAACGAATTGACCAAGCGGCTCAAGATGGGCGTGGGCGAGACCTTCACGCCCAAGGGGCTTTACCAGGACACCGAGGCCGTCCAGGACACCTTCGGCACCAAAGGCTACATCGACGCCCGCGTCGCGCCCCGTCGCCGCCCCAACACGCAGACCGGCACGATGGACATTCGCTACGAGGTGACCGAGGGCGAGCAGGCGAAGATCGAGAAAATCGAAATTCGCGGCAACACCAAGACCAAGGACCGGGTGATCCGGCGCGAGTTGACCGTCTATCCCGGCCAGGTCTTCGACATGGTCAACGTCAAGATCAGCAAGGCCCGACTGGAGGGGCTGCAGTACTTCGAGAAGGTCGAGACGCAGCCCGAGGAAACCGACGTGCCGAGCCGCCGCAACCTCGTCATCTCCGTCGCCGAAAAGAACACGGGCAACGTTCAAGTCGGCGCCGGCTTCTCCTCGATTGACGCGCTGGTCGGCTACGTGGAAGTCAGCCAGGCGAACTTCGACCTGTTCAACCCGCCCAATTTTACCGGCGGCGGCCAGAGAGCCAAATTGCGGCTCCAGGTCGGCACCCAGCGCCAGGATTACCAGTTGACGCTCATCGAACCGTGGCTGTTTGGCCGCAAGCTCGAACTGAGCACCAAACTGTTCTACCGCGACTTGAATTACCTCAGCCGCGCTGACACTTACTCCGAGCGCGACGCCGGCTTCGAGCTGGGCCTGCGCAAAGCGCTGCTGGAGACGAAAAGGGCCACGCTTATCGCCGGTGTCTCCTACACGCTCCAGCAATTCGACATCGACTTGAATCCGGACCTCCACGGTCCGATTACCAAAACCCGGCTCAATCCCTTTCCCGAAATCTACATTGTGCCGGCGAATGTCTCCGAGAAAATCGCCCGCGAGGAAGGCACATTCCTCGAATCGAAGGTCGGCGCCTCACTCAGCTTCGACACCCGCAACAGCTACCTCTTCGCGACTAAAGGACAGAAGACCGACCTGCGCGCCGAAATTGCCGGAGGCGTCTTGGGCGGCGACGTGGACATCTACAAGCTCGAACTGCGCCACTCCCGCTACATCCGCGGCTTCTTCGAGGGCCATCTGCTCGAACTGGGCGCGCGCACCGGCGTGGCGGACAAGTTCGGCAACAGCGATTTCGTGCCCATCTTCGAGCGTTACTTCCTCGGCGGCCTCGAGACGCTGCGCGGCTACCGCTACCGCGACGTCGGCCCTCAGGACGAATTTGGCGAGCCGCTGGGCGGGGACACCTTCTGGTTCGGCACCGCCGAGTACAGCGTGCCCGTCATCGAGCGGATTCGCTTCGCCCTGTTCTACGACATTGGCATGGTTTACGAGAAGCCCTGGCACATCAACTTCAACAATTATGCCGACAACTGGGGTTTTGGGCTGCGCTTGAACCTGCCCATCGGCCCGCTGCGGCTTGACTACGGCATCCCCATTCACAACTCTTCAGGCGAAGCCGGCACCGGGCGCTTCCAATTCAGCGTCGGTTACCAGCGCGACTTTTGACCCCGACCTTTTATGAAAACGACAAAATACAAACTGCTAGCCGCGTTTGGACTCGCCGCCTTCCTGGCGCTGCCCGCGATGGCCGAACAGAAAATCGCCATCCTCGACCTCAAAAAGATCTTCGACGAATTCTACAAAACGAAGATCGCCGACGCCGCCATCAAGGAGGAAGCCGCCAGCCTCGACAAGGATCGCAAGTCGCTCACCGACCAGTATCAAAAGCTGGCCGACGACTACAAAAAGGCCCTTGAAGACGCCAACAACCAGGCCATCTCTTTTGACGAACGCGAGAAACGCAAAAAGGCCGCCGAGGGCAAGCTCATCGAGATTAACGACATCGAGCAGTCCATCAAACAATTCGACCGCACCGCCAAGGGCAACCTCGAAGAGAAGCAGAGCCTCGCTCGCCAGAAAATCCTGAAGGAAATCCAAACCATCGTGAACAACAAGGCCAAGGCCGGCGGTTACGCGCTCGTCGTCGATTCCGCCGCCCAGGCGATGAGCGGCACCTCCGTCGTCCTCTATACCAACGGCCAGGACGACCTCACCCCGTCCGTGCTCAAGGAACTCAACGCCAATGCGCCCGACGACCTTCCCAAGACCGACAAAAAGGAAGTCAGGAAGGATGAGAAGAAGTGAATCGGGGCCGCCACAACCTTTCAGGACACTCAGCCGTGTCTGTAACGCCCTCCATGAACCGGAGCGCCGCACTCCGATGCGGCTCGATGGAAATTGCTTCGCTACGAGCCGGATCGGAGTCCGGCGCTCCGACCGAGTTCACGGTCCCGATGCGCGTCCGACGTTGGAGGTGGAGGCTCTCCATGAACAGTCTCCCGGAGGGAGAACTGAGAATAGCCCACCCCTTCAGGGGTGGGACCGTGGAATAGGCGCATCAAGTCCCGACGGGACGGCTGAATCGCTGCCGCTAAGTTAAAATTGTGAACAGACGACTGACATTCGCTCGATTCAGCCGTCCCTTCGGGACTTGTGGAACGGCGAATCAGAACCCGGCAGTAAACTGCCGGGCTATTCTCAACTCTCCCTCCGGGAGAGAACAGCCCGGACAATTTGCGCGGATCGCGCTCCTGAACCGGCGCACCGTCAACGTAGGGCAGGCGTCTCGCCTGCCCGGGCCGCGCAGCGGCCAAACGGAGAAGCGCCTACGGCGCTGGGCAGGCGAGACGCCCGCCCTACGAATCGGTTCAGGGATCCCGCGACCTCACGGTCGCAGCTACGTCATCCGAGGCTTCCTTCCGATGCTTCTTCTCGCGTGCGCATTCATTTCGGACGCCGCTCGTCCTCCAACTGAACCGCCCGCTCGCTACGGCCAGTTCCCCGCTTACTTCGAAGCCAACCGTGGCCAGGCCGACTCGCGCTTCCAGTTCATCGCCCGCGGCCGGCAGCACGGCGTTTACCTCGCGCCGACCGAGGCCGTTGTCGCCCTCGTCCGGACGGACGCGGCGGAGCCTGCGGCTCGATTTCTGCGCATGACCTTTCCCGGCGCAAACGCGCGTGCCACCGCCGCCGGTCTCGAACCGCTTCCCGGCGCCGTCAACTACTTCCTCGGCTCAGACCCTTCGGGCTGGCGCACGGGCGTGCCGACCTTCGCCCGCGTCCGCGTCGAATCCCTCTATCCCGGCGTCGACCTCGTTTACTACGGACACGAGCGCCAGTTGGAATACGATTTCATCATCGCTCCCGGCGCCGACCCGCGCGCCATCGCGCTGCGTTTCGAAGGCGCGGACCGTGTTGAGCTCTCCACCGGTGGCGAGCTCATTCTCGAGGCCGCCGGCTCGCGCGTTTATCAGCACAAGCCGCTGCTCTACCAGACCCACGCCGGCGCGCGACGCGAAGTGCCGGGCCGTTACGAGTTCAAGGATGGCACCGTCCGCTTCGCCGTCGGCCACTACGACACGAACCTGCCGCTCGTCATCGATCCCGTCCTCAGTTACTCCACCTACCTTGGCGCGCACAAGGCGGACGTCGCCTGGTCCATTGCCGTCGATAGCGCCGGCTCGGCGCACGTCGCCGGCGAAACGCTTTCCGTTTTCAGCATCCCGCCGCTGGCGGGTTTCCAGACAAACTTCGCCGGAGGCAACACCCACGCGGGTGACGCATTTGTCGCGAAACTGAATCCCGCCGGCACGGGTTTCGATTTTCTCACTTATCTGGGCGGCACGAAGCTCGACGGCGCCGTGGGACTCGCGCTCGACTCCGCGGGCAACACATTCGTCACCGGCTACACCGATTCGGACGATTTCCCGGTCACCCCCGGCGCGTTGAGCACGAACCTGCCCGGGAAAAAGATTCCCCGCACAACGGTCCGGCCGGCCGATGCGTTTGTCGCCAAGCTCAACCCCTCCGGCTCCACGCTCATTTACTCGACCTACCTCGGCGGCTGCTGCGCCGATACGGCCATGGCCATTGCGGTCGACGCCGCCGGCTGCGCGCACGTGACCGGCAACACCGAGTCCACGAACTTCCCTGTGGCCGCCCAGTTCGGCAGCACCAACTGCGGCCTCCGCGTCGCCCGCTTCGTGGCCATCACGAACACAACGCCCGTCTCCACCAACGTGGTCATTCTCCTCACGAACGTGCCCACGGATTGCCCGTTCCAGAGCACGCTGGCCGGCGGAAAGGACGCCTTTCTGGCCAAGCTCAACCCGGTCGGCACGGCCCTCGTCTACTCCACATACTTCGGGGGCGCCGCCAATGAGAGCGGCACCGGCATCGCACTGGATTCCGCGGGCAACGCCTACGTGACCGGGTGGACGGAAGGCCCCGACTTCCCGGTGAGCACGAACGCCTTCCAGCCCGAAGCCATTCGCGTTGGCAGTTTTCACCGCGAGGGGTTCGTGACCGAATTCGACCCCGCCGGCGCGTTGCTCTATTCGACCTACCTCGGCGGCGCCGGGGATGACATCCCCTCCCGCATCGCCGTCGATGGCGCGGGCAGCGCCTACATCACCGGCGCAAAGAACTCGATCGACTTCCCGAGCACGCCGAACGCTTTCAATCGTGGCGGCGTCTTCAAGAGCACCGACGCCGCCGGCTCGTGGACGCTGAAGAGCGCCGGCTTCACCCACACCATCATCGAAGCACTGGCTGCCGAGCCGGGCAATCCCGCGACGCTCTACGCCGGCACGCCGCGAGGGGTCTTTCGCAGCGACGATGCCGCCGAGAATTGGACCTTGCGCAACGGCTCGCTGGGGACTGACGTGGCCCGCGCCTTCGCCTTCGACCCGGTGGCGCCCACGAATGTTTTCGCCGGGACGAGCTTCGGCGTCGCTTTCACGATCGACCGCGGCGCGACCTGGTTCTACACGCTCACCGGCCGCGACGTGCGCGCGCTGCTGTTCCCGGGCGTGACTGCCGACACGCTGCTGGCTGGCACGCACGGCAGCGGTGTTTTGCGCAGCACGAACGCCGCTGTATACTGGAAGTCCGCCAATTCCGGCCTCGGAAACCTCAACGTAAACGCTTTCGCCGTCCACCCGGCCGACCCGCAGACCATTTACGCCGCGACCGATGGCGGCGTTTACAAGAGCACCAACAACGGCGCCAAGTGGCGCTCCAGCAGTCGGGGCCTAATCACGAAACGCTCCCACGCCATCGCCTTGGATCCGGCGGCCCCGGAAACGCTTTATCTCGGCACCTCCAGGGGAATTTTCAAAACGACCGACGCCGCAACGAACTGGGCGCTCGTGGGCGCCGGCCTCAGTTCGTCGAACGTCATGGCGCTGGCCATTGACCCGGCGGCGACTTCGACGCTTTACGCCGGCACCACCAACGGCCTGTTCAAGAGCACCGACGGCGGGGCGAACTGGTTGACCAACGATACCGGCCTCGCTCCGCGCTTTGTGAGGGCACTTGTCATTGATCCGACAACTCCGGCGACGCTCTTCGCGGGCCTGCGCAGCAGCAACTCGTTCGGCGGCAGCAACGACGTGTTCCTGACCAAGCTCCTGCCCGACGGCTCCGGCCTCGTCTATTCGCTGGCCTTCGGCGGGAAGAAAACCGACCAGGGTTGGGGTGTGGCCGTCGACACGGCGGGCCGCGCGTACGTCGTCGGCTCCACGGACTCCACGAATTTTCCCACCGTCAACCCCGGATCGCTCGCTGCGACCAACGCCGGCAAGACCGACGCGTTCCTCGTCCAGTTCGATGCGGCTGGCGCGACGCTGCTCTTCTCCGGCCTGCTTGGCGGCAAAAGCCGCGACTTTGGGTATGCCATCGCCCTCGACTCCGCCGGGGCGGCCTACATCACCGGCCGCACCGAATCGACGAATCTGCCGCTCGTCGGGCCGATCCAGGCCGGGCTCGCCGGCAAACCGGATGCGTTTGTTGCAAAGGTTCTGGACGCCCCTTGTCTGGCCGTCGCTCGCGACGCTGAACGCGTCCTTGTGAAATGGCCCGGCCCGATGCCCGGTTACATTCTCGAAGCCGCGGAATATCTCACTGGCCCCTGGACACCTGTCGCGCAGACGGCGGCCTTCGCCAATGGCTGGAATTCGGTGATTCTCCCTCCCTCGTCCGCCTGCCGTTTCTTCCGCCTCAAGGCCGCCCCGCGCTGAACTTATTGCATGCCTCGGGTGGACCGCCCATAGGGGGTAGCCGCCGACGTGAGGAGGCGGACGCGTTCCCGCGTCCTGGTTCATTCGCCTATCCATGACGCCGGTAGGGCGAGGCTCCTGCCGAGCCGTAATCAAACCGGAAGTTTCGGCTCGGCAGGAGCCTCGCCCTACCGGGTCAAGGTGAAGATGGCCGGCTACAGGCCGTCGTTTCTACGCACGTCGGCGGCTACGGCGGGGTTGGACCCGGAGGGGCGCAAGAAAAGAGGCGTTCTCGGAGCGAAGTCTCGCGCCCCTCCGGGGCGCCCGGCCTTGGTGCCGCCAAACCGGGGGCGGCGCTCGCGGACTCGCTTGCCCCGGCTACTTTCATTTGCCCCTCCGGGGCAGCGCCATCTGGGCGGCTGGCTTAGTCCACCGAAAACATGGAGAAAGCCTCGCGGCCCTCCCCGCTTCTGCGTCGCGAGTAGTGGGAAAAATCGGGGGAAGTGTCAAGATGGGCCCGCGGTACAGTTTATGTTGTATCCATGCTCGACGGGTGCGCATCGAAAACCCAACATCTTGCCATGAATCCTGCAATTCGACTGAAATCCAGAATCCTGCCCAGGAACCGGAGCGCCGAGCTCCGGCTCGGCGCGGCTCAGGCGCTGGATCGCGCCGGGCTGGAGCTCGGCGCTCCGTCCCGGCTCAGCGGCTCCCCTCGCGTAAGAATTCGGGGAGTTCTCTCGCACTTGCGCATCCTGGTGCGCCGCACGACAACCTCATGCATCCTGGGAGCGATGCTCGAAGGATCAATCCACGCTGCGGTTCGGCAGGAGAACTTCGATCGCGAACCGTCCAACTGGGAAGGGATCAATCACCGGGGCAAATTCTTCGAGCCCAAAACTGTTTCCCAGGATTTCGGCCATACTCCGGCTTCCAGCCGCGCCGGCGGACAACCGGGAGAAATCGGCGGCCGGATCAATCCCGCCGCGGAAGCCGCCTGGTACGGATACGCCTTGCCCAGGCCGCTCACGTTCGATTCGCCGATGACCGCCGAGGGCCGTTTGTACACGGCGCCGGGAGCGGGCCACTGCCTGGTGGGTTTCTTCAATACGAACACGCTGGACGGCTGGCGCACGCCGAACACCATCGTGGCGCGCATCAACAATCGCGGTGACACATTTCATTGTCATCTGGAGTATTGCACGAGTCGCTGGCGGGCCGGGGCGGGTGTCATTGGCGAGATTGTCCCCGGGGAACGGCTTTCCCCTAAGCTAATCCCGAGCGGCAAACCCTGTACGTGGAAACTCGACTATGATCCGAATGGCGCTGGCGGCCGCGGCCTGCTGACCTTCACCCTGAACGGCGCAAGCGCGCGCTGCGAGATCCTTCCGGATCACCGTCGAGAAGGAGTCACTGTCACTCACTTCGGTCTTTTGCCAGTGATGAAGGCCTGGGATGGTCCCGGAGAGATTTGGTTGGACGATGTGACTATCAATGGAGTCGCGTTTGACTTTGGCAAGGATCCGAATTGGGCGGCGTTCAACAATCGCCGCACCTACGTCACGACAAACGTTCGACCCAGGTTTGATTTTGGCTGGAGCCCGAGTCATTACGCCGGCGGCAAGCTGGCCGGCGAATTGGGTGGGTTGATATTCCGCGGCGATTGTCGCGAACCCCACCGGATGGCCTCCTATGGCGACCGGCTGGAGACTCTCAGTTTGAAAATCTCGTTGGAGGCCCGCGGCAAGGTTTGCATGTTGCGCGGTGTCAGCGACAGCACGGCTTCAATTGGTTTCTACCATTCCACCTTCAGCATGCGCAGCAATCCTTCCCAAAAGCACTCCGTGCCGATGGACTACTTGGGCGTCAACATCGAGGGCCCCTCCGCGGAAGGCTTTTTCTTCTATCCCGTCTATCGGACTCATGGCGAGGCCGAAAAGGCGCTGGGCGCAAACGATGGGAAAGCTCCGCGGATTTATCCCGATCGACGCGTTCACGACTGGTTCTTGCGCTACGACCCTGCGGGAGCCAATGGGAACGGCCAAATCACGGTCGGCCTGGACGAGCAGTCCTGCACCCTGGATCTGGGGCCGGGCGACAAAGACCTCGGAGCGACCTTCGACCGGTTTGGAATTTGCACGCCCTGGATCGACGGCAATAGCGTGACGGCCTATTTCGATGATCTGACTTATACCTGCTCTCCGGGCCTTCCCGGCGACGTCAAGTAGTCGCGCTAACAGTTCGTTCAATAACTCCACGTGCGGTTGTAGCGGCGGTCTGTGACCGCCGAAATCGGGCCAGAGTGTGCACCTTGTTCGGCGCTCATAGAGCGCCGCTACAGTTTTTGAACGGGCTGCTAGCCTCGCCGCGAATTCAGCACAAGCCCTCGCGGTCGCACCCACCGAAACCAGATGAGTAATGCCCCGGCGCAGTCCGCCGATGAAGGGCTCATCGGGTTTCGGCATGGCTACGACATCGACTGAACAAACCCGCCGCGATTCCGGCGGCCGGGCGCCGTGGGTATTTGGACTGGCGGTGCTGGCGCTGCTCTTCGTGGCGTTCCCGAAGGTGATGCTCGGGTTGCACTCGTTCGTCCACCGCGACTACGGAGTGCTTGGATATCCCTTCGTCCACTACTTCCACGAAAGCTTTTGGCGGGGTGAATTGCCGCTGTGGAATCCATACAGCAGTTGCGGCGCGCCGTTTCTGGCGCAGTGGGGCACAATGACGTTGTATCCAGGCTCGCTGTTCTACGTGCTGCTGCCGCTGCCGTGGTCGCTGGGGGTGTTCTGCCTGCTGCACCTGGCGTTGGGCGGGGCGGGGATGTTCGCACTGGCGCGACGCTGGGTGGGCGGGGATTTTGCGCCGGGGGTCGCCGGCATGACTTACGTGTTTTGCGGGACGACCTTTTCTTGTTTGATGTGGCCGAATTACACGGTGGCGCTGGGCTGGATGCCCTGGGTGGTCCTGCTGGCCGAACGAGGCTGGCGCGAAGGGGGCCGCTGGCTGGTGGGCGCGGCCCTTGCCGGAGCGATGCAACTGTTGTCCGGCGTTCCGGAAATCGTGCTGTTGACGTGGCTTCTGCTGGCGGCGCTGCTGGCGGCCGAGCTGATTGGGAGACGGGAAGGCCGCGTGCGCCTGGCGTGGCGATTCGGCGTCGTGGGACTGCTCGTGGCCGGCCTGGCCGCGGCGCAATTGCTGCCCTTCTTCGAGTTGCTCGAACATTCCCAGCGCGACAGGAACTTCGCTTCCTCGAAATGGCCGATGCCGCTCTGGGGTCTGGCGAACCTGATTGTGCCGTTATTTCACTGCCAGGAAACGGCGCAAGGACCGTACGTGCAGACCGGACAGCATTTCTTCAGCTCCTATTATCCCGGGGCCGCGGTGCTGGTGCTGGCGGCGTGCGCGGTGGCCTGGGTGCGACAACGGCGCGTATGGGTGCTGGCGGGCGTGGTCGTGTTCAGTCTGCTGATGGCCTGGGGTGAGAATGGTTTCCTCTATCCGCTGGTCAAGCGCTCGATTCCGCTGCTGGGCGTGGCGCGGTATCCGATCAAGTTCGTCCTGCTGGCGGCATTCGCGCTGCCGTTGTTGGCGGCGTTCGCGGTGCGGGAACTCAGCCGCGCGGATGGGGAGCAAACTCGGCGGCGAAAGTTCCTAATCATCCTCGGTGCGATGACCGTGGTGGGGATGGGCGGTTTGGTCTGGATGGCGTGGAGTCATCCGCTTCAATGGTCACAGTGGTCGGCCGAAGAGAACGCGTTGTTCGCGCAAACGGAGTGGCGGTTCGTCGGTCGCAACGCGCTCGGCCGGGCCGCCTTCCTGGCCGGGACGCTGGCGGTCGTGCTCGCGGTGGCCAGGGCGCAAGCCCTGCGTTCTCGGTTTCTGTTGGGGGGAGTTGCCGCAATGCTGGTCCTTGCCGACGTGCTGACTCATGTGCCTGCGCAAAACCCGACCGTACCCGCGGACGCGTTTGCCCAGGGTCTCTTGCAGGCCCGGGAGAAGATGGAATTGCCGCGCCTCGGAGAGGGGCGGGTGCTCATCAGCCCCGGCGCCGAGCAACGGCTGCTCCGCGACGCGAGGCCGGAGATGATGGCGGATTTCCTTGGAAAACGCCTGGGACTTTGGTCGAACCTGAACCTTTTGGAAGACGTCCCCAAAGTAAACGGCTCCTCGACGCTGCAGGTGCGGGAACAGATGCAGGTGCAATCGCTCATTTACGGCGAGACGAACCGGTTTGAGAGCGGCCTCCTCGAAATGCTCGGCGTGCGGTGTTTCAGCCCCATGGAGAATCCGACCCGGTGGATCGCTTTCAGCAACGCGTGCCCACTGGTTTCCGCGGGACAGGCGCCGGTATTCGCGGGCGCGGAAGAGACCTTGCGAGCCCTCGCGGGTCCAGGATTCAACCCGCGCGAGCAAGTTTTCCTGCGGCCGGACGATGCAGCGCGGGTGAGCGTGACGAACCAATCCAGCGCGACGGTGAGCGCCGCCAGGTGGACGGCGCATTCCATCGAAGCGGAGGTCGAGGCGGCCGCTCCGAGCCTGGTCGTCATCTGCCAATCCCATTACCCCGGCTGGCACGCGGAAGTGGGTGGACGGCCCGTGCCGCTGCTTCGGGCCAACCACGCATTTCAGGCGATCGAAGTTCCGGCGGGACGGCACCAGGTCCGCGTCGCTTATTCGGATCGACAGTTTATCACCGGGGCCTGGATCTCGATGGCGACGCTTGCCGGATGCGGGTGGTGCTTGCTGCGGCGGCGGAGTCGCCGAGGGGAAGCGGAGTCCGCTGGAGATTCGTTGACTAAGCAACCGTGGTTGGACGCGGCATGAAGCGTCCGCTGGGAACGACGGCATCTTGCCGGCGAATAGCCAGGCTGTGGGGCGAGAAACTCGCCGGCAGGATGCCGGCGCTCCCAGTTCAATGATTCAACGGCGGCGGTTGAACGCCTCCTGCGAATACTTGTCCCGAGCCAATTGGTCCACCCGGCTGCAGAGCGGCTCGTCGGGCGCCAGCTTCACCCAGTCGATTCGCCACGCGCGGCTGCCCGCGGCCAGCAGTGCAGCTTCAAAATGGCTCCGTTTCACGCCTGCCGGTGGCTGAATGGATCCCTGAATCAACAACCCCAAGCGGGTCCGCCGTTGCGCGGCCCCTGCAATTTTCCTTTCACCAAGGAGAACATCGAATCGCTCGGCGCCGATGAAACATAAGCCCCGCGCGCCGGCCCGGCTGTAGGACGAGAGTTCAGTCGTCAGCGCGACCTCGGCAAACGCCGCGCGAATCCACTCGTGCATGCGCTGGTAGCTCGCCGTTGCCTTCAGCGAATACCAGGGATCACCGGCCGGAACGACGAAGCTGTAGGTCCAGTCCGCGTCGTGTGGCACGAGGCCTCCGCCGGTCGAGCGCCGGATCAGCGGACGCAGCGGCGTCAGGCACTCGATCTCGGCGAACTTCTGGAAATACCCGAACGTGGCCGCCGGGGCCGCCCAACCATAAAATCGCAGGACCGGCCGGCCCAGCCGAGGCGCCGATTCGAGCAACGCTTCGTCCCACGCCATGTTCTCGGCGGGCGAGCGCGGGCGGTGGTTAAGCAGCAGCCAGGTCTCCGGCATGCGCGTCAGGTTGGGGAAGAGTTTGGAACGTTACAAGCGTCGGACGGCGGGAATCGCCCATCCATCAGTATACACCACTTTCGCGGGTGCAATCCGAGCAGGGCCTGGGGCGCGGCGGGCGTCGCGGCAATCCGCTGGTGACGCGGCTGCCCCCTCACCCCAACCCTCTCCCCTCGGCCGCCGAGGGGAGATGGAGGAGGGGTCAGGTGGTTCGTTTGGCCTGAGCTGCGCAGAAAATGGCATGTGCCCGGCCTGACTCCCGGTTGAATTGTTTTGCTGCATTTGGCTGCCCGCTGGTATCTATCCACGTCATGCGTCCATCCACCCTTGTCGTCGTGGCGCTCGCGTCGTTGCTGGCGGCGTCCTGTTCCACTGAAATGAATTCCACCAAGCCGGCTGACTCGAAACTCGTTTACCCCGCGACCGCCCGGGTCGATCACGTGGACACGCTCCACGGAACGGCCGTGCCGGACCCATACCGGTGGCTGGAGGATGACAATTCGGCCGAAACCAAGGCGTGGGTAGCGGAGCAAAACAAGGTCACGTTCGCCTACCTGGAACAAATCCCGGCGCGTTCGCAGCTCAAGGAGCGGCTGACGAAACTCTGGAACTACGAGCGTTACGGCGTGCCGCAACGGGAGGGCGGGCGCTACGTGTTCAGCAAGAACGACGGGCTGCAAAACCAGAGCGTCCTCTACACGATGCGCTCGCTCGACGAGACGCCGCGCGTGTTGCTGGACCCCAACACGCTTTCGCCCGACGGCACGGTGGCGCTTGGCCCGACGGCCATCAGCGAGGACGGGAAGCTGCTCGCTTACGGCATCAACGTGGCGGGAAGCGATTGGCAGGAGTTCAAAGTGCGCGACATCGAGTCGGGCAGTGATCTGCCGGACCACATCCAGTGGGCCAAGAGCTCAGGAGCGGCGTGGACGAAGGACGGCCAGGGCTTTTTCTATTCGCGCTACGACGAGCCGGCGGGCACGAACCTGCTCAAGGGCGTGAATTATTTTCACAAGGTCTATTATCACAAGCTCGGCACACCGCAGAGCGAGGACAAACTGGTCTATGATCGGCCGGACCAGAAGGAATGGGGCTTCGCCGCGGGCGTCACGGATGACGGGCGTTATCTGGCCTTGCACGTCTGGCACGGGACCGACACGAGGAACCGTTTTTTCTACAAGGACCTCGCAACGCCGGACGCGGCGGTCGTCGAACTGCTGAGGGATTTTGACGCGGACTACACGTTCATCGACAACGTGGGCACGGTGTTTTACTTCCGGACCGATCTGAACGCGCCGAGCGGCCGCGTCATCGCCATCGACGTCGCCAGGCCGGAGCGCTCCGCGTGGCGGGAGGTCGTGCCAGAGTCGAAAGACCGGCTGCAAGGGGTGAACCTGGTCAACAATCAGTTGATCTGCAACTACCTCAAGGACGCGCGGACGGATGTGGTCATCCACGATCTCACCGGCAAGCTCGTGCGCCGCGTCGAACTGCCCGGCATCGGGACGGCGGGCGGCTTCGGCGGCAAACGTGAGGAGACGGAAACGTTTTACGCCTTCACCGGCTTCACGACGCCGACGACGGTTTACCGCTACGATTTGAAGACGGGCGCGAGCGAGCTGTTCCGCCAGCCGAAGGTGGATTTCAATCCGGCGGAGTTCGAAACGAAGCAAGTCTTCTACACGAGCAGGGACGGCACCCGCGTGCCGATGTTCATCACGCACAAGAAGGGTCTGAAGCTGGATGGCCGCAACCCCACCTTGCTCTACGGCTACGGAGGATTCGACATCAGTCTCACGCCGAGCTTTTCGGTGAGCACGGTGGTCTGGATGGAAATGGGGGGAGTTTACGCGGTGCCCAACTTGCGCGGCGGCGGCGAATACGGCAAGGCGTGGCACGAAGCGGGCATGAAGCTGATGAAACAGAACGTCTTTGACGATTTCATTGCGGCAGGCGAGTGGCTCATTTCCAACAAACTCACCTCGCGCGGCAAGCTGGCGATCAGCGGCGGGAGCAACGGGGGGTTGTTGGTCGGCGCGTGCATGACTCAGCGGCCCGAGTTGTTCCGAGCCACCTTGCCGGCGGTGGGCGTGATGGACATGCTGCGCTTCCACAAATTCACGCGCGGCTGGGCGTGGACGAGCGATTACGGCTCGCCGGATCAAGCGGAGGAATTTCGCGCGCTCCTCGCCTACTCGCCGTATCACAACCTCAAGCCGGGCGTGAAATATCCGGCGACGATGGTGACGACCGCCGATCACGACGACCGCGTGGTGCCCGCGCACAGCTTCAAGTTCGCGGCGCGCTTGCAGCAGTGCCAGGCGGGGCCGGCGCCGACGCTCATCCGAATCGAAACCAAGGCCGGCCACGGCGCGGGCAAGCCCACCAGCAAGGTGATCGAAGAAGCGGCCGACCGGTTCGCATTTCTCGTGCGCGAACTCGGGATGGAGGGGCCGGTTCGTTGAAGTGGCTCGAGGCAATGCTCGAGACGCAGTCCCGCCGGCCCGCTTCGGGAGAAGGTATGAGGTATGAGGTATGAAACCGAAAACCGTCGCCCCTGCGCGCCGTTTCATACCTCATCCCTCATACCTCATACCTTCCGTACAAAAGTGGTTGATTTCCCGGTCGATTTGGACGACATACACGGCGTCAGCCCACTTGTTATCCAGCTATGGCCCGCGACCGGATGCAGAAACAGCGGTTCGAGTTGAAGTACCTCATTCCTGAGGAGACGGCGCTCATGATCCGCGATTTCGTTCGCTCTTACCTCGAATTCGACGAGTACAGCGTCGGCAAGCCCAACTACTCCTACCCCGTCCACAGCCTCTACGTGGACTCCGACGACCTGCAGCTCTATTGGAGCACGATCAACGGCGAGAAAAACCGCTTCAAGCTGCGCCTCCGATATTATTCCACTCACCCGGACGCGCCGGTCTTCTTCGAAATCAAACGCAGGAAGAACAATACCATCGAAAAGCAGCGCGGCGGTGTCCGCCAGGACAGTGTGGCGCTTTTGCTGGGTGGACAACTGCCTCAATCCGAACACCTGGTCTCCAAGAATCCGAGCGGCCTCGTCGCCCTCCAGAGGTTCTGCGAGTTGGCTTACCACCTTCACGCCAAGCCCAAGATGCACATCTTCTACATGCGCGAGGCCTACGTCAGCGACGATGACAACGTGCGCGTCACGATGGACCGAAAAGTCTGTGGCGAGGCCAACCTCGACTACTCGATCAAGACGGAGATGTTCGATCCCGTCGCGTGCTTTCCCCGGAGCGTCATCCTCGAACTGAAGTTTACCAACCGCTTTCCGGACTGGTTTCGCGAATTGGTCCGCATTTTCAACGTCACGCAGTGCGGCGCCGCCAAATACTGCGAGTGCGTCCAGGGCATCGGTTTCCAGAAGCTCAGGGCGAGCGGGCCAGTGGTGGCGGAGCCGGCCATCCTCTCGCGCGCCTGGTAACCCAGCATGCCACTGCTGGAAGTCTCCCGGCTCAAGAAAGCGTTTCGTGCCCCTGACGGCACGACGTGCGCCGTCATCGACGTGCCGCACTTCGCGCTCGAGGAGCAGGCTCAAGTCGCGCTCCAGGGCGAAAGCGGGCTCGGCAAGACGACGTTGCTCCATCTGATCGCCGGCATCCTCAAGCCCGACTCGGGCCGCATCTGGCTGGCGGGCCAGGAACTCACCGCGCTCGACGAGCCGCGCCGGGATCGGGTGCGGGCAATGTCGCTGGGCTACATTTTCCAAACCTTCAACCTGCTACCTGCATTCACCTGCCTGGAAAACGTGCTGCTCGGCATGTCTTTCGGTCCAGGGTCCGACCGGTCCTTTGCCAAAGCGCTGCTCGAGCGCGTCGGCTTGGGAAGCCGTCTGGGGCACCGCCCGCGACAACTCTCCACCGGCCAGCAGCAACGCGTCGCCGTCGCCCGCGCGCTGGCCAACCGCCCCCGGCTGGTCCTCGCCGACGAACCGACCGGCAACCTTGACTCCGCCAGCGCACGCGACGCGCTCAAGCTCGTCCGGGACGCCTGCGCTGAAAACGGGGCGGCGCTGCTGCTGGTCAGCCACGACCGCGAAGTGCTC
>DASTLJ010000035.1:0-4602 GCA_035715125.1 Verrucomicrobiia bacterium
GCTTACGGCAGAAGAGGTCGGCCTGCTTCGCGCGTGGATCGATCAGGGCGCAGAGTGGGGGACTTCCGCGACGGCGGTCGCGAAGAAGGACCCGTCGCAGCATTGGGCCTTCAAGGCCCCTTCGCGTCCCGCCGTTCCTAAGATCCGCAATCCGCAATCCGCAATCCGCAATCCGATCGATGCATTCGTCCTGGCGAAACTGCAGAAGGAGGGGCTCAAGCCTTCGCCCGAGGCCGACAAAGTCGTGTTGCTTCGCCGCCTTTACCTGGACCTGATAGGCCTGCCGCCGACGATTCAGGAAGTCGACGCGTACCTGGCCGACAAGTCTGCCGAGGCTTGGGCGAAGGGGGTCGAGCAACTCCTGGCGTCGCCACATTACGGCGAACGCTGGGGCCGGCACTGGCTGGACGCGGCGCGTTACGCGGACAGTGACGGCTACGAGAAGGACATGTCGCGCGAGATGTGGCCGTATCGGGATTACGTGGTGCGCGCGTTCAACGGCGACCTGCCTTACGACCAGTTCATCATCGAGCAACTCGCCGGGGACCAGCTGCCCAACGCCACGCAGGACCAGGTGGTTGCCACGGGTTTCCTTCGCAATTCGATGGTGAACATGGAAGGAGCCATCGACCCCGAGCAGTTCCGGATGGAAGCGATGTTCGACCGGATGGACGCCCTGGGCAAAAGCGTGCTCGGCCTGACCATCCAATGCGCGCAATGCCACAATCACAAATACGACCCGACGACGCAGGAGGAGTATTACCGGCTCTTTGCCTACCTCAACAACGACCACGAGGCGCGGCCGGTCGTTTACTCACCCGAGCAGCAGATGCAGATTGCGAAACTCCGCCGCGAGATGGAGGAGATCGAAGAGGACCTCAAGCATCGCGCGCCGGACTGGGAAAAGCGCATGTCTGAATGGGAAGAGTCGGTGAAGAATCACCAGCCCGAATGGACCGTCCTGACCGGCCTCGAACAGGAGGGCGACAAGTCGCAGCGTTACGAACTGCTCAAGGACGATTCGCTTCTGGCGATGGGCTACGCGCCGACGAAGTTCACGCAATGGTTCCGCGTCACCAACGACCTGAGCGACATCACGGGCTTCCGCCTCGAACTGCTCAATGATCCGAGCCTTCCATACGGCGGGCCGGGGAGGGCGTTCAATGGCACGTGCGCGTTGTCCGAGTTCAACGTCGAGGTCACCGACCTCCAGGCGCCGACCAACAAGGTGAAGATGAAGTGGGCCAGCGCCAGCGCGGACGTCGAGCAACCGGAGCGCAAGCTCGAAAGCAACTACGACGACAAATCCACCAACGCCCGAACCACCGGCCCGATCCAATTCGCCATCGACGGCAATGACAAGACGGCCTGGGGCATCAACGTCGGTCCCAGCCGGCGCAACCAGGATCGCAAAGCCGTGTTCACCGCCGAGAAACCCGCCGGCTACGGCTCGAACACCTACTGGCGGATCGGGCTGAACCAGAACCACGGCGGCTGGAACAGCGACGATCACATGAACAACAACCTCGGCCGCTTCCGCCTCAGCACCACCAAAGCCGGCGGCGAACTGAAAGCCGACCCGTTGCCCAGAAAGGTCCGTGACATTCTTTCGAGTGTCCCGCCTGACCGGCGCAGCCGCGTGCAGACCGCGACCGTTTTCAGTTACTGGCGCACGACTGTTCCGCAGTGGAAGGAAGCCAACGCGCGAATCGACAAGCTTTGGGAGGAATGGCCTGACGGAGCGACCAGCATGACGCTGCTGGCTGGCAAGGATCGCATGACGTCCGTCCTCAAGCGCGGCGATTGGCTAAAACCAACCACGCGCGTCGCTACCGGCACCCCGGCGTTTCTGCACCCGCTGCCGAAGGACGCGGACGCCTCGCGCCTCACGTTGGCGCGCTGGCTGGCGGACAAGAAATCTCCGACGACGGCCCGCGTGTTCGTGAACCGCGTCTGGCAGGCCTACTTCGGTTCGGGCATCGTGAACACTTCCGAAGATTTCGGCATGCAGGCCGACGCGCCGAGCCATCCGGAGCTGCTCGACTGGCTGGCGTGCGAGTTCATGAGCCCCGTTGAATCGTTGAATCGTTCAACCGTTAAACCGGAAAACCGCCCCGGCCAGTTCAACGCTTCAACGCTTCAACGCTTCAACGCTTCAACGAAACCCTGGTCCATAAAGCATCTTCACCGTCTCATCGTGAACAGCGCGACTTACCGCCAGACCAGCAAGGTGTCGCCGGAACTCTTCGCCCGGGATCCTTACAACCGCCTGCTCGCGCGCGGCCCGCGCTTCCGCGTCGAGGGCGAGATTGTCCGGGACATCGCCCTGGCAGCCAGCGGCCTGTTGAATCCGAAGATCGGCGGGCGCGCGGTGATGCCGCCCGCGCCCGAGTTCCTGTTCCAGCCGCCCGCCAGCTACGCGCCCTTCCCGTGGAAGAACGAAGAGAGCGACGAGAAATACCGCCGCGGCCTCTACACGTTTCGCCGCCGCTCGACGCCGTATCCGGCGCTGCAAACCTTCGACGTGCCCAACGCCGACTTTTCGTGCGTCAAACGCCAGCGCAGCAATTCGCCGCTTCAGGCGCTGGTCTCTTTGAATGAATCGATCTTCGTCGAGTGCGCCCAGGCTCTGGCCCGCAAAACGGTCGCGGATGGAGGCCGAACTGACGCGGACCGGGTTACCTACGCCTTTCGCCGCGTCCTGGCCCGCGCGCCGGATGAGGTCGAAAAGAAGGAACTGCTGGCGCTTCTGGACAAGGAGCAGCACCGCATCGCCGAAGGCTGGCTGAACGCGAGCGAAGTGTCGACGGGCAAGCCGGAAGTTCCCAAGGATCTGCCTGCGGGCGTGACGCCGGCGCAACTGGCGGCTTACACGGTGGTTTCCCGCGTGCTGCTCAATCTGGACGAGACGATCACGAAGGAGTAATGTTGGAATTCATGACGCCGTTACTCGATCTGCCCGCTTTCCGCCGGCGCGTTCACCCTATGTCGGTCGAAACGTACCACCGCCTCGGCGAAATGGGGGCGCTGTCGGAAGACGTGGAATTGCTCCGCGGCATCGTCGTGACCAAGATGGCTAAATCCCCGCTGCACGAATTCGTGGCCCAGGTGTTAATGGAGCTGTTGCTTAAGCTTCTCCCGCCTGGCTTTGTTGTGCGCCCTGAGCGTCCCCTCACCCTCGGTGACTCCGAACCGGAGCCCGACTTGTCCGTCGTGAAGGGGCGTCCCCACGATTGGGTGCGTGCGCACCCAACCACCGCCGCGCTTGCAATCGAGGTCGCCGTCACCAGCGTGGACATTGACGAAGGCAAGGCCGCCATCTATGCCGAGGCGGCCATTCCGGAGTATTGGATAGTCCTGCCCGAGGAGCGGCGGGTAATCGTTTGCCGCGAGCCGGCGCCAGAGGGGTACCGGTCCAAAGCCACATTGAACGAAACGGACACTTTGCGCTGCGCCAGCCTGCCCGGCGTGGAGATCGCCGTCACCGCGCTTTTTCCGCCGCGGCCATAGCGCTTGGCCTGCATTATTCACCGACGATTGTAGCCGCCGACGTGAGGAGGCGGACGACCTGTGCGTGCATCCTCTTCCGCCTCCTCACGTCGGCGGCTACAGTCCGTCGGATTTTCAAGTTCATGGTGGCAAATGGCGGTTAGTAGGATGGCCATTCCCGGATTTGCGGGGAATTTGGGCGGGAATAGACTGGAGGGCTGGCGCGTCGCACCGGGTGGCACCAAGTGCCCGGGTGGATAGAAAGTCGAACTGACGGACAGAAACATTTTCATGGACCGCGACGAAAGACTTTGGAGTTGCTCCGGGAACAAGGATTCGGCAGAGCGGAAGCGTTAAATGGGGTGAAGACCCCACCAGCCTTGGTGTTGATTCCGGAAGAAGGATTCGACAGCGTGATAGTAGAACCATACGAACGACCAAGAAGAGAGGTGTTTATGAAATCACAAACGACGCAACGAAAGCCCGGACGCATTGGCCTGCCGGCGGCGCGCGACACGCAGGCGTCTACTCGGTTGGAACTGGCCGCGGTGCTTGCGGCGCTGGGGGTGCTGGCCCTACTGGCGCTGCCGGCGCTGGCCAACCAGCGCGAGCGCTCCGCGCGCGTTCTGTGCGTGAACAACCTGCGACTGGCGGGGCAGGCGTTCCAGCAATGGGGCACGGAGCACGGCGGGCGGATGCCGTTCCGGACGCTCTGGTGCGAAGGTGGGACGCAGGTGACTGGGTCTGGGTCCTGCCCCGTGGGGACTGCGCTGCCGCCATGGTTCGGATTGAACAACAACTCCTGGTTCCAGTGGAGTTGGATCTCAAACGAACTGCGCACTCCTAAGATTCTGGCATGTCCCAGCGACGCGCAGAGGCGACCGGCGAACAACTGGGGCATAGGTCCCGACGGCGGGTTCAGGAATTTCAACTACCAGAACCATGCGGTGAGTTATCTCCTGGGTCTCGATGTGTTTCCCGAGCACCCCGACGCCTTATTGGCCGGGGATCGCAACGTGCGCTTCAACGTGTTCGGCCAGACGTGTTCGTCTGGTATCAGTCCATGCCCTGGATTGACCCGAGGCCCGGTCGGCTCATTTGGAATCGGGGGCG
>DASTLJ010000036.1:0-2891 GCA_035715125.1 Verrucomicrobiia bacterium
ACACTCACCTTCTTCGGCCCCAGTCCCGTGCCTTTGTGCGAGCCGTCGCAAAACGGCTGCTCCTTCGAGCGCCCGCAAGCGCACCACCAATACTCCCCCGGCGCCACGGCTTGCACGACTGGGGCCTTCTGACAGATGATGGGTTCGGCCATAACTGTACCCTTCTGTCCCTCTTTTCGCCCGCCGTCAATAGCTCTTCGCCGGCCACAATTCACACGTAACTTTGGACAGCAGGCTTCAACCACGAATGCGCTCGGAGCGCGGACGGCCATGTCCGCGTGTTTCGGGCGTTTCTCTCGAATTCGCGCGGACAAGGCTGTCCGCGCTCCGCAGCGACGTTGCGCGCTTGATTTCAACGCCATCATCGAAAGGATCATCGCGACTCGCGGTACGTCCAAAAACCCAATGCCAGCGCCCTCCAGCCTCACGCGCCCAAACCGCGACCCCGCAGCGCCGCAGTATCGCGGACGGCTTGCGCCGTCTCCGACGGGACTGCTGCACCTGGGCCACGCACAAACGTTCTGGACGGCGCAGCAGCGGGCGCAACAGGCCGGCGGCAGGCTCGTGTTGCGCAATGAGGATCTCGACCCGGATCGATGCAGACCGGAGTTCGTCACGGCGATGCTCGAAGATCTGCATTGGTTCGGTTTTCGCTGGGAGGAAGGGCCGGATTGCGGGGGGCCATTCGGCCCATATTCGCAGAGTGAGCGCCGTCCACATTACGTCTCTGCATTTGAGGCCCTTCTTGCCGCGGGCGCCATTTACCCCTGCGTCTGCTCGCGGCGCGATGTCCAGCGCGCGGCGCAGGCGCCACACGTCGGCGACGAGGAGCCGGTTTATCCCGGCGCGTGCCGGCCTGGGGCGGACGGCCGGTTTCGCGTCGGGGGTCCAGAACGCTTCGTGCCGAAGATCACTTCGGCGCGCCAAAGCTCGACCGCCCGCCCGCGCGTGAATTGGCGCTTCCGTGTCCCGGATTGCGAACCCATTTCGTTCGACGATTCGAGCCAGGGGCTCCAGTCGTTCGTGGCCGGACGCGATTTTGGGGACTTCGTAGTGTGGCGCCACGACGACGTACCCTCCTACCAACTCGCAGTGACGGTCGACGACGCGCTGATGCACATCACGGAAGTGATCCGCGGCGTGGACCTGCTGGTGTCCACCTCGCGACAATTGTTGCCCTACCGGGCGCTGGGCTGGACGCCGCCGGACTTCCACCACTGCCCGTTGTTGACCGACGAAGCCGGCAGCCGACTTGCGAAGCGCCACGATGCCCTGAGCCTGCGCGCGCTCCGCCAACGCGGCGCGACACCCGCGATGATTCGATCCCGGCCTGAGTTTGCGGGCTAGCCGGATTTTTCCCCAACGTCACGGGCTTGTCACCTGTTGGTAACACGCCCGGTCGATGCTTTGGCTGGCGAAAAGAAATCGAATCGGGGACCACAGGGGTTCCCAGGAAAGGCAACGATGATGATTGAAAAAGGCCTCTCAGCCGAGCTTCGCAGCGCGACGGCCGAGTTGGCGAAGGCCTCCGGCGGCAAACGACTCCTCCACCTGGCCTTCGACGCGGTCCAGACGGCCGATCCCGCGGAACTCCGCCGTGCCTCCGCGGATTCCGCGCCGGTAAGCGCGGCCATGCTGCTCACGCTGCTGACCTGCTGTTACGCGCGTGGACTGTACGATTCCCGAGACATCGTGGGGGCTGCGGCGTACGACCCGACGATTCGTTACCTCTGCAAGGGCACACCACTGCGCTGGGAAATGCTCCGCAAATTCCGCCGGAGGCATCGGTCGCTGCTCCTGCAGTGCCTGGGATGGGTGCTGAAGCAGGCCTGGACGCTCAAACGGGACGAGAGCCAATTGCGCTCCCGGGGCCACGATTGGTTTGAGCACCAATTCGCCACGTTCATCGCCCACGAAGCGATTGCACGCGTGGAAGTGGCGGCGTCGCTCGACAGCGCGGCAATGGATTAGGCTTCGGCGGATTTCCAGGGCAGGCATCTTCACCTGCTCGCCGCGTCTTGCACATTGGCGCGCCACCCGTATTATCCCCCTGTTCATCTGCGATTGGCAATTAACCTATGCCCACCTACGAATACCTCTGTGAAAAATGCGGCCGTGAATTCGAGAAGTTCCAGTCGATGGCGGAGAAGCCGTTGAAAACCTGCCCGAAGGAACTGTGCGGCCTCAAATCCTGGGGCAAGGGCAAGGTGCGCAAGCTCATCAGCGCGGGCGCCGGACTGCTGTTCAAGGGCAGCGGATTCTACATCACCGATTACCGCAGCGAGGGCTACAAAGCAGCCGCCAAGAAAGAGTCAGGCCCGGCCTCCGGAGCCGAAACCAAGACTGCCGCCGCCGGCGACGCCAAATCCGTGACAGCCAAGTCCGAAACCAAATCCACGCCAAAGCCGGCCATGGAGACAAAATAGCGCGTTGGCTCGCGCCCATGAATACAGCCTGTCATCCCGTCGACACCCGAGTGCACATCATGGAAGCACCACCGCAGTCGGCGTCGCGCCGGGAACGTAGGGCAGGCGTCCCGCCTGCCCTGCCGCGCCGGAAGGCGCGGCTTTCTCGCCACCATGGCCTCGCTTCGCTCGGCCGGGCAGGCGAGACGCCTGCCCTACGTTGGTGGCACTGCCAAGATGCGCCCGGCTGGCGAGAGCGCGGGTGTGCCTGGATTCGGTCCACGCCATGGGCCGGGGCGATGCTGTTGGCGCTCCTGTTCGGCGCGCGCGGCGCCGATTTCGAAGCACTCGTGGCCCGCAGCACCTCGGGGCAGTTTGTGGTGCGCGGTCTGCCGCAGGGACCGTTGCGCTCGGGCCAGTCCACCTCGGAGGTCGGTTACCTGCGGTTGGATCCATCGCTCACGGCTGTCTCGCTTGAGCGGATCC
>DASTLJ010000037.1:0-10233 GCA_035715125.1 Verrucomicrobiia bacterium
ACGTTGAAGCGTTAAAACGTTGAAGCGTTAAAACGTTGAAGCGTTAAAACGTTGAAGCGTTAAAACGTTGAAGCGTTAAAACGTTGAAGCGTTAAAACGTTATACCGTGCCAACCGCGGATAGACCGCGGATCGACCCCATTTTCACGATTCAACGATTCAACGATTCAACGTTTTAACGCTTCAACGCTTCAACGCCTCAACGGCTTTTCCCAACCAGTGCCGCGACGATGTCCATTGGCACTTGTGTCGAGCCGAGCGCGATCAGCCGCACGCGGTCCCCAGAGCCGACCTGGAGGATCGGGTCGAACCGCCCGCCGTGGCAGCGGTCGCAGTAGGTCAGCTTCACTTTGATGTGCGCGGGCAGTTTGAGAGTTTCCTTCTTCTTCGGCTCCAGGCTTGCGAGCGCGCCCTGGAGTCCGGCCAGATTGGCCTCCTTCACCAACGCCAGCAGTGCGTCGAGTTCCGTCTTGCCCCGGTCGATGGCCTGCTGCTGTTCCGTCTGGTGGGCGGCCCGCGCCTCCGTGTCCTTCTTGCCGATTTTTTTCGCGGGCACGCTGGCGGGAACGTACCCAACGGAGCGGCTGCGCATGTAGAGCTGGCAGCCCTCGCAATACGCGGTCGACCGGAGTCCCGCCGGCACGATCAGGCCCCCGAGCGCGAAGCCGATCAGTTCGAGCGCGCGGACGCCGTAACCCCAGAGGCCAAGCGGCGACGACGGGCTGCCGTCCTTGGATTTCCACGCAAAGGAGCGCGTGGCCACGTCGAAGTAGCGAAGGAAGCCGATCCGTTCGCCAGTCCATTTGTTTTGCAGTGTGCCGAGGCCGCGAAACTCGACGTATTGCGCGGCGAAGTAAACGGCGACCAGCAGCGCGGACACGGTCAGGACCAGCGAGCGGGTCATCCGGATCCCTGTTTTCCACGCCGCCAGCCCGTAGCCCGCGGAAGCGACCAGACCGACGGCGATCGCGCCGATGGGAAGGATCTTGTTCAGGTAGTAACCCATGATGTTGAAGTCCGTCGTGGCGTTGAGCAGCCAGACGCCAAAGAGCGCCACTACGCTGCTGGCGAGGCCGGCAATGAGGACGAGCGAACTGGAGCGCTTGGAGGGCGAGTTCTGCGGCGCGGGGGCCGGCGTCGGTTCCATGGGGCTGGAGACTAAGTGCTCCAGCCGGAATAGTTCAACATCTGGTTCGCCCGGGGGATCGCATCTCAAAATCTGTGCAGCCGTGTGCGCAGTAACCTTGCACCTCAGCCCATTTCCTCCAAGGGGAGAGGGAGAGTGCAGCGGACGTCGCGGCAGTTCGCTTGTCACGCGGCTGCCCCGTCACCCCGGCCCTCTCCCCCTCCGAGGGGGAGAGGGAGTCCGGTGGCGCTGTTGGTTCCGCGCTGGCAAGCACCTCATCGTTGGACGACTTGCGCCGCCTACTGCGCGGACTAACGGCCGGCAATTCCCCCTCTCCCCATCCGATGGGGAGAGGGCCGGGGTGAGGGGTCAGGCGGTTCGTTTGGCCTGAGCTGCGCAAAAAATGGGTAACGCCCCTCGCGCGGCCTTGCCTGTCGGCCGCATCGGGTTACAGTGTCGGCATGAAACTGCTCAGTGCCCTTGATACAACTCGGCGATTCGACTGCTCTTTCTAGGATGAACCCCCGCGTTTGGCTCGTCGCGCTGGTGCTTGCCCTCGCCACAGGCGTCCGCGCCGAGACCAACGCCGTCCGGTTCACGGCCGAGCAACGGCTCGAACCCGATCGGCTCAAGGCCACACAGGAGGCGCGCGAACGGTTCGCCAAGGCCCGCCGTCCCGTGCCCGAGGTCGGCGCGCTCCAGGATTTCCGCGCCGTCATCCATGTCCACGCCGAAGACTCCGATCACACGAAAGGCACTCGCGCCGAAGTCCTGGCCGCGGCGAAGCAGACCGGCGTGCGCATCGTGATGTTCACCGACCACCGCGGCCCCCGGTCGGACACCTGGCGCGGATTGCGCGACGGCGTGCTGTTCATCGCGGGCTCCGAGGACGACGACGGCAAGCTCCGATTCCCCGAGTTCGGCTCGGACGGCCAGCCGCGCGAGGAAGGCGCGCTGAAGCTTCTCACGCACGTCGAGGAGCGTTATGACGCGGACCTGAAGGGCTTTGCGGGTATGGAGATTTGCAACCGGCACACCGACCAGAAGCTCGATCCTGGCATGAACGAGCACTTGCGCCGCGCCCTCGGCGATCCGAACCTGTGGCGTCGGCTGCTGAATGACTTCAAGAAATATCCCGATGAAGTGTTCGCGGCCGGCTGTGACCCGCGCGCGGAGATATTCGCCAAGTGGGACCGCGAGCTGCACAAGGGACGCGTGACCGGCATCGGCGCGAACGATGCGCACCAGAACGTCATCCACAACGGCGTCACGTTCGACCCGTACGCGATCAGCTTCCGCAACCTTTCGACGCATATCCTGGCCAAGGAATTGACCGAGCCCGAAGTGCGCCAGGCCTTGCGTGAGGGGCATTGTTACGTGTCACACGATTGGCTGGCCGACCCAAGCAGCTTCGAGTTCGGCGCGGTGAACAACTACGGCGTCTACCCGATGGGTGACAAGGCGCCGCTAATCGACGGCACGCGTCTGGTCGCGCTCACACCCGTGCCGGCGAGCTTGAAGCTGGTTCACGGCGGGGCGGTGATCGCGCAGGCCAAAGGAACGAACCTCACGTTCAAGGCGAAGAAGCCCGGCGCCTACCGCGTGGAAGCGTGGCTGGAGGTCGCGGGGGAGGAGCGGCCCTGGATCTACTCGAACCCGGTGTACCTCGAAGAGCAATCCATCTTCTCATTGCGCCTGCCCAACGCCGTCGACGCGCCGGGCGTGGAAGTGAAGAAGGACATTCCCTACGTCACCGCCGAGCCGGCCGCAGAGCCGAAGCATCGGCTGGATCTCTACGTGCCGAAGGCCGATGGACTGGCGCCGGTGTTTCTGTTCGTTCACGGCGGGGCATGGCGGTTCGGCGACAAGGCGCTTTATCCGCCCGTTGGGCATCGTTTCGCGAAGGAAGGCATCCTGACCGTCATCCCGAGTTACCGGCTTGCGCCGAAAAATCCTTGGCCCGCGCAGGCGGAGGATACCGCGGCGGCGCTGGCGTGGACGGTGAGCCACGTCGCCGCGTACGGCGGCGACACGAACCGCATCTTCATCGGCGGCCACTCGGCAGGCGGGCACCTCACCTCGCTCATCACCTTCAACGAGCGATTTCTAAAACCGTATGGGCTGACCCCGGCCCTCATCCGCGGGGTCATCTCGCTCAGCGGCGTCTACAACCTCGACATGGGCGACGCATTGGCCAGCGTGTTTGGCGTGGACCCGGAAGTGCGCCGCGACGCCTCGCCGCAGTTCTTCGTGAAATCGCCCGCGCCGCCGTTCCTGGTGACCTATTGCGAGTGGGATTACCCGATGCTGCCCGCGCAGGCCAGGATGTTCGACGCCGCGCTGCGCCGTTCGGGCGTGAAGTCCGAGTTGTACTACACCCCGAAGGAAAACCACATCATGGAGATGGTTGCCTTCACGCACGACGAGGATCCGACGGCCAAGCGGATCGCGCGGTTCATTCTCGATGGCGGCAAATGACGGGCGGGAAGGCTTGATGACCCATCGCCCTCACGACGGTCGTCTGCTCTGGGCTTTCAATTTACGATTTACGATTTACGATTTACGATTTGTCGCTGAAGGCTGATGTCCGCCCCGTCCACCGAACCGCATCTGCTCCGGCGTTTTGGGCTGCTCCAGGCCACGGCGCTGAACATGACGAACATGATCGGCGTCGGGCCGTTCATTACCATCCCCGCCCTGATGTCCGCGCTGGGTGGCCCCCAGTCGATGCTCGGCTGGGCCGTCGCGCTGCTCATCGCCATCCCGGACAGCATGGTTTGGAGTGAGCTGGGCGCGGCGATGCCCGGCTCAGGCGGTTCCTACCGTTACCTGCGCGAAGGTTTCGGCCGGGAGACCTTCGGCCGGCTGGCGGCGTTTCTGTTCATCTGGCAATTCATCCTGAGCGGCCCGCTTGAAATCGCTTCGGGCTGCATCGGCTTCTCTCAATATCTCTCCTACCTTTGGCCCGCGCTCGCGCAGAAGGAAAACCGTCTCCTTGCCCAAAGCATCGCCGCCTTCGTTGCGGCCATGGCCGTCGTGCTCCTCTACCGGCGCATCACGACCATCGGTAAGATCACCGTCAGCCTCTGGATCGGCTCCCTGCTCACGGTCGCCGCCGTCATCATCAGTGGCGCGTTGAACTTCGACTTCCGCCGCGCGTTCGATTTCCCGCCGGGCGCGTTCAAGTTCTCCCTGGGATTCCTCCTCGGACTCGGCGCAGCGTCACGGGTCGGCATTTACGATTACCTGGGCTACTACGACGTTTGCTACATCGGCGACGAGGTGAAGGATCCGGGCCGCGTCATCCCGCGCTCCATCCTGACAAGCCTGATTGCCGTCGCGGTCTGTTATTTCGCCATCAACCTCTCGCTCATCGGGGTCGTCCCGTGGCGCGAATTTGTCCCTGCGCAAGATCCCCCGGCGCCCGTCGGTTCGATGTTCATGGAGAAGATTTACGGCTCGAAAGTCGCCGCCGTGTTTACGCTCATGGTGCTGTGGACGGCGGTCGGATCGGTGTTCGCGCTGATGCTGGGGTACTCGCGCATTCCTTACGCCGCCGCCCAAAACGGAGACTTCTTTCCCGCCTTCGGCCGGCTGCACCCCACGAAGGGCTTCCCTCACGTCTCGCTGTTGGTGGTCGGCCTCGTTTCGATCCTCTGCAGCTTCCTGCCGTTGCTGACGGTCATCGACGCGCTCCTCATTACGCGCATCCTCGTGCAATTCATCGGCCAAATTCTCGCCGTGATGCTCTTGCGCCGACGCGCGCCCGACCTGCCGCGCCCCTATCGCATCTGGTTCTACCCGGCGCCTTGTCTTGTGGCGTTGGCGGGATGGATTTTCGTCTTCGGCACCGCCGATTGGAAGCTGATAGTCTTTGGAGTCTCGACCGTGCTGGTCGGCGTGGTCATTTTCGGGCTCTGGTCATGGCGGACGAAGCGCTGGTCGTTCGAGAAAAAAGTGTGCTAAGGCGGCCGACTGCCCGGCCGTCAAACCTCCCTCCGAAAGAGATCTCCTCGAACTTTGGCGCGCAGGGCGCCCCTAAACCGGCGCGGAGCGCCGAGCTCCCGCTCGGCGCGAACTGACGCTTGGGCCGCGCCGAGCAGGAGCTCGGCGCTCCAGTTCACGGGAAGCGTCGTCCTGGAATGTCCAACGCCGAAGTTGGGTTCCTCGCGGGAATAAGTTCGCCGCCCCTTCGTCGCACTGTGTGAAGACCGGCGGGCACAGGAATCCGGGTCAGCAAACGCAACGTCTCGTGCAAACAACCTCCCGACACCGAAGATCCACGTTCAGAAGCATCTCCGTTTCGGCCGCTGGCCCATCGGCAAGATTGCCCTTCTCGATGGCAGCGTGGCCTCGGTTACAACGCCCAAAGCCCGCGAGTTCTTCCACCGCGGCAACGATAACAGCACTCTACACTGCATGAATCCATAATGGCCCAGACGCCACTCGGCGCCGCGCAGTTGCCAACGCTCGCGCTCCGTGGCACCGTTGTGACGCCGGCATGACGTTGGACCCACAAACCTTTGAGGACATCGTGAACCGATACTACGAGCCACTTTACCGGTTTGCCTTCAGCCTCGTGCGAAGCGAGGCGGACGCGTGCGATCTGACGCAGGAAACCTTCCGCCAGTTCGGCGCCAAAGCCCGCCAGTTGCGCGAGGCCTCCAAGGCCAAGTCATGGCTCTTTACCACGTTATACCGCGCCTTTGTCGATAAGCGCCGCCGGCGCTGCCGCTATCCCGAAGTCGAATCCGGCGCCGCCGAGCACGAACTGCCCACGCTCGAACCCGAAGCGCCCGCGAAGATGGATGGCGCCGCCGCCCGCGCCGCTTTGTTGCGGTTGGAGGATATCTACCGCGCCCCACTTGCGCTCTTTTACCTGGAAGACCACTCCTATCTTGAAATCGCCGAAATCCTCGGCATCCCGATCGGCACCGTGATGTCGCGCCTCTCTCGCGGGCGCGCCTTGCTGCGCGAGCTGCTTGAAGACCGCGCCCCGAACCTGACGCCGCTCACGATGACGGCTCCCCGACCCGCATGACCCGCGACGAAGCCAGACAAATCCTCGAAGCCGCCCGTGCCAACGGGCGCGATGACACCGACCCGCGCGTGGCCGAAGCCCTCCGCCTGGCAGACCAGGATCCCGAGCTCGCCGGCGAACTCGAACGCCAGCGCGCCCTCGACGCCACGATGATCGCCGGGATGAGTTCGATCTCCGTGCCCGCGGACCTCAAGCAGTCCATCCTGGCGGGGCGGAAGATTGTGAAGCCGCATTTCTGGCAGGATTGGCGCACCGCAACCGCGGCGGCGGCGGCGATCGCCGTGCTGGTGGCCGGCGCCATCTACTTCATCAACCAGAGCACGAGAGGTTTCGCCGCGTTCCGCCGGCAACTCGTCGTGGAAACCTGGGCGGGCGACCCGCATCTGGATCTGGAGACGGACGATCTGTCGAAGGTTCGCGCCTGGCTCGCCGGCCAGGGCGCGGCAACCAATTTCACCCTGCCGGCCGCGTTGGCCGGCGCCCGGGTGCATGGCGCGCGCGTCTTCGAATATGACGGACATATGATCTCGCAGGTCTGCCTCGCTGAAGGCCCGCGGCATTTGCACCTGTATGTCCTCGACCGGCCGCCCTTCTCCGATCTCCCGCCCGTCGGCGCGCCGGATTTCGAGAAGTGCGGCGGGTGGAAGACTGCAAGCTGGCGGCAAGGCAACACGACATATGTCCTTACCGGCATGAGCTATCAGGCCTTCGTCAGCCGCTTCCGCAAGGCGGGCCGGTGGATCCTCGCCGGCTGAGCCTGGTCCGCAGTTCGCACCAACATTCGTAGCCGCCGACGTGAGGAGGCGGATGGACCGGACGGCCACGTTATCCGCCTCCTCACGTCGGCGGCTACAGACGGTCGTGTCACCACTCGCCGTCCCGCGGGAAATGCTCCCGGGTCGCGCGACGAAACGCCGCAGCCGCGTCGTCCATTTTCTTCAAAGTTTCCTCCACCGCCTGACCTGCGACGCCGCGCGCCGCGGCGATGACCGTGTTGCACTCATTGGAGTCCATGAAGCGCGCTGCCTCCAGCACGCGCGCTGCTTCCTCTGGCAGCATCGCGAGGAATCCGTGCTTGTCGGCATGAATCAAGTGGCCGGACTCGATGCGCTGGCCGAATACGTCCACCGGGCATCCCCATCGCACCGGCACGACGTGCGCGTGCCCGACGCACAACCGCCGGGCTAGCGCCTTGAAACCCGCGTTCGTCATTTCGTCCACGTCGCGGATCGCGCCGTCGGTGATTGTTCCAACGCAACCCAACGCCCGATGAGTGTTGCTTGATACCTCGCCCCAAAGCGAACCGACCACACGCGGTTTGTCGAGGTCTTGCACGACGACGATTCCCGGCCGGGGGGCGCTGGCGACGTAGCGGCGGTATTCACTCCAGGCCTTGGGATTGGCGGCCCGATGCCGGGGATTGCTCGGTTCGACGACGAGCGTCACGGCCCAGCCCACCATCGGGCCCATTTGCGGCATGAAATCGCGCAACTCCTCCGGGTTGGTCCCGTCCCGAGTCACATCGCGCCGGGTGATTTGCTCCCAGCCATTGTAGATTGTAGGAGTATTCCAGCGCTTGAGCTGGAGCAATTCGCTGAGTGGCAGCGGCGGATTGGGCGTAGCCATGGCGGGGAGAGTGAACTGGTGCGTTGAAGCGTTAAAGCGTTAAAGCGTTGAAACGTTGAAGGGGGTGAAACGTTAAATCGTTGAATCGTTGAATCGTGAAACCGCGGAATCGAGGAGGGAATCGCCGTTTCAACGCTTCAACGCTTCAACGCTTCAACGCTTCAACGAATTCGGAGACCGGACTTGTCTTTTCTTCCTTCGCACATAAACTTTCGGCATGAAGAACGACGTTGTCCCGGTGGACATTCGCGGCATCCTCCCCGCGAACAGCGGCTGCGCGATCTTCGTTGGCAATGACGAAAAGGTCTTCGTCATCCAGGTCGAGCACAACCAGGGCGCCGTCATCGGCATGTTCCTTCGCGACACGGCCAAGGAACGGCCGCTGACCCACGACCTGATCAACAGCATGTTCAAGGGCTTCAACATCTCCGTGGAGCGGGCCATCATTACTGAGTTGAAAAACTCGACTTACTTCGCACGGCTGATTCTCACGCAGCAAAATGAATTGGGCCGGAAGATCGTCGAGATCGACGCCCGCCCCTCCGATTGCCTGGCCCTGGTCAGCGCGCAGAAGCGTCCGCTCTTCGTCAGCGCCTCGCTGTTCAGCCAGGTGGAGGACATGTCGAAGTGGCTCGACGAAATCAACGAGAATGGCGGCAACGAAAACGAGTAAGGCCGCCCCCGCCCGCCCCGCCGCCGCCCCCTCGGTGGCCTTGATTTGCGGCTCGGACGACTTCGCCGTCAAACAAAGGGCCCGCCAGCTCTTCCAGCAATGGAGCGAAGAACTGGGCGGCATAGACCACGAGACCCTCGATGCGCGCGTCAACAACGTTGACGAAGCCCTCCGCGCCCTGGCCAAACTTCGCGAAGCGCTCAATACGCTTCCCTTTTTCGGGACCGGCAAGACTGTCTGGTTCCAGGATTGCAGCTTCCTGGGAGAGGACCGCACCGCCGCCTCCACGACCGTGACCAACGCGCTTGCGGAATTGGCCGATGAGCTAAAGGCTTTCTCCTGGCAGGGCGTCCGCCTTCTCGTCAGCGCCGGCAAGGTGGATAAACGCAGGGCGTTTTACAAGGCGCTGGAGAAGCTCGGCAACGTCGAAACCTTCGAAGCCTGGTCGCTCGACGACAAGGACTGGGCGTTGCAAGCCGAGACCGCCGCCAGCCGGGCTTTGCGCTCCCGCAAGAAAACCATCGACGACGACGCGCTGGCCAGCCTGGTCAACAACGTCGGCCCGCACGCCCAGCAATTGGCCAGCGAAGTCGAGAAGCTCTCCCTCTACGTCGGCGAACGGGCGGCGATTACCGTCGAGGACGTCGCCGCGGTTGTCACCCGAAACAAACAGGCCCGTGCCTTCGCCGTCGCCGATGCGCTGGGCGACCGCGACCTGCCGCGGCTCCTTCGCACCCTCGACGAGGAATTGTGGCAGATGCAATTCGACAAAAAGAAGTCCGAGATCGGTCTCCTGTATGGCGTCATTTCAAAGGTCCGCGTGCTGCTCTTCCTCGGGGAAATGATCCGCGAGGGCTGGATCGATTCGGGCGACGATTACGGCCGCTTTAAGGGCCGGCTCGAACGAATTCCGGCTGATCAACTGCCGCAGGACAAACGCTTCAATCCGCTGGCGATGCACCCTTTCGTCCTGCACAAGGCCCTGGCGCAAGTGAGGAACTACACGACGGCCGAGTTGGTCCGGGCCATGGGCGTGCTGCTCGATTGCAACCGCCGCCTCGTCAGCAGCAGCCTGGACGAACGGCTTGTGCTTCAACAGACGTTGATTCATATTGTCCGGGGCGAGGGATTACGCCCGCCGGAAGCTTCTCGGCAAAAGGCGCCGGTCCGCTTTGCCCGCTGACGTAGGGCAGGCTTCTCGCCTGCCCAATGCCGAAAGCGCGGCCTCGTTTGGCCGCTACGCGGCCAGGGCAGGCGAGACGCCTGCCCTACGTTGGTGGTACGGCTGCCGCCGGGTCGCTTGACGCGCCCCGGTTCGCGCCCATACTGTGTGGGCAGGACGTCGTATGAGTGCCACTCCGGTCAGCCTCGAAGTATGGGTGGACGATCAGTTCGTCTGCGTGAAAATCGCGGGGCGGGCGGGGTGCGCTTGCAGCGTCGGTTTTCGTAAACTCCTGCTCGGCCTCCGTGACAAGGGCCACCGGCGCTTCATCCTCGACCTCACCAAGTGCCAACTGATGGACAGCACCTTCCTGGGTGTGTTGGCCGGGCTGGGCATCCGGTTCAGCGAAGCACTGGACGGGAATCCCGCGGCCGCCATTGAGCTGCTCAATCCCAGCCCCCGGATATCGGGTCTGCTCGAAAACCTCGGCGTCGCCGAGAACTTCAAAGTCCTCAACGGCGCGGCGGTGCGGACCGACAATCTCAAGCCCATCGAATCCGCCCCGAGTCATCCCGGTCAGGAGGAGCTTCAACGCACTTGCCTCGA
>DASTLJ010000038.1:0-2211 GCA_035715125.1 Verrucomicrobiia bacterium
GTGCGCCGCCGAGTTTGCGCAGGTTCTCCGTCCTGATCCAGCCGGTGAGTTGATAGTCTGCGCGCGGCTTGACCGGAATCTGCACCGACCAGCTCGCATCAGCGCCCTGTACGGACGAAATCTTCACGCTCCGACTGCCGCTACGCCCGGTGTCGCCGACCGAAAATTCGCCGCGGCCGCTGTGCGTCACCGTCCGCCACCCGACCGGTTTGCCGTCGCGCAGTTCCTCGAACGACGCGTTGGGAAGCCGGTTCTTGGGCGAATCCGCGGCGGGTCCGGCAGATGCCGGTTTGTAACTGGCCAGGACTGTTCGAAGGAAAGCGGCGTCGTTGTGCGCGGCGGCAGTCGTCGCGGCGTCGGGGATCCAGCGGTCCTCCGAATTGCGCGGCTCCTGCAACATTGTCAACACGGCTGCAGCCACGGATTCCGACGCTGGCATTTCGGAACAAGCCAATAATGCCGCCAGCCGAACCTGCGGCTCGATGTCGTCGAGCAATTTGCCGGCAAGGATGGCCTTCAGCGAAGCGTCCTCCCGCGGCAACACCATCACAGCCGCGCGGCGGACGCCGGGGGAGGGATGTTTCAATGCGCTGATTGCCGCCGCCACGGCCGCTGGATCCGGTCCTTCAGCCGCACCAATGGAACTCGACCCTTGCGTGGCCGCGGTCGCGGACGCCGCGTTCCCCCTCACCCCGCCTGCGCTGAGGAAGCCGCTCTCGCCGCGCGCTTGGGGATCTACACCGTCTCGACTGATCGCGGCGCGGCGAGTGTCTTCCCCTCTCCCTGAGGGAGAGGGATAGGGTGAGGAGGAAACCGACGCAAACGCGCCCAACCCGTGCAGCGTCCACAGGGCATGGATTGCCGCCGCATTCAGCCCGATTTCGTCTACGCCTGGATCGCGCACGAGTTCGCACAGGGCTGGCACCACGTCCTTTTGGCCGCGCTCGACGAGCAAGCGCTGCGCGGTCATTCGCCAGAACAAATTGTCGTTCTTCAGCGCGGCGACGAGCGTCTTGCCTGCAGTGGCGTCTCGAGAGAGCGCCGCTAGCTCGGCAGGTGGCAAGCCGGCGGTTGACCGACGATCAGGGCCGCGCTCACGAGGCGCCGCTACATAATGGATCCGATAGATGCGCCCGTGCGTCTTGTCCCGCAGCGGCGTTTCATAGGCCGCGCCTTTGCCGGTCTGAAAGCCGCGCGGGGTCGGGTTGTGCTGAATGATGTAATTATACCAGTCGCTGACCCAAAGGGCGCCATCGGGCCCGACTTCGGCGCAGACGGGAGAAGACCACTCGTCATCGCTGGCGGCGAAATTCCGTCCGTTGTGCGCGATGAAATCGGCGCCCCGCGCTTCGAGGTGGAACTTGCCGAGCAGGTGGCCCGTCGGCTCGCTCACGAACTGGACGCGGTTCCAGTATTCTTTGGGGAATTTCCGCGCCGTGTAGAGCGCGCTGCCCGCGCCCGCCGTGTAGCGGCCGTGATAATCCACTTGTCGAACCTGGTCGGTGAGCGGATAGAAGCGCTGGCTGTCCGCGATGGTCCCCAACACGCCGGCGGACCAGCCATGGACCGCTTCGTAGTAGCGATTGGGAATCGGCATATACATGCTCGCGTTTCCGTTCGCTGTTGAGCCGAAGATGACGTTGTCCTCGGAGAGGCCCAGACCCCACGTGTTGTTGTTGCTCGAACGAACGAACTCCAGCTTCGAGCCGTCCGGTTTGAAGCGAAAGATGCCTTGCCCGAAACGAATCTCCTTTCCGCCGACCGTGCCGCGAAACCCCGAGTACCCCACCGTGCCCCAAATCCAGTTGTCGAAACCGTAGCGCAGGTTGCTCGCGGTGGCGTGCGTGTCGCCCATGCCCCAGCCCGAAAAGAGCACTCGACGCTCGTCCGCTTTGTCGTCGCCGTCTGTGTCCTGAAGGAACTCGGTTTTCCCGGAGTGAATGACGATGACGCCGCCGTTGGCAAAAACGAAGCCGGTCGGGATGCTTAGCTTGTCGGCGAACACGGTGAACTTGTCGGCGCGACCATCGCCGTCTGTGTCCTCGCAAATCTTGAGCCGATCATGCCCTTCGCCGGGGGGTTGGAGATTGTTCGGGTAATCTACTGTTTCGGCAATCCACAAGCGCCCGCGCTCATCCCAGGCCAGCCAGATGGGCTTCACGATCTCTGGCTCGGAGGCAAAGAGCGCCACTTCAAACTCAGGAAACGTCA
>DASTLJ010000039.1:0-4871 GCA_035715125.1 Verrucomicrobiia bacterium
GTCGCGCGCGCCCTGGGCCTGCCCGTTGAGGTAAAGCCGCACGCCATTGGTGCCGGGCCGGGTGACGAGCCTAAACGTGGCCCAGCGTCCGAAGGCCTGCGGGGACGTGAGCAGGTTCTTCTCGCCGCCAAAGCCGAGGCCCTCGACATTAATCCGTGCGAGATCGGCAGTGGACTGTCCTCCCAGGTCGAGGTTCAGGCCGGACTGATAATCGTTGCGGCCGGCACGATTGAACGAGAGAAAGGCGCGGTAAAAGCCGGCGTTCGTTCGCGGTGCGGCGACGACGAAGAGGGTGGCGTTGGTGAGCGACAGGTTCCAGCCGACGGCGGGGAGAAAGTCATCCGTGCCGTCAAACGACAGCCAGGAGTGGCTGCCAGACTGGCGGAAGGTGGGGCGAAACGAAGCGACGGGCTGCGTAAGGTGGCGGCGCTCGCCGGAGCCATCGAGCAAGTAGTCGACGGGACTGCCGCTGCTGAGCGGGGCGAGTTGCGCGGCTTCGCGGGCCGCGTTTTGGCGCGAGGTGTCGAACCAGGCGACGAGGCCGTCGCGCACCGGAAGATTTGGATCGCCCCATGGTTCGATACCGCCCAGTGCAGCGAGCGTGGAGAGGGCAAATGCGAAAGTTGTGGTAGCGCGGATCATTCGTCCTAGGACAAATTGGAATACTGAGTCATGCGAACCGCCTCACCCCTCACCCCGGCCCTCTCCCCTTTTAGGGGAGAGGGAGAACGCCGCGCACATCATCGGGATCGCAGTCGCTACTTCGCCGAAGCGCTGTCGGATGGCGCCTTGAACACCTTGGGCTGCGCCTTCTCCCACTCGGCCCGGCTGACCTGCTTGGCCGAGTGGAGGTGGAGATAGGTGCCTTTCTTGTTTCCCACCACCACGTCTGGAAGGCCGTCGCCGTTGACATCGCCGGCGACGACTTGCGTGCCGATGCCGGAATTGTTGTCGATCAAATAGGGAATGAAATCCACGGACTTGTTCTCGCCGCGGACGAGCTTGAACCAGTAGAGCACGGCGGCCGCGTTCGGCTCGGCGTCGCCGGTCGGGCCGTGCGCCCAGTAGCGTTTGCCGGTGACGATGTCCTTGAGGCCATCGCCGTCCATGTCCACGAGATCGATCGCGTGAAGCTGGGAGAATCTGACGCCGTATTTGTTCTCGCCAGGTTCCTTGTTCATCACCATGTGCTGCTTGAACTGGATTTCGCCGTCGGTTGATTTCTCCTTGAGCTGCTCGTACCACGCCAGGCCCCAACCGTGGGCCTGAATGCTGGTGATGACGTCGTTGAGGCCGTCGCCATTGACGTCGTAGGCGTACATCTGCGCGCCGCCGAGGCCGAAGTTGACCTTGTGCTGGTGCCAAACGGGGTCGCCTTCGAGCGAAGCAGGCTGCTCCCACCAGCCGTCCTTTTCGAGAATGTCGAGGCGGCCGTCGCCATTCACGTCGCCGTAGCCATAGCCGTGGGTGAACCAGTGCCATTTGCCCGGCGTGGAAATCTTATGGAACTTGAACTTGGACGCCGGGTGCTTCCAGTCGGGCTCCGCGTAACCGAGGTAGGAGACGAAGTTCGTGCCCTCCTTGAATCGGGTGTGGAAGATGATTTCCGGTTTGCCGTCGCCGGTGAGGTCGCCAAACGTCGGGGATTCGTTGTCCGTCCACTCGACGGCCAGGTGTTGCTGCCAGTGGCCGGACGCGCCTTTTGGGTTTTCGTACCAGTAGGAAGCCGCGCCGGGAAAGCCGAGAATCAGGATGTCGGTCCAGCCATCGGCATTGAAGTCGTAAGGGAAGGCGAAAAAGTTGTCCGAATACTGGTTTTCCTTGCTCAGGGCGCCCTTGAATCCGGGAATCTTTTCTTCGCTGCCGTCGTCGTTCTTTTTCGTCCACGTTTTGTCGGCGGGATAATATTCGTGCCGCTGGCGGAACTCGGGTCCTTCCCACCAATACGGCCCGGAAACCACGTCCATTTTTCCGTCCTTGTTGAAGTCGCCGAAGTTGGCGCCCTCGGACCAGAAGTGCTCGCTGAGGAAGAGGCGTTTGAAGGAGTGAAGAGTGTAGTCGGCTGCAGTGGCCGTGGCGAGCGACGCCGATACGAGGCCCGCGATGGCAAGAAGAAGTTTGGTCATGGGGGAATGTCTGGCAGTTTCGATGTTCAGGGTCAAGACGGTAGAAGGGCGTGGGGAATTCGATTGGGGAGAGCGTGAAACGTGAAGCGTGAAACGTAAAACGTAATAGAGCGAGGGACGGGCGAATCGGCTGCTTCGCGGCCGGCCGCATTTACGTTTCACGTTTTACGATTTACGTCTTACGCTTCCCTCCATGCGCTCCCGCTCGGCTGTCCTGTCGCTCTTGACCGATCCCGGCATCATCGCCGTTGTCCGCACACCGCAGGCGGCGCAGGTGTTGCCGATTGCGGAGGCGTTGCTGGCGGGTGGCGTCGTGGCGGTCGAGGTCACGCTCACCGTGCCCGGCGCGCTGGACGCGATTCGGCAAGTGAGTGGCACCCTTGGCTCGCGGGCCCTCGTCGGGGCGGGAACGGTGCTCGATGCCAAATCGTGCCGCGCGGCCATCGAGGCCGGCGCGGAGTTCATTGTCAGCCCGATCACGCGCATCGAAATTGTGGCCGCGGCGCACGCCGCCGACCGGCCGGTGATGCTCGGCGCCTACACACCGACTGAAGCCCAGGCGGCCCACGAAGCCGGGGCCGACTTCATCAAGCTGTTCCCCGCTGACAAGCTCGGGCCCGCCTACGTGCGGGCTCTGCGCGCGCCGCTGCCGCACCTGAAGATTGTGCCCACGGGGGGCGTGGACTTGAATAGCGCGGCGGAATTCCTTCGCGCCGGATGTGTCGCGCTGGGTTTGGGCGGTTCGCTGTTGACTCCGGAGATTTTGCGGGCGCAGGACTGGCCGGCCTTGAGCCGGCTGGGGGCGGAGTTCGTCCGCATCGTCCGGGAAGGGCGTGGGGCGGTCCGGTAGGCGGCGGGCCGGGTCTTGGGCCAGCCGCTCGTTGAAACCCCTCATCTCGTAGCATTCGGCATGAGCCGGATCATTTTTCGGTCGGGAATCGCGGTCAGAGCAGATCCGGCTCACGCCGGAGGCTGCTTTTTTGACGAGCTGCCAGGTGTCAAAGTGGCCCGCCGACCCGGCTGTAGCTCTTGGGAGGCGGCACCCGGTTTCGTTCCAGCCAGGCGAAGGCGCCCTGGTGATCGCGCACTTCGCCCCGGAGTATCGCGAGCAACAGATCCTGCGAAACGACCGTGCTGAACGGGGCGCCGAGCGTGATTGGCTTGTCGTCGAACGGCGACTTGAGCAGAAACGGCACGCGCAGGTCGGTCTTGCCATCGCTGAAACGTGATTCGCGCCACCAGTGGTCCGACGACACGAGCAGCCACGTTCGGTCGCCAAGCCCCGCTTCCGCAATCGCGCGCCGCAGCTCGCCCAACACCCGGTCGCAAAGGGCCAGATTGTCGAAATAGCCGCCTCGCGTGGAGAAGTTGAACGCAGTCAGCTTCCCGGTGCTCGGCCGATAGATGCCCGGCTTGTGCGGCAGCGGCAGGTGCAGGAAGGCCAGATGCGTGTTCGTGTCGGCCGCGACTTCTTGGGCGTTGGCCAGCAGCCCGTGGACGAACTCGACGGTCAGCCGCCGCGTATGGAGGAACGGCAGCATCGCGCCGATTTGGTACCTCATCGTCTTGCCCAGACCCGAGGCGCGCGCCTGCTCGGACCCGGCGGCGGGCATCCACTCGATGCGGCTTGCCGAGGTCGCCAGCACCCGGCCGTATGGGTGGTACCAGCCGACAATTGCCGTGTTGAGGCCGAGGGCACGGGCGCGTGTAAAGATGTTTGAACGAGAGCCCCAGGTCGTGCGCTCCTGGTTGTCCTGCCAGACGATGTTCAAGTCGGACGCGCTTGCCGGCGCAGCCGAGGCGACCGTTCGGCCGGTGATCAACGAAGGGAGGGCCAACAAGGTCCTCCCGGCCGGCGAAAATGCATTCGTGGCATCGAGCGACTCCCGACGCAGCCGGTCCAGCTCCGGCAGCGCAATGCCGGTCGGCCGTTCGTCGAAGGCCAGGCGCCGATCCATCTCGTCAAAGATGATCCAGACCACGCGCGACTGATCCGGTGCGGCACGGTATTGCAACGCAGGGTTCGGTACCGGACGCGTCGCCTCAGAATTGGCCAGCCGAATCCATGCCAGGCCAATCTGCACCAGGCTGAACGCGGTCAACGGCAGAAAAATCCCAAGGACCACCCGGGCCAGCCGTCCCCAAAACTGGTGCCAGTAGGAGAACAACCCCACCACAACGAGGCCGAGGAGCATCGCCGCCGGTTTTTTCGCCAAAACCGCGACGGCTGTTCCCGCGACTTCGAAATAATTTATCCGGACAAAATTCAGCGGCACCAGCAACAGCAGGCACAGGGCAGCGTCCGCCACGAAGCGGAGCGCGCGCCCCCCGCGCCGCCGGAACCACTGCGCGCCCAGCCAGAACAGCAGCGCCGCGCCGCCGAGGTTCAGCAGCAGCGCCACAAGTGTTGTCGCGGAGACCGGCGTCCGGTTGAAGTAACCGCAGTCACTCTCGAAGAGCACTTCGAACCACGCCGGGATGAAGCAAAGGTTGGCCAGCGACATGCAGAGCAAGGCGTCCTTGAGCTGCCGCTTGCGCGACGCCGCGGCGTCCGCAGCCGGATCGGCGGCGGGCTGGCTCTTCGTCGGTGATTTTTCGTCAGGCATCGGTCAGCGGAATGGAAGCGCGCCCGGCAAGCGGGCTTCCATGCCAGAGACTCGGTCGGCGCGTTTCCGGAGAAGGTAAAGAATCCGGTGCGGATTTCCCAGCCGGGCTTGCCGGACAATCCGAAAGCGACGGCTGCAC
>DASTLJ010000040.1:0-39608 GCA_035715125.1 Verrucomicrobiia bacterium
ATCCAGCTCTACGGTCCCTACAAGGGCAAACTGAGCAACCGCCAGGGCAACATCGAGCTGTACCGACCTGATGCTCCGCAGGTGCCGCCTCACCCGGACGCGGGTCTCACACCGCAAATCCTCGTCGACCGCGCCCAATACGAAGACCGCCCCCCGTGGCCTTCCAACTCGGTGGATGGCACGGTTTGGGCGGATGGCGGCTTTGGCAGCCTCCAGCGGCGGTTCTCGTACGAATACGGGAACGACCCGACCAACTGGTTTGTGGACAGGCCCACGCCCGGCTACTACAACTCCAGCCTCCCTTTCCACCGCGAGCTGCCTTACTTCCTGCTTTCCCCGCGCGACTACATCGACGTGGCTCCGCGCACCAACGTCGTGCTATCCGTGCAGACCCGGGGCGACCCGCCGATTACTTACCAATGGTTCCGCAACGGCGCGCCCATCGTCGGTCCCGGCGCCACAAGCGCCAACCTCCCCGTCAACAACGTCGGCGCCGCCAATATCGGCCAGTACTTTGTCGTGGCCGGCAATCTGGCGGGCCTCTCAACGAGCCGCGTGGCGACGATCAGCATTGCCTGTCCGTTTCTCCTCTCGAGTTCCATCGCCGCCTTTGGCCAGCCTGGCGGCGAGGGCAGCGTGACCGTCATCGCGCTCGAGGGTTGTCCGTGGGAGGTCACAGGCATTCCGCCGTGGGTCACGGTCACTTCCGCGGTCAGCTTCGATGGCACGGATACCTTCACGTTCACCATCGGCGCCCACTCCGGCACGACCGTGCGCTCGGCCACGCTCACGATCGCCGGCCAGCCCTTCAAGATTTCTCAAAGCCCGCCCGACTCCATGCGGCCCACCGTCGCGTTCACGGCGCCGGCCTCCGGCGCCCGCGTCACGACTGCCACAACGGCCATCCGGGGCACCGCGAGCGACAATTACGGGGTGGCGCGCGTCGAACTTCAGATGGGTTCGGGCAACTTCGTTCCCGTGAGCTACGACGCGCGGGCTTGGACGAACATCGTATCGCTCGAGCCCGGCACGAACTGGGTTCGCGTCCGCAGCATCGACCTATCGGGCAACATCTCCGTCACGAACATTCGATCCGTCGTCTATGTCGTCACCAGCCCGTTGAATCTGGTCACCAACTCCTTTGGATGGGGCACCGTTTCCGGTGCGACGAACCTCCAGCGGCTGGAACTCGAACGCGGCTACACCCTCACCGCCGCCGCCCGCCCCGGGTACGTCTTCTCGAACTGGACTGGCGGCATCCCGACGAGCTCCGCCGCGAAACTCCAGTTCCTGATGCGGCCCGACCTGCACATCGCCGCGAACTTCGTCCCGAACCCGTTCATCCCGGTCAAGGGCACGTACAACGGGCTCTTCTCCGTCATATTCCAAGTCTACCACACCAACTCCGGCTCCTTCAAGCTCACCACCACCGTCAAGGGCACGTACTCGGCGTCGATCTCGGTCGGCGGCAGGAAATACTCCACCAGCGGCCAGCTCGACCTTTTTGGAAGGGCCACCAATGTCATCAACCGAACCGGTTTGTCGCCACTCATCGTTGAATGGAGGGTCAAGCTCGGCACCGACGAAAACAGCCGCGGCTACGTCAACGGCATCGTCAATTCGACCAACTGGGAGACTGGCGCGTCGCTTGATGGCGTACTGGCGACGACCAATGCAGCGGCGTTCGCCGGCAAATACACTTTGACCGTGGCCGGTGTGCCGGATGATCCGACTTATCCTGGAGGCGACGGTTACGGAACGGTCACCATCGACGCCAAGGGCAACGTCAAGTTCAGCGGCGTCCTCGCTGACGGCGTAAAGGTGACCCGAAGCGTTCCACTCTCCAAAAATGCGTATTGGCCCCATCACGCCGTGGCCTACAGCGGACGCGGCTCGACGTACGGTTGGATTGGCATCGACCCCAACAACGAATTTAGCCAGTTGGATGGACGGATTACTTGGCTTCGGCCATCCAACGGACCCCCGAAGTTCTATACGAACGGTTTCATCCTCGACACGCACTTGACCGGCTCGCTCTATCGCGCCCCCGTTGGCGCCACCAACCGCATCCTCAATCTCACCAACGCCCAGATCGTCCTCAACGGAGGCAACCTGGCAAGCTCGCCTTCGATCAACAATGTGATCCTCGGCCTGAGCAGCAAAGTCACCAACGCCAGCCCCAACACGCTGACCTGCACGTTCACGCTCTCGACCGGCTTGTTCACGGGCACTTACCGCGAGCCCGGCGCGACTCTCACCATCACGTTCCGCGGCGCCGTTCTGCAGCAGGAGAAACAGAATCGAGGCTCCGGCCATTTCCTCGGCACGACCGAGAGCGGCCAGGTCGTGTTCGAGGCGCGGCCCACGCCGCCTTAGCGCTTGAACGCCGTCACGCGTTGCGGCGCTTGGATTCTGGAACTCATCCCATAAATGCCGTGGTAGGGCGCGTCGCTCCGCGCGCGCCGTCGCGCGGACTGGAGCAAGACTGCCTTTCCTCAAAATCGGACGCCCCGGCGCGCGCGGAGCGACGCGCCCTGCCATTTATGAGATGGATTCCGGCCAATTTTCGGCCCTTCATGATTCGAGCAGCGCCCCGGCTTTTCCTCCGCTCATCGTCTGCTTTGACAAATGAATTCGTTTGTGCTCTTATCAGCGCGTAACCACACACCCCCGACCGGTACGCTGAATCGGCGTGAGAGATGTTTGTTCGTCCCAGCCTCGGTCTTCGTCGTATCGGCGGTTGCCACCCCGCTCTGGCATGATGGCACACGCCAGGCGCGCCGTGGGGAAAACGTGTCTGGATGGGTGACCGGGGACTCGCTTTGCCGGCGGTCCGTGATGTAACGGTGTTGAATTATGACAGAGACCATTCGTTCCAGCCTGCCAGGGTTGCGCCGCGTTCTCCCCTTCGGACTGGCGCTGGCCGTGTTCATCGGCGCTCACTCCACGCTAATTGCCGCAGGGCCGGCCAACGATAATTGCGCGGGCGCCGTGGTCATTCCGCCGAACGTCTCCCAGGGCTCGCCCTTTTTCGGGCCGGTCGTGAGCATCGCCGCGGCGACCTCGATGGGCGAGACCTCACTGACCAACGCCTGCCAGTCGTTCGTGTCACGCGGACTATGGTACCGGTTCACTCCGATGAATGCGGGATTTTACACGATTACGACCTGCTCGACCTGCGCCGGCGCGACGAGCATGGCCGGCGCGACGACCGTGGACGACACGGTAATGGCCATTTACACGTCGGCCGGGGGTTGTGCCGGGCCGTTCGTGCAAGTGGCGTGCAACGACGATTTGTGCGGCCCGAGCAGCTTGCAAGCCTCAATCACGGCGTCGTTACTGGCCGATACGACTTACTACATCGTGGTCTGGCAATACGATATCACGCCTCCCGTGTCGGGAAAGACCAACATCCAGGTGTTGGTGACGTGGCAAACGCCGCCCGAAAACGACACTTGCCTTTCCCCCCAGCCGGTCATGTTGAACACGCTGGTCTGTGGGTCGACCATTCTGGCGAGCAACAATTACCAGCTCTCCGGGAGTAGTTGCTTCAAAGGCATCCGGCAGACGCCCGCCGCAGGCCTGGGCCGGGACGTGGTGTATTGGTTCGAAGCACCCGCGGACGACGACTACTCGTTCAAGGTCTACAATTACAGCATCGCGGCCGGCTACAACCTGATGCTCTACGTCGGCGGCTTCTGCCAACCGCAGGCCAGCCCCCAAATCGTGACGAACTGCATTGCGGCCTCCAATCGCAATTCCGCGGGCAGCGCGGAGGAAATCTCGTGCCTGAGCCTGACCAACGGCCAGCAGGTCTTCATCTACGTGGACGATACGGGCGTCAATGAGGGCAGCGCGTTCATCCTGGAAGTCACCCGTTGCGTCCGGGAATCCGAAACGAACAACACCCCCGCCACGGCCTCCCGCCTGGCCTGTGGCATCGAAGGATCCATCTCGCCGCTGAATGATCTGGACTTCTACGCGCTGGGTTCGTTCCCGGCGGGCTCGCGGGCCTTCGTGATGGTGGATGGGGAGTCGGCGGAGCTTTCCAATTTCGATCTGCGCATCACCTCGATGACGGACACCCTCGAATATGACGACCAGGACAACGACATGCAGTTCGGCCGGACTTCGCCCAATGTGGCCGGCGTGCCCCTGGTCGGCGGCCCGGCGTTCGTGCAGGTCAACTATCCGGGCCGCGACGAGGAACCCTATCGGCTCTATGCGACCGTGCAACCGCCCGCCGCCCTCGCGGCGCATGAAGTCGAGCCGAACGATATCCCCGCGGCCGCGACTTCTGACCCGCGCAATTACTATGCCGGCACCCTGTCGGGCCCGTCGCCATCGTCCGATGTCGACATCTACCGATTCACCGCCAATGAGGGCGACATTGTCTTCGTCAGCCTGGATTGCGCTCCGGCACGCACCGCGACGTTCATTAAAGCCCAGCTCGCGCTGTTGGATGGATTTGGCAACTCGCTGGTCATTGTGGACGGCAGCATCGCCGCCGCCGATCCGACGACCATCACGAATGACCTCACCGTGAGAAAGCCCTTCTTCCCCGCCGAAGCCCTGACCTACCGCTGCGCCGAAGGCACCTACCACGTTCGAGTCAGCATCAGCCCTGGCATAACGGGTCCATCGGGCGCGGGGGACTACCTCCTGTCCATTACCCGGAACTGCATCGCAGGTTCCGCGGGCGTCAACACGACACCCACCGTCACGAATTTGACCGTGACCCCGGCCATTGTGGAGGGCGGCACAGTGACCCTGAACGGCCTGATTTCCGAGCCGGACCTCGGCAACTGGCTCTCACTGGTTGTAAACTGGGGCGACGGCGCCAGCGAAATCCTCAACTATCCCGAACCGGGCATTATTCCGTTTACTCTCAATCACCAGTACCTCGACGACAATCCGACGGGGACGGCCTCCGACACCTATGTCATCGAGGTCACCATAATGGACGACTCCGGCGCCAGCAGCAAGGCCAACGCGTGGGTAGTGGCTTCCAACGCGCCTCCCCGGTTCGGGAGCATCGCGGTGGCCCCGCCGGCTTCGGTCGGGTCCGGCGCCGTGCTCTCCGGCACCATCGTCGACCCTGGAACGCTGGACTCGTTCATCCTGTCGGTGAATTGGGGCGACGGCTCGCCCATGCAGAATCTCAATTACGCGGCCGGCACGACAACGTTCAGCCAGGCCCACAGTTACTCCACAGCGATCACCACCTACAATGTCGCTATTACGCTGCGCGACGACGACAACGGCATGAGCGCGACGAACCTTGCCGTGCAAGTCACCTCGGACGCCCGGCGCGCCCGGCTCCTCTCGATTGCCAAGCTCCCCAACGGCCACATGCTGCTGCAACTTCAGGGCCTCTCCTCGGTGACGTACCGGATTGATGGGTCCACGAACCTCCCTGCCTGGTTGATGATTGGCAGCGTCCCCTCCGGCCCCAGCGGCTTGTTTAGCTTCGAGGATGCTACCACGCCCGCGCCTCGATTCCGCTTTTACCGCGCGGTTTCTCCGTAGCTCCACTGCCATTGGATTAAGGGCAGGCGGCTTTACCCGCCCGCGATATCCTTGCTCCTACTCCTACTCTTAATCATAATCTTAATCGTAATCTCCAACTATCCACGAGCTTGGAGAGCAGAGGTAAGCGTATGAACCCGTTTCGCACCCTTAATTGAAGGCCAGTGCTCCCTAGCCCAGGATGTCTTTCACAACCTGGCCATGCACGTCGGTCAGCCGATAACGGCGACCCTGGTGCTTGAAAATGAGCTGCTCGTGATCGATTCCCAGTTGGTGCAGGATCGTCGCCTGGAAATCGTGGACGTGGACCGGGTCAATCACGGCGTTGTAGGAGAATTCATCCGTCTCGCCGAAGGAGAAGCCCGGCTTGAAGCCGCCGCCGGCCATCCACATCGTGAAACAACGCGGGTGATGATCGCGTCCATAGTCGGTCGCCGTGAGCTTGCCCTGCGAATAGGCCGTGCGCCCGAATTCGCCTCCCCAGACCACGATCGTGTCATCAAGGAGTCCCCGCGCTTTCAGGTCGGTAATCAGCGCCGCGCACGGTTGGTCGGTCTTCTTGCACTCATTGCGGATGCCGTTGGGCAGGCCGCCATGATGATCCCACCCTTGGTGGTAGAGCTGGATGAAGCGGACGTTCCTCTCCGCAAGCCGGCGGGCGAGGATGCAGTTCGCGGCGAACGTGCCGGGCTTTTTGGCGTCCGGGCCGTAAAGCTCGAAGACGCTCTCGGGTTCCTTCGAGACGTCCATCACGTCCGGCACGGAAGTTTGCATCCGATAGGCCATCTCGTATTGAGCGACGCGCGACTGGATTTCCGGATCGCCGAGCGAGTGGAACTGGAGTTCGTGCAACTCGGCCAGCCGGTCGAGCAGCTTGCGGCGGCTTTGGCCGGTGACGCCCGCGGGGTTATTCAAGTAAAGCACCGGGTCTCGGCTGCCGCGAAATTGCACGCCTTGATGGAGCGAGGGCAGAAAACCGTTCCCCCACAGCCGCGCGTAGAGCGGCTGGTCGCTGGTGGCATTGCGCGAAATAAGCACCACGAACGCCGGCAGATTTTCATTCATGCTGCCCAGCCCATAACTGAGCCACGCGCCCATGCTGGGCCGCCCCGCGAGCTGCGAGCCAGTCTGGAAGAACGTGATGGCCGGGTCGTGGTTGATGGCCTCGGTGTGCAAACTTTTGATGAAGCACAAGTCGTCCACCACTTTCGCCGTGTGCGGGAGCAACTCGCTCACCCACGCGCCGCACCGGCCGTACCGCGCGAACTTGAAAATCGAGCCGGCCAGCGGCAGCGACGATTGGTTGGCCGACATCGTCGTGAGCCGCTGGCCCATGCGCACGGACGCCGGCAATTCCTGCCCGTTCAACTCGTTCAACTTCGGTTTGTAGTCGAACAAATCCATTTGCGACGGCCCTCCGCTCATGAACAGGTAGATGATCCGTTTGGCCCGCGGCGCGAAATTCGGAAAGCCCGGCAACCCCTGGTAAGGACTTGCCGCCCGCCCCGCTGCCACCGCCGCAGCCGCGCGCGCCGGTGCATTGAGCAACTGCGCCAGCGCCACGCCGCCCAGCCCGAGTGCAAACCGCCCGAAGAAATCCCGGCGCGTCATGGAGAAGTCATTTTGAGTCGCTGGCATCGACTTGGAAGGTTAGGTTGTTGATCGTCAGGAGCGGCAGGAAGGAAGCAAAGCCGGCGTCGTTATGCACCATCACGTAAGTCCGCCTGGCCGAGGCTGCCGGAGGAAGGAAAATGTAATCAGGAAGTGGCACTCGAAACTCATCGCCATCCGCGACCTTGAGGGTGAACGGTTGCCCCCGTTGCACGGCTTCTTCGATCTGGGCGATGTTCATGACCGCATCGTCGCGCGTTCACAGTGCCCCGTCAACATGGTTGCCTCCGCGGTTGCCTCCGCCGCCCTCGAGTTTTCGGCCTGAAAGGCCGTCATGTGATAGCCCAGGGCAACGCCCTGGGTATCGTGTGTCCAAGGAACCTCAGCCCTGAAAGGGCGGCACAATCGTGGTCTGGCCTTGTGACGCCCTTTCAGGGCTGTGGACGTTTCGGTGTCGATACCCAGGGCTTCACCCTGAGCTGTAACATTGCGCACTTGCAGGGCTGAGGCTGGCTGCGCCAGCGCCACGCCACCAAGTTCGACCGCGAACCGTCCGAAGAAATCCCGCCGCGTCATGCCGAAGTTGAGCTGCTTGCAGGTCATGCATAGCTGAATCTACAAAAACTTTGCGCACAGTCCCGCGATGGCAATCAAAGTGCCTATTAGCCACAGCCAGAATCTGTTCTTCTCATACCACTCTTCGATCCTTCGGTTTGGCTTCCACATGGCAAGCTCCGCACGGATTCGCTCGTCGATGAATTGGGCCATGCTATGCACCTCGCGTTCAACGCGTCGAAGCGGCACATTCTCTGGGTATCCCTTCCCCAGGAGGCGCTGATCTATTTCTGCCATGCGTGCGAACACTTTTCGTGAAGCAGCACGGAGCAGGCTCTGAACTTCGGGAAGTAGAAGTTTTGCGTTCACATCTCGATCGCGCGCCGAAGAAACAGCCGCTTCGACCTCTCTCAGCGTCAAGTCTTCAAGAAACGGCTCGATGTAGCGCGCCCAGAAAACCTCACGCGGTGAACCTTCAAAGGCGACGTCTCCGTAACTGATCTCTCGTCCATCAAACTTCTTGACTCGAAACGGCTTCCCCGAGTTGAGGAAGGCCCACGCCGTGACTTGATTCTGTAGCAGTTGCTCCACGGCATCATCGATGCGCTTTCTGAAAGTCGGATACAACGGAGTTGTCATCGGAGTGCTGCCAACGCGATCAAGTCGAGCCGCAGCGTAGTTCCACATCACCATGTGTTGATATTAAGCGGCACGCCAGATGCCTTTAATTGGTCGAGGTACAGAACAAATTGTATGCGTATCTTTTTAATGGTCTCGTAGTCACTTTTGCAGTTCCTGATAAACTGCTCGCCGTCCTTTAGGTAACCTTCGACTGTCGCGGAGAAGTCCAGAAGGCGGTGCTTGTAAAGTATCATCTCAACCTCGTCACTGTAAATCGGCGGCTGCGGGTAATGAGCGCGAAAATCGGGAAATTCCGGATAGCCCGTAACCGGATCAAGGTTGGTCTCGCTCCTTCCAAGAGACAAGACCGAACCTGTGTAGGCAACGCGGAAATGGATGCCTGGGTATTTCAAGGCGTCTGCAACGACGGTCAACTTTTCCAACGCATTCGCTGCCTTCTTGTCGATCTGTTCCAGGTCAGAGTTGATCGCATTGAGGTAAATCGGCCCGTAGATACGGAAAAATGCCCTTTGTTTCGCATCCTCTCCGTAAAGCGGGTGCGCCTTGTAAGGCTCTCGAAGATTGGTGTCATCTTTGCACACGATCCAGTGACTTGAAATTCCTTGGTAGGGTAAACCAGTTCCGCTCGACGGAGGAGTTGCACACCCAGCAGCGAACAAGCAAAGCAAGACCGCAGCCGACATCGCCATATTCGCCATGGGAAGCAAAGTTGACTTACGACCGCTAACGGGAACTCGGAATCGTTCGATTTGCTCGCTCCCTGCCTTGAACTGGCCGGTGAATTCCCGCTCGCCTCCGAGGCGACGCAAAACCTCGCGCCGTTCCCGGCCCGCTTTGGACTGCGCCGGCAAGCGCAGCGGGAGGGCGATTTGGTCCGCCCGGCGACGGTACACGACCGAAAGCGAAGTCGCGCTGCGCTTGCCTCCGCAGTCCATATTGCCCGCCCGGCGTCGCTGGACGAATTCGCCGTTGCTCATGGCAGTAGCATCCCCGGCTGCCCCTTCGCAATCAAGCCTACCGTTTCTGAATCGCCGATGCCAGCCGGGCTTGGACTGCGGCGGCAGTCTCGATGCGGCGGAGGCCCCTTCGGTATGCCGGCGCCGATAGAGCGCCGTGCCCGACTACGAGCCGCGCACGCGCCGGAGATTGAATTCAGCGGTCCGCCGACTACACTGCATCCGTGGACGCAAACGATTTCGCGCGCGTGATCGAGCAAGGCCGCTGCGTGCAGGAGAAATTTACGGAGCTGGGCCTCGTGGCTGTAGGCGGCACGGCCGCAGCCCTGCACTGCGCACATCGGTTCTCGATGGATGTGGACTGCGTCAGCCCGCACCTGCAAGAGCGCTTCGCTGAGACGGCGGACGCGCTGGAACATTGGGAGGGCTGGACCACCAACCGCCTCAATCCTCCCGTGCTCATCCTTGGAGAACGCCACGGAGTGGAATTAGGTCTGCGCCAGCAGCGGCGTGCTCTCCCGCTCGTGACGACCCGCATCGAGGGGTTGCTGGTCCCAACGCCGGAGGAGATGCTACGCGTCAAGGCGTTCCTGCTCGTGCAACGGCGCACGACCCGGGATTATGTGGACGTGGCGGCCCTGGCGCACAAGCTGGGCGAAGGGGCCGCTGTGCAGGCTCTCAGCTATCTCAACGCGGCCTACGCGCGCGCAGGCTCGCAGACCGTCGCCACGCGCTTTGCCGAGGCTTGTGAGGCCGATCCGCTGGACCTTCCCAAGGTGCCACTGACGGCATACAAAGGTCTTCAGCCCCCATTCACCGAATGGAACTTCGTGGCCGGCACCTGTCGCAAGACTGGTCGCGCTCTGCTTAAGCGGGAGCTGGAGAGCGGCTTACCTCAGCAGGCCGACGCCGCCTTTTTCAACCCAGGCCAAGCATGAACCCCAACCGCAGCACGAACGGCTTCACGCCGTTGGCCTACTTGAACTGGATCCAGCGCGGCACGACCGAAGATTGGCAGCGGCTCTACTGGCTTTGCAAAGATCCCGCCGTGGCCCGTTCTGTGGCAGCCATGCTCCCTCTTCGCGACCCGGACCTCCTGCCTTCCGCGATGCTTTGGAAATTCATTTTGGAGGATCTCCATCCGGAGCTATCGATCGATCTGCATCCCGAAGACCGCAATGTCGGCGTTTGACGCCGCGGTTCACCGTTTATGGATCGCCTCGTCGAAGTTCAGGATGGCGCTGGCCAGGGCGGTGGTCGCGGCCAGTTCGGACTTGTTCAGGGCCGGGTCGGATATTGATTCGCCGACCTTCAGCAGCGCCGCGGCGCCGTCCTCGTCGGCGCGGAAGGATTCGAACTGCTCCTCGTAAAGCCGGCGGAGGACGGTGAGTTCTTTCGCGCCGGGTCTTCGGCTCGTCAACACGCGGAAGGCAAACGTAATGCGGGCGTCGGGAGTCGGGCCACATTCCTTCAGGGCGCGCTCGGCAAGCTTTCGCGCGGCTTCGACGAACTGCGGGTCGTTCAACAGCACCAGCGGCTGGAGCGGCGTGCTCGTGCTCTGGCGGCGGCAGGTGCAGTTGTTCCGCTCGGCCGCGTCGAACACCATCATCGAAGGCGGCGGCACGGTGCGCTTCCAATACGTGTAGAGGCTCCGGCGATAGAGGCCCTCGCCTTTGTCCGGGTCATATTTCCAGCCGGACGACTTCTCCTCCCACAAACCTTCGGGCTGATACGGTTTCACGCTCGGGCCGCCGAGCTTGTTCACGAGCAGCCCGGAGACGGCGAGAGCATTGTCGCGAAGCATCTCGGCGGTGAGCCGCGTGCGCGGTCCGCGAGCGAGCAGGATGTTGTCCGGATCGCGCGCGAGCAGGGCGGGGCTGGCGAGCGAGGATTGCCGGTAGGCCGCGGACATCACGATGAGCTTCTGAAGCGCCTTGAGGTCCCAGCCGGAGTCCATGAAGCGTTTCGCCAGCCAGTCCAGCAACTCCGGGTGCGACGGCAGGGCGCCTTGCACGCCGAGGTTTTCCGCGGTGACGACGAGGCCGCGGCCGAAGAACTGTTGCCAGGCCCGGTTCACGAGCACGCGCGAGGTCAGCGGGTTCTGCCGGTCGACGAGCCACTGCGCCAGGCCAAGGCGGTTGCGAGGCAGCCGGCCGTCGAACGGCAGGATGGACTCGGGAGTGCCCGGCTCGACGGTATCAGCGCGTTTGTCATATTCACCGCGCTTGAGGACGTAGGTGGGGCGTGGCGCGGGCAAATCGCCCATCGCCATGATTTCCTGTATGCCGTTGATGAAGTCGTTTTCCTCGTCGCGGAGTTTCTTCAGCTCGGCGGCGATGGTTGCAGAAGGCCCATCGATGCGAGCGAGGAAATAGTCCAACAAGTCACTCATCCGCGGCCCCTGCGTGTTCTCACCCCTCACCCCGGCCCTCCCCCCTCCGAGGGGAGCGGGAGAATCGCCGGCGGCCATCGCCTGTTCCATTTCAAGCGGGGTGAGACAACGGTTGAAGATTTTCAGTTCGTCGATGAGTCCATCCTTAAAGCCGCGGCCGCGGAACCGGGCGGCGAGCATGAGCGGCTGGCCATTGGCGAAATCCTTGAAAAGCTGATCCTTGATGACGTCGGTCTCGGTGGCCTTTCCGTTGACGAACAACCTCACCCCCGCCGCCCGGCTGGAACCGTCGTACGTGATGCCGACGTGCAGCCACTCGTGAAGCTTGAGTTTTTCCCTTGTGCGGACTTTGAGAGCGTTGCCGGGCCAGAAATGAACCAGCGCGAAGCTCGCATGGCCGTCTTCGAGGATGAACTGGTAGCCGTTGTAGCCCGCGTCCGAACCGGCCTGCTGATGGTGCATCACCACGATCTCGTCGCGTTCCTCCGGGATGTTCAGCCAGAGCGAGAACGAGAACGGGTCGGTGCGCTTGAAGTCCGCGAGTTTTTCGATAGAGACGGAATTCTCGGCGCTGAACTCCAGCGCGTTTCCGAAGCGGCCCGCGACGAGCTTCGGCGACTCGGCTAGCTTGGCCGGATAATTCGTGCCGAGAGCGTTGGGCGTCCGGCTGTTTGTGATCGAGTCGAAGGAATAGTGCCCAATCAGCCCCGCCGAGACGTTCCACGGCGCACCCAACCCGTAGCCGCCGACGTGAGGAGGCGGATTCGTCGGTGTTGGTGGCCGCGAACCCTCGGCCTCCTCACGTCGGCGGCTACGATCGTTGGCTTCGACCAACAATCCCTTTCGCCACACTTCAAAATCCGCCGCCGCCGCCGCGCGCCGCGCCGCCAGTTCCTGCTCCTTGGCCGCGATGGCGCGCTTCATGTCGCGATGCCGCTGCTCCTGCGCGTCGTCCTTGAAGAGCAGCAGCGTCGGGCTGGGGATGGCGTCGGTGAAGTGCGAGTAGAGGCCTGACTCGTCCGTCGAGTTGAAGAAGGCGAAAAGCCGGTAGTAATCCTTCTGCGTAATGGGATCGAACTTGTGGTCGTGGCATCGCGCACATTCCATTGTCAAGCCGAGGAATGCGCCGGCCAGCGTGTGGACGCGGTCGGCGTTGTACTCGACGCGGAATTCCTCCTCCACGCTGCCGCCTTCGTTGGTCTGGCGGTGCAGCCGGTTGAAGGCCGTGGCCAGGCGTTGCTCTCGCGTCGGATTGGGCAACAGGTCGCCGGCGATTTGCCAAATCATGAAATCGTTGACGCGCACGTTCCGGTTGAAAGCGCTGATCACCCAGTCGCGCCAGGGCCAGAGATGGTTGAACCGGTCGGCCTGATAGCCGTAGGTGTCCGCATAGCGCGCCACGTCAAGCCAGTCGACCGCCATGCGTTCGCCATAGGCCGGCGACGCGAGCAGCCGGTCGACGACGCGCTCGTAAGCCTGCGGTGAGTCGTCCCCGAGATACGCGTCGATCTCGTCGAGCGTCGGCGGAAGGCCGATCAGATCGAATGAAAGCCGTCGAATCAGGTGTTCCCTGTCGGCCTCGGGCGCCGGCTTCAGACCCTCGCGCTCCAGCCGTTCCAGCACGAAGCGATCGATGTTGTTGCGCGCCCATTTCGCGTTTTTCACGCGCGGGACTGGCGCGTCCGCGACCGGGAGGAACGACCAATGTTTCTTCCACTCCGCGCCTTGCTCGACCCAACGGCGGAGGAGCGCGATCTCGTCCGGCGAAAGTGAAAGTTTCGACTCGGGCGGCGGCATTCGGTCGTCGAGATCGCGGGAGGCGATGCGGCGAATGACTTCGCTTCTGCCCGGGCTGCCTGGCTTGATAACGAACATGCCCCCTTCCAGCGCTTTGAACGCGCCCTCGGGCCTGTCGAGACGGAGCTTCGCTTTGCGGGCCTTTTCGTCCGGGCCGTGGCAGGCGAAACAGCGATCCGAGAGGAGGGGCTTGATGTGGTGGTTGAAGTCGACCTTGTCCGGCAACGGCGCCGCGGTCGCCGTGCCGCCGGTGCCCGCGCCCAGCGCCAAGATCCAAAGGAATGTCGAACGAAGGGTCATCGCAGTCGCGCAAGGTTTGAATGCGCTGGCTCGCCCGTTATTCGGAAGAATCCCAGGGGCGAACCGGGCGATTCGCCCGGTCATGCCGGCGAGGTCTTCCGGCGGATGCGTTCCAGGTTCTCCTCCACGCGCCGAAGGTACTGGTTTGGGCCGTCGGGATATGGATCGTTGAGGAAGCGGTAAAGCCCAAGGAAATCGCCGTTGATTTTGGGCAGGACGTATTCCTTCCAGAAGAGCGGAGTGCGGCGCTCCAGATCCTCCGCGCTCTGAAATCGGGCGAAGCGCGCCGCCTTCTCGCCGCCCCATCGCGCGGCTTCGATGAACTCCAGGTAAAGGATCGGCAGCTTGTCCACGTAGTCGCGCGCGGCCATCTGCCCGAGAATGTCCGCGGTGGCCAGCGCGAAACCGAGCGTGCGTTCCAGTTCAACTTGGAAAGGAATCGCTCTCAGGTCGGCGTTGACACCCGTGCAGGAAATCATGTTGGCGACGCTTTTCTGGTCGGCTTCCGGATAGCCCTTCCGGGCGAGGAACTCCCGCGCGAAATCCGCGCTGCGGGCGACGTGGATGACGGTAAATTTGGCGCCGGTGCCCTCCTGGTCCTCGCGCCGCTTGAGGTAACCGGTGTCGTGAAACAGAATTGCCAGCAGCGCCAGCTCGAACCAGTGCCGGTCCACCCCGGGTTGAGCGCCTGCGAGGTGCCGGCCGTGCAGCAACCGGCTCAAACAGAGGGTGCCCTGCATCGTGTGTTCCAGGTCGTGATAGCGCGCATCGATGGGCTGGTAAACATCGTAGCCTCCGCCGAAACAGGCCCCCACCCATTCAAACGCCCGCGGGACAAACTCGCGGTCGGCATCGGCGAACATCCTGCGGAAGGTCTTTTGGACCTCTTGCTCGACTTCGTGGGGAACGCGGGTATCGACCTGGGCAAACATGTTGTGTGAGAGTGTTTCTACCGCTTCAAGCGCGGTTTGGCTAGTAGAAGATCTCCTGCTTGCTCCTCCCGTCCGCCGCGGCCTAGATTGAGCCGATGCCGCACGCGGATTTCGTCCATCTCCACCTGCACACCGAGTATTCCTTGCTCGATGCGGCCTGCCGGCTCGACAAGCTGATGGACCGCGCCCATGACCTTCATTTCCCGGCCCTCGCCATCACCGACCACGGCGTGCTGTTCGGCGCGGTCGATTTTTACAAGACCGCGATGGAGAAAGGCATCAAGCCGATCATCGGTTGCGAGGTCTACGTCGCGCCGGGCAGCCGGCTGGAGAAGAAGTCTTCCGGCGGCGGCGGGCGCGACGTGTACAATCACCTGCTCCTCCTGGCGAAGGACGAGCCGGGCTACCGCAATCTCGTTCAACTTGTCACCGACGCGCACCTCCAGGGCTTTTACTATAAGCCGCGCATCGACAAGGAGATCCTCGCCGAGCGCAAGGAGGGCCTCATCGCGCTCTCCGGATGCCTGGCCAGCGAGATTCCCGAGGCAATCCTTCAGGACGATTTGGCGAAGGCCCGCGACACTATCGACTGGTTCAAACAGACCCTTGGCGCCGAGAATTTCTACCTGGAACTTCACAACCACGGCCTCGCCGAACAGGCGAAGGTGAACCGGCATCTTCTGGCCTGGGCGAAGGAGTTCGGCCTGAAGTGCGTCGCGTCAAACGACGTTCACTACATCGACAAGACCCACAGCCACGCGCACGATTGCCTCATCTGCATCGGCACGCAGAGCCTGCTTTCCGACGCGAAGCGGATGAAGTACGTCGAGCAGCAGTTTTACCTGCGCAGCGCCGACGAGATGAAGGCGCTCTTCGCCGAGACACCCGACGCGGTGAAGAACACGCTTGAAGTCGCGGAGAAGTGCAACGTGCAGTTTGATTTCAATACCCTGCACTTTCCTTCCTTCCAGCCGCCGGAACATTTCACCCGCGAAGGTTACCTGCGCCAACTTCTCGCCGAAGGACTCGACCGGCGCTATACGATCAAGGCGCGCGCCGAGGGGAAGGAATTCGTCGTCGAGGGCATCACCGACCCTTGGCGGCTGCCGACCTATCAAGTTCCGAGTTCCGAGTTCCGAGTTCCGGGTTTGCCCGGCGCGGCCGGTCTTTCAACTCGGAACCCGGAACCCGGAACCCGGAACTGGATCGAAGACCCCGCCGTCGCCGCCGCCATCAAAGTGGTCCTCGACCGTCTCCACGCCGAGCTGGCGGTCATCGAAAGGACCGGGTTCATCTCTTATTTCCTGATCGTGGCCGATTTCGTGCGTTACGGTCGGAGCAAGGGCGTGTCGTGCGTGGCGCGCGGCAGCGCGGCCGGCTCGCTCGTCACCTACCTGCTGGAAATCGCCAACGTCGATCCCATCCGCTACAACCTGCTCTTCGAGCGGTTTCTCAATCCCGAGCGCGTCAACCCGCCCGACATCGACATCGACTTCGCCGACGACCGCCGCGCGGACGTGATCGAATACGTGCGCAACAAATACGGCCGGGATTGCGTGGCGCAGATCATCACGTTTGGCACGATGGGCGCCAAGTCCGTCGTGCGCGACGTCGGCCGCGTCATGGGCCTGAGCTACGCCGAGTGCGATCGGCTGGCGAAAATGATCCCCTTCGACCTGAAGATGTCGCTCGAAAAGGCCCTCAAGCAATCCGCCGAATTCAAGCAGGCCTACGAGACTGAACCGGCGACACGCGAGTTGGTCGATGCCGCGTTCGTCCTTGAAGACATCGCTCGGAACAGCTCCGTCCACGCCGCCGGCGTCGTTATCGGCGACCAACCGCTGGTCAATTTGCTGCCACTCAAGGCCGACGAGGACGGCACCATCGTCACGCAATACGCGATGGATCCCGTCGGCGACCTCGGCCTGCTCAAGATGGATTTTCTCGGGCTGAAGACGCTCACCGTCATCCGCAACGTGTGCGAGATGGTCAAGCACACCCAAGGCATCGACATCCCGATCGACAACCTTCCGCTCGATGATCCGGCAGCCTACGAACTTCTAAACAAGGGCAACACAGTTGGCGTGTTCCAGCTCGAATCCGGCGGGATGCGCGACTTGTGCCGCAAATTCCAGATTTCCTCCGTCGAACACATCACGGCTCTGGTGGCCCTCTACCGACCCGGGCCGATGGACCTGATTCCCGATTTCATCAGGCGCCGTCACGGCCAGGTCGCGATTGTCTATGAACACCCGCTTCTCGAATCCATCAGCAAGGAGACCTACGGCGTGCTGATTTATCAGGAGCAAGTGATGCAGGCCGCGCAACTCCTCGCCGGCTACACTCTCGGCGGGGCGGACCTGCTTCGCCGCGCCATGGGCAAAAAAAAGGCCGAAGAGATGGCCAGCCAGCGCGAGATCTTCGTCAAGGGCTGCGCAAAAACGAACAATATCCCCGCCGCGAAGGCCAATCAGGTTTTCGACCTGCTTGAAAAGTTCGCCGGCTACGGATTCAACAAATCGCACGCTGTCGCCTACGCGATCGTCGCTTATCAGACCGCGTATTTGAAGGGCAATTACCCCGTCGAGTTTCTCAGCGCGATGATGACGAACGACATGGGGTCGCAGGATAAGCTCAAGGTCGTCCTAGACGAAGCGCGCGCGATGGGCGTGGAGGTCTTGCCGCCCGACGTGAACGAAGGCCAGGCGTTCTTCGCGCCGGCGTCGTCCCGTAGCAGCCGACGTGAGGAGGCTCAAATCTCCTCTGACAAGGATCGGAGCCTCCTCACGTCGGCTGCTACGAAAGCCATTCGCTTCGGGTTGGCCGCCATCAAGGGTGTGGGCGAGATCGCCGTGCAGGAAATCCTTCGCGCCCGCGATGCCGGCGGCAGATTCGCTTCTCTCGAAGATCTTTGCCGCCGCATCGACACTCGCGCCGTGAACCGGAAAGTGCTCGAAGCCCTCATCAAATGCGGCGCCTGCGATGGCTTGGGCGAGACGCGCGCCAGCATGTTCGCCAACCTGGAGCGTGTCCTCGGCCGCGCTGTGAGCGACGCCGCCGACCGCGCCCGCGGCCAAAGCTCGCTCTTTGGCATGTTGGAGGAAACTGCTTCGAAGCAGCCTGGCACAGCGGAGCCGCTTCCCGAGTGGCCGCAGCACGAGTTGCTCGCCCACGAAAAAGAACTGCTCGGCTTCTACGTCACCGGCCATCCGATGACGCCTTATGCGCCGCTGCTGGAGCGCTACTGCCTTCATAACAGCGTCACCGCAAAGGCGCTGGCGCCGCGCACGATGACGCGCTTGGGCGGTATGATCAGCGCCGCGCAGCAGGGCTTCTCGAAGAAGAACGGCAAGCCTTACGCGATGGTCACGCTCGAAGACCTCGAAGGCACAATGTCCATGCTGCTGATGAACGAGAATTACGACAAGTACCGCGGATTGCTCACGCTCAACCGCGCGCTCCTTGTTGTCGGCGAGGTCAACAATGATGAGGACAAACCGAAAATCTTCCCGCAGGAGATCATGCCACTGGAGGACGCGCCCAAAAAATACACCCGGCAGGTCCACTTCCGGCTGAATACCGCGCATGTTAATGAGCAGAACCTGGCCGCCGCGCGCGCTTTGTGCGAGGCGCATCCCGGCCGCGTGCCGGTCTTCCTTTGCCTGCGCCGGCCCGGCGGCGAGATCGTTTTCATCGAGACGCACGAGAAGTTCTCCGTCACCCCGTCGGCTGAACTCCAACAGGCAGTGGATGACCTCTTCGGTGAGGACACCTGGTACGCCCGCGTGGACACGTCGCTTCCCGAACGTTCGCGCAAGCCGTGGGAGCGGCGCGAGAGCAATGGCGGCGAAAATGAATGAAACCGCGATCGCCCGCAGCGCGGCGGAAGCGCCAACGTAGGGCAGGCGTCTCGCCTGCCCCCGCCGAGCGAAGCGAGGCGGATGAGGCGCTTCTCGCATCGCTCGCGCTGACGCGCTCGCGGGGCAGGCGAGACGCCCGCCCTACTTTGGCGCGGCGCTCCCGGCCAAGTCGCAGTTGCCCACGGGCGCACTGGCGATTAGAACGCGCGCGTGATTCTCATCGTCATCGCATTGTCGGTGCTGGCCACATTAAGCGTCGGGTTGTCGATCTGGCAGTTTGTGGCGGCGATGGGCTTTCCGCTGCATCGGCGGGAGACAAGGGCGGAATCGATGCCGCGCGTCTCGGTGCTCAAGCCGCTCCAGGGCTGCGATGCGGAGACGCGCGAGTGCTTGCGAAGCTGGCTGACACAAGTTGGGGCGGCTGACGTGGAGGTTCTGTTCGGAGTGGACAGTGAGGACGATCCAGTCTACGAGATGGTCCGGGGATTGATAAGAGAATATCCCCAGCGCGCCGCGAAGCTCGTCGTCTGCGCCGAGAGGCTGGGGCCGAACCCGAAGGTATCGAAACTGGCCCAGCTTGCGCGCCTGGCCGAGCACGAGGTCATTTGCGCAAGCGATGCGGACGTGCGGGTGCCGCCGGACTTTCTCGCTTGCGCGACGGCGCCGCTCAACGACCCGAACGTCGGTCTGGTAAACTGTTTCTACCGGTTCGCGAACCCGACGACGTTCGCAATGCGCTGGGAGGCGTTCGCTGTAAACGCGGATTTCTGGGGCCAGGTGTTACAGTCGGTCGCGCTCAAGCCGATGGACTTCGCGCTCGGGGCCGTGATGATTGCGCCCCGCGCACGGCTGGAATGCATCGGCGGCTTTGACGCGCTGGTCGAGTTCCTCGCGGACGATTATGAATTGGGCCAGCGCATCGCGCAAGGCGGGGCGCGGTTGGCGCTGGCACCGGTCGTCGTCGATTGCTGGACGGGGCCGATGCGCTTCGCGGAAGTGTGGGCGCACCAGTTGCGGTGGGCGCGAACGATTCGGGTGTGCCGGCCGGGACCGTATTTCCTGAGCATCCTGGGGAACGCGACGTTCTGGCCGCTGTGTCTCGTGCTGGCGGCGCCTTCAGCGCTGGTGACGGGCGCGGTGGCAATCGCTTTGGTCTGGCGCATGGCGCAAGGCCTCGTGATGGAACGAAAATTTGCGGGCCGCGGGCGGATCGATTCGCTGTGGATGGCGCTCGTGAAGGACATTCTCCAGGTCGGATTGTGGGCCGCGGCCTTCGCGGGGCGACACGTCTTGTGGCGTGGAGAACGAATGCGGGTGGATGCGCAGGGAAGGCTGGTGAGGCATGAGCGTTAAGGCTGCTCGCCGTCGCTGGCGGACACGGCGACCGGATGCCACCGGTGCTTCATCAGGGCCGCCAAAGTCCCCAGGCCAAACAGGGCGAAACTGCCGAGCACGGCCAGGAGGCCGGCCGGCGAGGCCCGCATCAGGTCGAAGAAAGAGTTCGCCGGCGCAGCCAGAAAGGAAAGGGCCGCGCCGGCAGGCACTACACGTGCCCCCCACTGCCCGGTAACCACCCCGAGCAAAACGTAAGTCAACAAGATCAGTACGGCGGCGGATGAAATCACCAAAACCACAGTGCCTCCATCCACACGCGTCCAGACAAACGCGTGCGTCATCCATGACACCGCCGTACCGATCCTCAGTCCAACGACCCCCTTTGAAATCCGTTCATCCCAGCGCAGGCTGTGGAGCACCAGAAACGACAGCCCGACGTGCAGAGCCAGGGAGCCGTTGAAGCCCGTGGAGAAGACCGCGGGCGCGAGCGCTGCGGCCATCGCCCCGCACAAGCCCCACGCGGGTTGTCTCGACCGCAGCGCCTGCAGCACCACGTAACCGCCCAGGCACAATTCAATCGCCCTGACCCGCGTGAATCCCGGCGCCAGCCACAAGCCCCACTCGATGGGGAGGCCGGCCAACAATGCCACGCCGGACGCGAGCGCAAGCTGTCCAGCGAGTTTGTTGCGTGGATCTGCAAACCTGACCCACCCGAACAGTGCCGAGTTCAGAATGGTCAGGGCGAAAAACAATCCGCTGCTCGGCGCTGTCGCCGCCAGCAGCGGCGTCAGCGCGGCGAAGACCAGCAGCGCCTGGCGCAACGACGACTGCAAGGCCACCGGCTGCGGCCTAAGGTCCGGCAGCCGGCGCCAGGCGGTCCACGCCAGCACCAGCGTCAGCGGCGTGAGCATCCACGGGTGGAACGCCAGATCGCTCACGTAACCGACGCAATACAGGTGCGCGGCGCTGCCGGTCACCCACAACCCCAAAATCAAAAGCGGCAGCCAGCTGCGCCGCGGCGCGATGCCGCCGGGTTCGCGCGGCTCTGGCAGCAGGTTTCCCGCCGCGAGGAACAGCGGCAAGACACACAGCCACCCAACCAGCGCCGGCAACTCCCACTTGTCCGTTCCGTTCTCGATGATGCCGCGGAACAAGACGGGCGTGACGAGGTTCGCTGCCAGCATCAGCGCTCCGACGACCAAAAACCGCGGCGAGAGGTCCAGTTCACCCATCCATCGCTTCAGAGCGCCCAGCCGCGCCAGCGCCAGCAACGCCGCGGCTCCACACAACGCCGCCGCGTACTCTGGGCCAATCAGCACCGCCTGCGTAATCAGGATGAACGGAACCAGGACGAGAAGGTTTTCGATGACGACCAGCAGCGTCGAATCGTACCACACGCGCCGACGCGCCAGCAGAATTGCCACGCCGACCACGAGCAATTCGTAAACCTGGAGTGCCGAGAAATTGAAGCCGAGTTTGGCGCCTTCCGCCTTTAGAAACTCCGGGTCAACCGCCAGCCGATTGATCCCGAAGAGCAGCAATGCGGCACTGACCAGATAGCAGGGGTTCCCAGCCAGCAGCCAGCGACCCCAGCCTCGCAGCCAACCACCTTCTGCAACGGACGTGCCGCGACCGCCACCAGGCTGTTCACCGATGTTGGAGTTTATCGATTCCATGCCTTTCTGGCCTCAGATTGATCTTCTTGAGACTGAAGGGGAACAAAGTTGTGGAGATCGATTTCTTCTGAATGGGAAGCGTGAAATTCGCGCTTACTGAGTGGAGGAAACGCAGTGGTATGTGCCCGAATGTTCTCATATCTGTAGCCTTTCTGTTTGCGAGGGCGTTCACGGGATACTGATAGCATTACCGTTGCCAGCCTTGGAAACGCCGGCTCCCGCAGGCCGGACTGGTGCAAGAATCCTGGCTTTTCGCAGATGTGAAGCATGGGGAGCCATGGTCCCGCTCAAGTTGGCTCCCGGCGTGGCCGATGGTCCTTTCAGAAGTCCGGCGGCAACTCCCGATCCAAAGCCTCGAACCCAGGACCCATGAAACCAGAAGTCCCTGACACCCACCAAAAAGCCCTCCAGGTCAATCTGGATGCCCTGCTCTACGGCACGTTCGCCGAGATTGGCGCCGGGCAGGAAGTCGCCCGCTGGTTTTTCCGCGTCGGCGGCGCCGCCGGCACCATTGCCAAGGCGATGAGCGCCTATGACATGACGTTCAGTGACGCCATCTATGGTCCCTGCCAACGTTACGTCAGCCGCCAGCGCATCCACTCCATGCTGGATCACGAGTTTCGTCTCCTGTGCGAGCGACTCGACGCCAAGCGCGGGGAAAAGACCCGCTTCTTCGTTTTCGCCAACACGGTTGCGGCCAGCAGTTACACGCGCCAGGACGACCCTCACGGCTGGCTGGGCATCCGCTTCCAGACAAGCCCGCGCAAGGCGCCGTCCCAAATCATCATCCACGTTCGCCTGCTCGATAAGGAGAACGTGCAGGAACAGGAAGCGCTCGGCGTCATGGGCGTGAACCTCGCCCACGGCGCCTGTTACCTGCACGATCAGCCCGAGAAGCTCCTGGTCGCGCTCCTCGACAATCTCACCGCCGACCGCGTGGAGGTGGACCTGATCGAATTTAGCGGCCCGGACTTCGCGTCCGTGGACAACCGTCTCATGGCCCTGAAGCTGGTGCAGAACGGCCTGACCAACGCCGCCCTGTTCACTGCCCGCGGCGAAGTCATGCAGCCCGCCGATGCGCTCTATAAGAAAAACCTCCTCATCGAGCGCGGCAGTTTTCGGCCCGTGACCAACGTCACCGTGGACATGCTGCGTTGCGCCCAGGCGATGTTCATCCAGGAACCGGGCGTCGAGAGCGAATCGGTTTTTCCGTTGATGGAGATGACCCTCAAAAACCTGACCGACGGCGACACGATCGATCCCCAGGATTTCCTCGACCGGGCGGACATCCTCGGCGCGCTGGGCAGGACCGTGCTCATCTCGAATTTTGGCGAGTATCATCGCCTGGCCACCTGGCTGTTCCGCCACACGAGAAAGAAGATTGGCATCGTCTTGGGCGTGCCGACGCTGCGGGAGATCTTCGAGGAGAAGCATTACGCCGACCTTGAAGGGGGCATTCTCGAGTCCTTCGGGCGGCTCTTCAAAAACGATCTCAAGCTCTACGCCTACCCGCTGCTCGACGCGGCCAGCGGCTCGCTCATCAGCGCGGGCAATCTGAGCGTGGCCCCGCACTTGCGTCACCTGTATGCCTACCTCATCGAGAACCGCCTCATTGAAAGCCTGCGCGACTACGACAACGCCTGCCTGCGGGTGTTTTCGCGCGAAGTGCTCCGGCGGCTGCGCTCCGGCGATTCGACGTGGGAGGGCATGGTCCCGGAGGCCGTCGCCGAACTGATCAAAAAACGCAAGCTTCTGGGTTATGTGGACGGCACGCGTGCCCGCCGCAGCGGCAAGGGCCGGCTCGGCCTCGTCGACTCCATCCACCTCGCCGGCGTGCCAACGGCGGCGTGACCTGCTATCGTCGCCGCCGACATGAGGAGGCGGAGACCGCGGATGCGCGATCCATCCGCCTATCCATGACGCCGGTAGGGCGAGGCTCCTGTCGAGCCGTGATCAAACCGGAAGTTTCGGCTCGGCAGGAGCCTCGCCCTACCGGGTCAGGATTAAGATGCCCGGCCACAGGCCGTCGTTTCTCCTCACGTCGGCGGCTACGCACGGCTTAGCAACGCCTCCGCGTGCTGCCGGGCGGCGTCGCCCTGCCCGCCGAGCATGCGGGCCAATTCGTTCACGCGCTCCTTCTTCTCCACGCGCGATATTTCCGTGATCGTGCGGCCGGCCTTGATCTGCTTGGTGACCACGAAGTGCGCGTCGCCGTGCGCCGCGACCGGCGCCAGATGCGTGATGCAGAGGACCTGGCGCTGCCGGGCAATCTGGCGCATCTTTTCGCCGACAACCCAGGCGGTTTCGCCACCGACGTTGGCGTCCACCTCGTCGAAGACGAGCACCGGGATTTCGTCCTCCGCGGCCAGCACGGTTTTGAGGGCCAACATCACGCGGGCCAACTCGCCGCTGCTGGCAATCGCCCGGAGCGGCCGGGGCGCTTCGCCGGGATTCGGAGCGAATTGGAACTCGATCCCGTCGAGGCCCGTGGCGGTCGCTGGAGATTTGAGATTTGAAATCTCAGAAGCGCTCGTCAACGCCAGCTCAAAATGGCTTTGCCCAAATCCCAGCGCGGCAAGCTGCTTCTCCACGGCACGGCTCAGTTGCGGAACCAACTTCCGGCGCCGCGCGGAAAGATCCTGCCCGGCGCGGAGGAGGCCTGCCTCGACCTCCCGGAACTCGCCATTGAGACGCGCCAGTTCGGCATCGCGTTGTTCGAGGCTGGCCAGCTTGCGGGTGGCTTCGGCGCCGAACTCAATCACGTCGGCGAGCGTCGAACCATACTTGCGCTTGAGCGATTGGAGAAGATTCAGTCGTTCCTCGAGTTCCTGGAGGCGCGCGGGATCGAGGTCGAGGCGCTCGGCATAGCGCGAAAGGGCGCTTTGCAATTCCTGCAACACAGCCGTCGCCTGCGAGTGGGTCTCGGCGAGCGGCGCGGCGGCGGGATCGAGGCGCTGCAATTCCTGGAGCAGCCGGCCGAGAGCGCCCAACTGCGATTGCGCGGCGTGGTCGTCGTCGGCGAGCAGGCCGAGCGCGGCGCGGGCCAGCTCCAGCAACCGGGCGGCGTTGTTGACGCGCTGGTAGTCCGCTTCGATCTGCGCGTCTCCACCGGGCTGGAGGCGGGCTTCGGCAATCTCCCGGACCTGGAACCGCAGCAGATCGAGCTGTTGCGCATAGGTTTTCTCATCGACGATGAGCGCGGCCTTCTCCGCCTCGAGCGCTGCACGGCGGTGGACCATCTCGCCGAAATTCTCGCGCAAAGGCTGCAAGCCGCCGAACGCGTCGAGGATTGCAAGCTGCCGCTCGGCGTGCAGGAGCGACTGGTGGTCGTACGGGCCGTGGATGTCGACGAGCCACTCGCCGGCGCGCGCGAGCGTCTGCAACGTCGCCGGGGAGCCGTTGATGAATTGGCGATTCGTGCCCGCGGCGGTGAACGCGCGCTTGAGCAGAAGTTGTCCGTCGTCGCACGGCTCGATGCCGTTTTCGTCGAGGAACGAGGCGAGAGGCGCCTTGAGTTTCCGCACGTCAAAGGCGGCTTCGACCGAGCAACTCTCCTCGCCGCCGCGAATGAGAGTGCGGTCGGCGCGCTCGCCCAGAACGAGGTTGAGCGCGCCAATGAGAATGGACTTGCCCGCGCCGGTTTCGCCGCTGATGACGTTCAGCCCCGGCTGGAGCTCGAGCGTGAGGTCGGCGACGAGTGCGAGGTTCTTGATGCGGAGCGCGGTCAGCATCGTGAAAAGATTCGCCCCGAGTCTGGCCGGTGTGGTAGCGTGGCGCAAAAGAAAAGTGTGATGTCTTTCTCCTTCACCTTCCTCGGCTCCGGCACTTCGCAAGGGGTGCCGATGATCGGCATCGATTACCCGGAAGCGTTTCTGGCGAACCCGAAGAACCATCGCACCCGCACGTCGATTTACGTCGTGACGGACCAGACGAAACTGGTCGTGGATACGACGCCAGAGTTCCGGCTCCAGGCGCTGCGCGAGAAGATTGCATGGCTTGACGCGTTGATTTTCACTCATTCGCACGCCGACCACATCATGGGACTGGATGATTGCCGGCGTTTCTGCGACCTGCGCGGGCACAAGGCGCTGCCCATTTATGCCGATGAACGCACGATGCGCGACCTCGCCCGCGTGTTCGCCTACGCGTTCCACGACGGGCCATGGCCCAAAGGTTACCTCATCCCCGAGCCGCGCCTGGTGACCGGGCCGTTCGAAGTGGGCGAGTTGCAAGTGTCGCCGTTCGATTTGCCGCACGGGAAGATGGACTCGACCGGCTATCTCTTCACGCACGCTGGCCGCAAAAAGCTGGCCTACCTGAACGACTGCAAGTCGGTGCCGTCGAATGTTGTCGAATCGGTGCGGGGCGTGGAGGTGGCGGTGCTGGACGCACTGCGGCCCGCACCGCACCCGACTCACATGTGCCTGGACGAAGCGCTGACGACTGCCCGACGCATCGACGCAGGGCGGACCTACTTCACGCACCTCACCCACGACTACGATCACGACAAGGCGCAAGCGGAGTTGCCCGATGGCGTCTGGTTGGCGTACGATGGGCTGCGCGTGGAAATTCCTTAGCCGTTCCAATGCGATCCAGAATGCCCCTCGCCGCGAATCGCCAACGTAGGGCAGGCGTCTCGCCTGCCCAGCGCCGCAGGCGCACTCCCGTTTGGCCGCTGCGCGGCCTGGGCAGGCGAGACGCCGGCCCTGCGTTCGAACGAGGACGGCCTATGCGCTCGCGAGATCCAATGCTTCGATTCCTCCTTCGCTGCTGCCAAACGGCAATGCTGCTCCTCCTGGTCGCACTCGGACGACCCGGCTCGGCCCGCGCCGCCGGCGGCGGCGACGAAGTCATCGTCCTTTACAACACGCGCGTGTCCGAGTCGAAGCAGGTCGCCGAATACTACGCCCAACGCCGCGCGGTGCCCCCCAACCAGGTGCTCGGTCTCGACCTGCCCGCCGACGAATCGATGTCGCGCCAGGAATTCCTCGAAAAGCTCCAGGCGCCCCTGCTCAAGCATCTCGAGGCCGAAAAGCTTTTCACCTACGGCCCGGCGACCAACCGCGTGCCCAACTCGAGGCCTTCCGACCCGCCCGTGCGCCGCGTCATCGGCGCTCGCGTCCGTTACGCTGTCTTGTGCTACGGCGTGCCGGTGAAGATTTTGGCGGACCCAAAACTGGTCGAGGAAGGCGCGGACAAACTGCCCGCCGAACTGCAACGCAACCAGGCGGCGGTCGACAGCCAACTGGCTTGCAGCGCCTCCAGCGAGGGCCGGCTGCCGTGGACCGGGCCAATCTCGAACCCGTTTTACGCGGCCACCAACGCAGCCGTGCTGCACCCGACCAACGGCCTGCTGCTGGTCGCCCGGCTCGACGGCCCGTCGGCAGCCATCGCGCGCGGCCTCGTCGACAAGGCGATCGACGCCGAAACCAACGGGCTCTGGGGACGCGCCTACATCGACTCGCGCGGGCTGACCAATGGCGGCTACCGGCTTGGAGACGATTGGATGCGCGCTTCGGCTCTCGTCGCGCGCAAGTCCGGCTTCGAAACCGTGCTCGACGAGAAGGAGGCGACGTTCCCCGCCGGCTACCCGATGAGCCAAGTGGCGCTCTATCTCGGCTGGTACGACCAACAGGTGTCCGGGCCGTTTACCAACGGGCTGGTCGAATTCATGCCGGGTGCCTTTGCGTATCATTTGTACTCGTTCAGCGCCCAACGGCTGCGCTCGACGAACAACAGTTGGACCGGCGTGCTGCTCCAGCTCGGCGCCGCTTGCACGATGGGCGCGGTGGACGAGCCGTATCTCACCGGCACCCCCGACCTGTTCATGTTCCTCAGCCGGTTCGTGAGTCTGGGGTTTACATTCGGTGAAGCGTCCTACGCGGGGCTGAGCTCGGTGTCATGGCAGATGACGATCGTGGGCGACCCACTCTACAGGCCCTTCGGGCAGAGCCTGGAAGAACTGCACAACAAACTCGTGAAACGCGGAAGCCCCCTGGCGGACTGGTCGCACTTGCTGGTCGTCAACCGCAACCTCGAAATGGGATATGGCATGGCGAACATGATCGACTACATCTACAAAACGGCCCAACGTGCCCGCAGCGCGGTGCTGACCGAGAAGGTCGGCGATCTCTACTGGAGCCAGGGCAAAATGTTCGACGCACTTGACTCTTACGAAGGCGCCCTCAAACGCGGTCCCAGCCCGATGCAACGGCTGCGCCTGTTGCTCAACCTCGCCGATCGCCGCACGCTCTACGGCCCGGACGACGTGGCGCTCGCCTGGCACGAAACCTTGTTGAAGGAATTCCCAGACTACCCGGATCGACAACGCCTCGTGCGACAAATGCTCCCGCTGGCCAAACGGCTGGGCCAGACGAACGTCATCGAGCGCTGCGAAAAGGAGCTCCTGCGGCTGTCGCCGACGGTGGCCAATGGAACCAAGGGAAAGTAGAGCAGGCGTCTCGCCTGGCCCGCGTCGGCGCAGCCGACGCGACGCTCACACTCGAACTCATCTCAGAAATGCCTTGGTAGGGCGCGTCGCTCCGCGCGCGCCGTCGCACGAACTGGAAAAAGGCTCGCTTTCCCTGAAATCGGACGCCTAGCAGCCCGTTCAAAAACTGTAGCGGCGCTCTATGAGCGCCGAATCGAGCGCAGGTTTTGGCTCAAAATCGGCGGTCGCAGACCGCCGCTACAGCAATACCGGGAGTTTTTGAACGAGCTGCTAGGCGCGCGCGGTGCGACGCGCCCTACCAATGATTAGATGACTTCTAGGTGACGTATCGCGGCTCGAATACTGGGCCGTGACCGTGCGTGCGCAACAGTTCGATGAACTTCGCCAATCCGCGCTTTTCGTCCGCGCCGAGGTGGTAGTGGATGTGCCAACTGAGGTAGTCGCGGCGAAACTCCAGGTCGTACTCGGTTCGGCTGGCGATGGTGTAGTCCAGTGTTTCGAGGCCGAACGACTTCGCTTCGCGCAGGGCGTGGCGGAGCGGCTTCGTCTCGACGCCGCGGCGCAACGCCCAGACGGCGTAAACGAACGGCAGCTTCGTCAACTCGCTCCACTCGGCGCCAAGGTCCCAGATTTGGTGCTCGTGCGGCGCGCGGAAGAAATCGAGCGCGGGATCGCCGATGAGCAGCACCGCGTCCTGTTGCGCAGCGTTGGCGTAGCTGGTTAGCGGCAGAAACTCCGGCCTCAGGCCGCGCTCGGCAAGGAGCACCTTGAGCAAGGTCACGCTGGTAAGCGACGCGGTGTCGCAGAACACCTGGCGGACCTGTTCGAGCGGCGGACGGTGGGCCAGGAACACGCTCAGCACCTGGCCGAGCGACGCCACCGCGATGCCGTCGAGCACGTCATACAGGTCGTGGAACAAAACTTCGGTGACGCTGACCAGCGCGGCGTCGAGTTCGCCAGCCCGGAGCATTTCGGCCAGCCGGGCGGGCGTGGCGAAGACAACCTGGTCCTCGATGCCGCGCGTGAGCGGCACCGCGTTCAGATATTTGACCGAGCCAATCCGGCCGGCCGGCAACGCGATAGCCTCCAGCTCGCGCTCGCGATGCCGCGTGACCACGGTCTTCTCGCGCTCGACGCGCCGGGCGAGGTCCTCGGCCGATTCGCGGGCGAGGCGGAGGTTCGAGAGATCGTCGCGGCTCATGCGGTCAGGCGTGGAGTATCGGCCGTCGCGCGGGGGGATTCAACTATTCGATGGCGTTGCGGGCAAATTAGTCGCGTGGTAGGATTGCGGCGCATGAAGGCCGATGAGTTGCGAAAACTGTGCGACAGCGTGCCGTTCCATCCGTTCGTCATCCACATGGCGGACGGCCGGCGTATCTCGGTGCGGCATCAAGTCTTCATCATGAACTCGCCCAGCGGGCGCACCGCCGTCGTGTACCAGCCGAACGACTCATTCGACATCATCGACGTGCCTTTGGTCACGGCGCTCCACGTGAAGGCCAATGGCGCCGGGTCGAGACGTGGCAAGTAATTCCGCGGTGCCAAGTCATGCCGTCGCGAGGTTCGCCTCTAGCACTGGAGAACGCCCGCCGTGGGTTCCCTCGGTGTTATTGGTCGCTGGGCCCCACGATTTGATCGGCTCATAGAACGTATTTCGCTGCACCGGCTCACGGCCGGCTTCGCGGATGGCTTTCACCATGTCGGCTTCGGTCTGGAGTTGCGGCGTCTGGCTGCCGGCCATGTGGAAGATGTGTTCCTCGATGATGGTGCCGTGCAGATCGTCCGCGCCGTAGCTAAGGGCGACTTGCGCCAGCTTCAGCCCCAGGCCAACCCAATAGGCGGTGATGTGGGCGAAGTTGTCCAGATAGGCCCGGCTCACGGCCAGCGTGCGCAGCGCGTCGAACCCGGTGGGCGGATGCTTGACGGGGATCGGGTTGTTCTCTGGCTGGTAGGGCAGCGGGACGAATCCGACGAACCCGCCCGTCTCGTCCTGAAGCGCGCGAAGCTGCCGCAGGTGGTCCACGCGGTCGGCGAGGGATTCGACGTGGCCGAAAAGCATCGTGCAGGTGCTGCGCCCGCCCATGCGGTGCCAGGCGCGGTGCACGTCGAGGTATTCCTCGGCGCTCTCCTTCCCGCGCGCGATGGCGGAACGGACTTCCGGGCGGAAAATCTCCGCGCCGCCGCCGGTGAGCGAATCGAGTCCGGCGGCTTTCAGCTCGGCGAGCACGTCGGGAAACGGTTTTTTCGCCAGCCACGCCAGATGGAGGATTTCAATCGCCGTGAAGCACTTCAAATGCAGCCTTGGGGTAGCAGCCGACGTAAGAAGGCTCTGACTTTTTTCGCCCGAAGCAGAATGAGCCTCCTCGCGTCGGCTGCTACTTGTGTTCAGCGCGCTCAACGCTTTCACCATGTCCACATAGTAGCTGAACGGCAGCGACGGGTGGAGCCCGCCGACGACGTGCAGTTCGGTGATGCCGAGCTTGAGCGCCTCGCGGGCCTTCTCGACCATCTGCGGCACCGTCAACTCGAAGCCGTCCGCATCGCGCTTCTTGCGCGCGAAGGAGCAGAACTGGCAGGAGAGAATGCAGTAATTCGAGTAATTGATGTAGCGGTTGACGATGTAGCTGGCGCGGTTGCCGGCCTTTCGGGCCCGCGCGAAATCCGCGATGGCGCCGACGGCGTTGAGGTCTTTGCTCTCGAACAGGCGCCGAGCGTCGGCCTCGGAAAGGCGCTGGCCGGCGACGACTTTTTCGTACAAGTCGCAGAGCTCGCTCTTTTGGAGGAAGAAGTTCATTCTAACCACGGATGGACACGGATGGACACGGATTAGGGACACGTAGCGAAATCCACCTTGAAGAAAGCGTGATCGCACAACAACGCGCAGGCTTCATCGAAGAAACTCGCGCCGTTGCGATTCTGAATCCGTGTGTATCCGTGTTCATCCGTGGTTTTAACAATTTCACCGTCCCGCCCGGAGGAATCCCGGGAACGCAACCGCCGCCACCGTCACGGCCAGGAACGTTATGCTGACAACGGCGTTGAGCTTGAAGAAGGCGGCATTGATCCACTTCAGGCTCCGCTTACGCGCCAGCCAGTGCTCCACCAACAGGCAGCCGAGGATGAAGATCAAGCCTGCGAAGTATGCCACATTGAATCGGCAAAGCAACCCGAGCACCGCCAGCAGCCCCCACATGAGCAGGTGCGCCAAAAACGCCGCGCTCAGCGCGACCTTCGGCCCCCACGCGACCACCAGCGAGCGCAACCCCGCGCGCTTGTCGAACTCGAAATCCTGCAACGCATAGATGATGTCGAAACCAATCAGCCAGAACACCACCGACACCGCCATCACTATCGGGATGAGCGCCGTCGTCGTTCCCAACAGCGGCTCGAAAGAAAATCCCCCCTGCACCGCCAGCCACGCGCCCAGCGGCGCCAGCGCGAGCGCAACGCCGAGGAAAACGTGCGTGTAGTCGGTGAACCGTTTTGTGAGCGAATAGAAGCAGACGACTGCCAGCGCAACGGGCGAGAGGTAGAAACAGACCGCGTTCAGGAACCAGCTCGCGACGATCAGCCCCGCCCCGCTCAGCGCCCAGAGTGTCCAGGCGCTGGCCAGGGTGATCTGTCCCGTCGGCAGGTGCCGCAGGGCCGTGCGCGGGTTGGCGGCGTCGAGCTTGCGGTCCACGATCCGGTTGAACGCCATCGCGCACGTTCGCGCGCAAACCATCGCGGCGAGAATGAGCAGGAATTTATCCAGCCCCGGCCAGCCGCGATTGTCCCGCGCCGCAATGGCCATCGAGGCCAGCGCGAACGGCAGGGCGAACACGGTGTGTGAGAATTTGACGAACTCGCCCCATTTGCGAAGAGTGCCAAACACCCGCCCGTTATCGGGCCAGTCCCGGCCGCTCGTCAACGCGCATCCTGCTGCCAGGAACGATTCAAACTGGTGGGCACGGAGCGCCGCACCCCGATGCGGCCTGGGGGGCAGAGTGCGAAGAAACGCGCCGGATCGGAGTCCGGCGCTCCAGTTCAAAGGGCTTCGGCCTACCCGTTTGAATCGCACCCCCCTGCCGACGACCATTCCCTGCGCGCGCCGAGCAACTCGAGTTTTCCAATTTTCCGAACTGTGTGAGCTTGGGTTTGCCTTTGTCGCATCCTTTGTCGCAACCTTTGTCGCGAAATGCGGCCCGCGGCGACGACAGTCAGGACAGACTCCTCAGGCAAAGGAGAAGACAAAGGTTTCGACAAAGGCTTCGACGAAGTTGAGATCGGTGTCACGAGAGGCGGTCCATTATCCAAAGTTCCACAGCGCACCGATTGGCTTCCGGGAATTGGCCCTTTGGCTTCGCACCGAGGCAGGCGGCTGTTGCTCCTCGCTGTCCTCGGCCTGGCGGGTCCGCTGGCCGCGTCTGCGCACATCGGGAATCCGACCACCATTTACGAGGGGATGGCTGGCCCGGCGCCGGTGCGAGTCAGCATCCGCGTGCCCAGCGTGGTTCCCGGCCTGGCGGAAATCAACGTGCGCGTCTTCACCAACGGCGTGACCCGTGTGACGGCGCTTCCGATTTTTGGACGCGCGGGCCTCAACGGTTCGCCGCCGCCGGATGTCTGCAAACCCGTGGCGGGCGAGGCCAATCTCTTCCATGCCCAACTCTGGCTCATGGCCCGCGGGGCGTATAGCGTGAACGTGACCGTCGACAGCGTTCATGGCTCAGGCAAGGTCATCGTTCCAATCAATTCGCTGGCGACGACACGGCTACCGCTGCCCAACTACCTTGGGGTTCTGCTCGCCCTGATCGGGCTATTTCTTTTCGCGCTGGCCGTGACCGCAGTGGGAGCGGCGCTGCGCGAGAGCGTTCTTGAACCAGGCGCCACACCCTCGACTCGGCGCGTGTGGGCCGGGCGGGCCGGAGTCGCCGGCGCGGCGCTGGCGCTGGCATTGGCTCTGTACGGAGGCTGGCAGTGGTGGCAAAGCGTCGACCTCGATTACCGGAACAACAGGATGCACAAGCCAATCCCGGCCCTTGCCGACGTGCGGACCGAAGCAGCCCAGCGCGTGCTGCGGTTGACCGTCCTGACCACAAACGAGCCGCGCTCGGGTTCGCCAGGCTGGAGTTCGCTCGTGCCCGATCACGGCAAACTGATGCATCTGTTTCTCGTGCGCGAGCCGGGCATGGACGCTTTTGCCCACCTGCACCCGCTGCGGCGCGGCATGAACGCTTTCGAGTCGGCGCTGCCACCCCTGCCCCCGGGGCGGTACGGCGTTTACGCCGATGTGACGCATGAGACTGGCTTCTCGCAAACATTGACGGCGACGGCTGAGTTGCCGGGCGACAATGCCGCAACCCCGGCGAGACTTTCTGACGCGGACGACTCGTGGTTCGTCGGCCAGCAGGCCGGAACTGTAGGAAGACTCAGTTGCGCGCTGGGCGACGGATTCACGATGCACTGGGATCGGCCCAATAGTTTGTTGACTGCGAACGAAGCGACCCTTCGCTTTCGCGTGCTCGGCGCCAGCGGCGCGCCTGCAGAACTCGATCCTTACATGAGCATGTTGAGCCATGCCATCGTGCGGAGGGACGACGGCTCAGTGTTCACACACCTGCACCCGGCGGGCAGCATCTCGGTGGCCTCGCAACAAGTTTTTCAGTTACGCTCGGGCGACAAGCCGCCGCGGCGCATCACGCCCGAGATGATGGAGAATCTCTGCCAGGCGCCGAGCCCCGAATTGCGCCGGCTGCCAATCGCGTTCCCATACGAGTTCCCCAAACCGGGTCGTTACCGGATCTGGGTGCAAGTCAAGACCGACGGCAAAGTGCGGACTGGCGTGTTCGATGCGGAGGTGCTTGCCGGGGCAATTGGTGGTGGGGGCGGCGCCGGGTTTTGAACAGGAGGCAGCAGAGAGCGCGGACTGGAGTTCTACCCCTGTGAACCCTGCTTGCTTCTGTTGTCCGACCTTTTTGGTGCCGGTGGCGGGAGTCGAACCCGCATGGGTTTTAATGCCCTGGGGATTTTAAGTCCCCTGCGTCTGCCATTCCGCCACACCGGCATTCTTGTAAACAATCAACTTACGACATAGATCCAAACCTGTCCTTGGCGCGGGTAAGGCTATTGGCAAGGTTCACTGCCATGCGAACCAGGGCAAGGCCCCGAGAACTTCGCCCGGATTCCTACCGCAAAGTTCTCGACTCCCGCAAGCACGGCATGAGTGGCTTGTGGCAGCGGGATAGCCGCTGTTGGGCCAGCCTCACCGTCATCGACGGCCTTGGCCGGAAGCGGTTCGAAATTGAAACACTCCCACGGAAGCCGAAATGAGGCCTGGAGTGAAGCCGGAGTGGCGCCTTTTGGCTCATCGGCGACAGGAAGGATGGTCGCGTCACAGCTGCCTGGCGCGGAAAAATGAGGGGCGATTGGTCGGTGGGGTATTGCCCGGCAGGAAAATCCGGGAGAGGTTCGTGAACGTAACCTGGCTTCGCAAGGTCCAAATCGGATTCGCAAAGTTGGTTGCGTATTGCAATTGGTAAGTGAGGCCCGCCCTTCCGTACACGAGGATCTCGCGCGCTCCGTTGTTCAGCCGAGCGTCGATCAGTGGTTGCGTGCCGATGATGGCGACGCGGCCGTGGTTGGCCAATAGAGTCGGAGCCAGTCCTGGGTCCGCCCGGGTAGGAGTCACCGAATCGATGTGGAGGGGCAGAAAGGCGGAACTCTGTCCTGGGGCGGCCGTGAAGCGAAGCTGCGCCAGCCGTTGCGTGCCTTGAAGGGTGTTGCCCGGCGTGGCAGTGAATGTGATCGAAGCGGTATTCGAATCGGGCGCGAACAGCGCGACGGTCGCGAGTCCCGGGGCGAGCGCTTCGACGGAGAGGTCGGTGAGGCGATCGCCGGGCACGTGGAGGACTGTCTGAAAGCCGAGCAATGGCGCGCTGGAAAAGAAGTCGATGGGTGCGAAGCCATTCGTACCCGCAAGCATGACGGCGGAGCCGGCGGTCAGTTCGAGATAGTCGTTCACAATTACCGTAAAGGTCATCGAGTTGCTCAAGACGGTTCGCGTCGGATCGACCGCGCGCACCGTGATGAAGTTGGTGCTCGGGGCCTGTGGCCGCGTGGGCGTCCAAAAGAAGCGGCCGGTGAGGGCATGGACGTGCGCGTTGGTCGGCGCCTCCGGAGCGAGCGAGAATCTCAGTTGCAGCGGGGGCTGATTGGCGTCGTGGACGAAATTGGACACGCTTAGCGAGCGCAGCACTTCGGCATGGATTTCGGGTACCGTTTGCAGCGACGGCAGCGTATAGATCGTGACGGCCGCGACGCGGCTGGTGGCAGAGCCGAAATCGTTTTCGACGATCATGTCGTAGCCGCCGGCGTCGATGCCCTGGACGTTGGGCAACAAGTGCGAAGGGCTGTTGGCCCCGGGGAGGAAGGCGCCATCCTTGCGCCAGCGGTAGGTCATCGGTTCGGTGCCTTCGGCGACGACAGCCAGATTGAGGGCGGTGCCGACGACTGCGTATTGATCCTGGGGTTGGGCGACGATGCGCGGTGGAGCCACGACGATCAAGTAGGCGGGTTTGGTGACGAGGACGCCGGCGGCGTCGCGGATGAGAGCGGCATACTCGCCTTCGGCGGAAAGCTGGACATTGCTGAGAAGCAACGTCTCATTCGTCGCGCCGGGGATGGCGGCGCTGTTGAGGCGCCACTGGTACTTCACGGGCGCGGCCCCTTCAGGACCGGCGTGGAAGGAGACCGTTTCGCCTGCGCGGGCGAACTGGTTCTGCGGATGCGTTTGGTCGCCGGCGAGATTGGAGGGCGTGGAGAGGCCGAGCGCGTTCATGGAGCGGACGCGGTAGTAATAGAGCGTGGCGGATTCGAGGCCCTCGTCCACGAAGGAGTTGAGGTTCGCGGCGACGGTGGTGACGGGGACGAAGGACGCTCCACCGGACGAGCGCTCGATCTGGAAGGCGGCTTCGTTGGTGGAACGATCCTGCCAGGTGAGGACCATCCGACTGCGGAAGAAGTGGAGGCCATCGCCGGTGCTCGCGGCCAGGCCGGCGGGGGCTCGTGGCGCGGAGGTCGGCAGGACGGTGCTGGCGCCGGCAACAGCCGACCAACCGGAAGGGCCAAAGGCGTTGGTGGCGCGGACGCGGTAGAAGTAGGTCGTGTTGGCCAGGAGGGCAGTGTCGAGGGCGTTGTTGGCTTCGGGCGGAAGCGAAAAGATTTCGGTGAAATTCACGCCGTCGGTCGACCGTTGCAGTGAGAACCCGAGGTGATTCGTCGAGCCGGCAGTCCAGAACAGCGTGATTTCGTTCGGGCCGGTCGGGACGGCCAGGAGATGGATGGGGGCGGAGGGAGTGGGCGGCGGTTTGGTGATGGTGAAGCGATCGCGGATCTCGCCGGTCTCCCGGAGGAATTGCACGTCGAGCCGGTTGCTGCTCACGTCGAGGACCATGGTGCCCAATTCGTTGAAGGAAAGAAAATGTGCCGGGTGGTCCAGCGAGCCGCCGGTGACCTGGCCCGCGTTGCCGGCCACGGTGTAGACGACGCCTTCGCCGGCGGCGTTTTTCCGATACGGCCCATCACCCTCTTCGCGGCCGTCGCCGCCGTCGATCTTGATCGAGTCAGTCAACGTGTCGGAAAAGCCATAGTGGCCGTGGAGCAGGTAGGAACGTTCCCAGGCGTGGCTGTGGCCGCAAAGCACGAGGTCCACGCCGTTGGCTTCCAGGATGGGCACCAAGTTCTCGCGGATACTGATGAGATCTTGCTCGCGATCCGAATCGTGATTGCCCTTGGTGTACGGCGGGTGGTGGAAATAGACGATGACCCACTCCGCGGTCGTGGCCCCGAGGTCGGCCCGCAGCCAATCCGCCATTGGGGAATCGGCGGTCCTGCCGCTGGTCATCGAGTCCAGGGCAATGAAGTGAATGTTGCCGTAATCGAAGGAGTAGTATTTCTCGTTGCCGGACGGGACGCCGCCGGCTTCGCCGTCTCTGGGCAGCGAGAAGATGTCGAGGTAGGGAAAGGTGTCGGCGGTGGTGGACTGGGCGGTTTCGTGGTTCCCGAGGACGGGCCAGAGGAAGAGGTTGCGCAGTGTGTCGGGGTACATATCGAAGATGGCGCGCTGATACTGGGCGTCGGTGCCGCTTTCATAAGCATTGTCGCCGAGCATGAGCCAGATGTCGGCCGGACCGTTCGTCGCGGCGAAGTTGTAATAGGCGTCACGGGTGCTCTGCTGGCGGTCGGGCGGGCCGCTGCCGGCCGTGCCGCAGTCCCCCAAAACCCAGAAGCGATAGTGGCGGCGCGTGCCGGCAAGCGGCGCGGTCTTGAACCAGTAGTTGGAACCGACGGCATTGGTCTGCGCCGCCGTGCCGATGGAGTAAAACCACCTCGTGTCGGCAGGAAGGCCAGTGAGAGTCAGAATGTGCTCGTTCGTGATCGTCGCGTCGAAGACGAGGTTGGTAAGGCTGTCCAGATCGGGCCCGTGCCACACCACGGCGTCGGAGGGCAGATCGGTGCGCCAGCGCACAACGCCGCTGGTGGTCGAGCCACTATTGAGATACGGCCCGCGAACAACAACCACCGGAAGACTGGTCACGACGTTGATGACGGTGGGCGCCGAGGTGCCGCGCAGACCGATGTTGTCCGTGGCGACCGCGCGGAGGGTGTAACTGCCGCGCAGCACGTTCGAGATCGTGAGGGCATAGGGGGTGTTCGTTGCTTCACCCACCTTGTCAGCGCCGATAAAGAATTCCACGAGCGACACGGTGCCGTCGTAATCCGAGGCGGCCGCGCGGAAGGGAATGTTCGCCGGCTCAAGCACGGACGCATTGTTGGTCGGGCTGAGGATCACCACGTTCGGCGCGGGGTCAATGAGGGCGTAGTTCCACTGCCCGCCGAAGCGCGTTGGATCGAAACCGTTCGGCGGCGCTTCGAGATCGGTGATGCCGTGGTTGGTCGCCCAACGAATCGTCACGGCGCCGAAAGGCGGTTGCGGAAAGGAAAACGTGTAGGCGATCTCGTCCGTGCTGGCTACGGAATTGGCTGGCGTTCCGCTGACCAACAGATCCGGCGCTTCGACGCCCGTGACCGGCTCGGTGAAGGTGACTGTGATCGAAGTCAGGCCGGTGATGACCGCGTTCGCGAGCGGAATCTGCGAAACAATTCGCGGATTGCTTGGGTTGATCAGGGTGTAGCTCAGCATCGAATTGGCCGCTGTGCCATCGAACGGCTTTGGAGGACTGTCCAGGTCCGCGATACCGTGGTTCGTCGCCCAGGTCAGGAGCACCGGTCCATACCCCGGTTGAGGAAAGCTGAACGTATAGGTAGTGTTCGTCGTGCTGTTCACTTGGGTGGCGGGAGCGCCGTTCACGAGCAGGTCTCCCGCATCCACGCCGCTGATGGCTTCGCTAAATGTGATCGTCACGTTGGTCAGATAGAACACATCGCCGTCTGGCGGGTCTGCCAACACCAACTGAGGCGGGATCGTGCCAGGATCGGCGGGGAAGTAGTAAAGCTGCGCGTTGAAGCCAAAATCGCTGCTGCCGCCAATCGACGCGTTGAAGGCATGCACGGCGAGGAGGTTCGTGCCCCTCAAAAGCCGGAAGACAGCATTGTTGGTGAGCGTAGCGACAATGTAGGCGGCGCCCGTGAAGTTCGGCTCGTTCGCGGCCGAGGAGGCGGACCCGTCATAGGGCAGTTGGCCCCCGGGCACGTTGTAACGAATCACTTCCACCCCGTTGAGCCAGGCGACGAAGCCGTCGTCGCTTTGGTGATTGAGAAGGAGCTCCGGGATGGCGCCGAGGCTCTGCACTGTGAACTCCTTGCGCAGGAAAATGGAGGAGTAATTGCCCTGCATGTCGCTCAACAAGGTGCCGGAAATCCCCACGAACTCATTATTGTAAGGATCTCCGTAGAAGAAGGGCGCAGGAGAGTTCGACCAGGTCGAGTCGTTGAAGCCCGGCTGCCGCCAGGCGTCGGCGGGCGTGGACGCTTCAGCGAAACCCCTGAATAATCTCCAGTTCGAGTTGGACTGCACGAGGACCGTGCGGAGGTCGAGCGTGAAACTCCATCGAGCGTTTGTGTTTGTTCCATTGAACGCATTCGGGGTCGCGGCCAGATCGAAGATGCCGTGATTGGCCGACCAGGTGACATTCACCGTTCCCATCGTTGGCTGATTGACGCTGAAAACATAGTTCGAGCCGCTGCCGGTCACGCCGAAGGCCGGTGTCCCGCTGACCAGCAAATCGGACGCATCAACGTTCGTGACCATTTCGCTGAAGGTCACGCTGATTTGGGCAAGGTTTGTGACGGTCGAGCCAGCAGAGGGCACTCTGGCCACGATCGTCGGCGGTGTGCGATCAATCAGTGCGTATTCCCACTGGGCCTCCGGGCTGAGTTCATTGAAGGGCAGATTGGACGGGTAGCCAAAGTCCGTGATGCCGTGTCCATTGGCCCACGCAATCCGCACCTGGCCCTCGGGCGGCTGCGGGAAAGCGAAGAGGTAGTTCGAGCCACTGCCGCTGACACTCGAGGCGGAAATGCCGTTGATGAGCAGATCGCCGGCATCCACGTTCTGGACGCGCTCGCTGAA
>DASTLJ010000041.1:0-3248 GCA_035715125.1 Verrucomicrobiia bacterium
CATGCTTGGCGCCGCCGGGCCGGAATACGACCTCATCATCCGCGGCGGCAAAATTGTCGATGGCTCGGGCAACCCGTGGTTCTACGGCGATGTGGCCGCCACAGGAGATCGAATTGTCACGGTGGGGCGCGTCGCGGGCGATGCGAAGCGAGTGATTGATGCCAGCGGTCTCGTGGTTGCGCCAGGGTTCATCGACATGCATTCGCACTCGGACTGGACGTTGCTCGAGGACGGAAACGCGCAAAGCAAAGTTCGCCAGGGCGTCACCACGGAAGTCCTCGGCGAATCGGGATCCGTCGGCCCGTTCAAAGGCAAGCTGGTGCCGCGGCCCGTCTCGGTCGGCAACAAGCCGGCGCACATCCGCACTATTGTCGAATATTTCGCGGCCGTCGAACGGTCGGGCGTCGCGGTCAACGTGGCGACGTACGTCGGCCAAGGAAACATCTGGCAATGCGTAATGGGAGATTCCTTCGCGCGGCCGGATTCGGCCGCATTGCAACGAATGAAGGAACTCGTGGCCGAGTCGATGAATGAAGGCGCGTTCGGCCTTTCGACGGCATTGATGATGCCGCCCAGTTCGCTCGCCACGACCGAGGATTTGATCGAGCTCTGCAAAGTCGTGCGCGAACACGGCGGCATTTACGTCACGCACATTCGCGACGAGGGGCTCGGCGTATTCGACTCCGTGAAGGAAGCGATTCAAGTCGGCGAGCGCGCCAACGTCCCGGTGGACATCTTGCACCTGAAGATCGCGGATGAAAAATATTGGGGCCGCATGAAGGAGGTCGTGGCGCTGATTGACGACGCGCGGCGGCGCGGCGTGAACGTGCAGGCGAACGTCTATCCCTATACGCGTGGCAACAACGATCTCGTCAGCATCATTCCACCGTGGGCGCACGAGGGCGGGCGATCCAACCTGCTCGCGCGGCTGAAGGATCCTGCGCAGCGCCCGAAATTGAAACACGACATCCGCGAGCGCGTCGCCGGCTGGTATAATCACTACACCGCCGTGGGCGGCGATTGGCGCCGCATGCTCATCAGCGCGAACAATCGTTACAAGGGCCTCACGATGGACCGCGTGATTGAGATGAGAAGCGAAGGCCAATCGCCTCCACCCGATCCGCTCGATGTGTTGTTCGATTTGCTCATCGAGCAGGACGGTTCCGTAAGCACCGTCTATGCCCATCACACCGAGGAAGACATGAATCTGGCCTTGAGCCAGCCGTGGTGCTCGATCGGCTCGGACGGTTCCGCGCTGGCGGCCGAAGGGCCGCTGCGACGCGGCAATCCCCACCCGCGCAACTTCGGCACGTTCCCCCGGGTCCTGGGCATCTACGCGCGCGAACGAGGTTTGCTCCGGTTGGAAGATGCCGTGCGCAAAATGACTTCGCTCAACGCCGCCAAGCTGGGAATTCGCGATCGCGGCTGGCTGCAAGCCGGGGCGTTTGCGGACATCACGATCTTCGACGAGAAGCGGATCGTGGACCGCTCGACCTACGAGGAGCCCTTTCAATACAGCGAAGGCATCGAATACGTCCTCGTCAACGGACAGCTTGTCCTCGAGCGAGGCAAGCACACCGGGGCGCGCACCGGCCGGCCGCTGCGGCATCGGAGTGGGCAGCCGTGATCAGTAATCAGTGTTCAGTATTCAGTAATCAGAAAAGGAGTCGGCTCTAACAATTGAGAATCGAAGGCGGCTTTTACACTCGCATCGAGTGCATCTAAGCCCTGTAAGGGCGCGATGTGATAGCCCAGGGCAACGCCCTGGGTACGGACGCAGAAACGCGATCAGCCCTGAAAGGGCGTCACAAGGGGAGGCTTCGATTGTGCCGCCCTTTCAGGGCTGAGGTGCCTTAGATGCACGAGACCCAGGGCGTTGCCCTGGGCTTTAATATGACGGCCTTTCAGGCCTCGGACTATCGAGGACCCCCAAACCCCTTCTGCCTCATTGGAGCGGTGACATTTGAGCAGCCGAGTTATTCCTCTGAATGCATCCAGGAACCAGCTATCATTTGCGGAAACATTCCCAACGGACCCTGGATTCTGAAAACTGAATACTGAACACTGATTACTGATTACTGCGTACGCCGGTCCGCGTTGCCAGCAGCTCGGGCCGCAACACCAGCGCCTTTTGCGCCGCGCTCCAGTCCCGAAGCCGCAGGGTCCACTCGGCGACTTGCTTCGGAAATTTCGCGGCAACGTTGGTTCGCTCCTCCGCGTCGGTCGCCAGGTCGAACAGTCTGGCGCGCGCCGAGCCTAGCTCCAGCACCACCTTCCAACGGCCGTCCCTCGCGCCGGCCAGTGACAGCGAGTAGTCGGTGAAGAACAGCGCAGCGCGTTCGACGGGGGCCAGGAGCGACGCGCCTTGATAATCCTTCGGCGCCTCCAGGCCCAGCAGGTCGAGCAGCGTCGGCGCCAGGTCGAGCAGGCTCGCGGTGCGTTTCATGCGCACCGGCTCGCGCCACGCGCCGGGCATCGAGACGAGCAATGGCACGCGGACGTTCTCCTCGTGAATGAACAACGTGTGGCCGAAGTTGCCCTCGTGCTGGCCAAAGGCTTCGCCGTGGTCGCCGTAGATGACGAACAACGTGTTCGTATCGAGGCCGCGCTGGCTCAGGCCGTCAAGAAACTTCCCCAGCGCCGCGTCGCCGAAGTGCAGCGCGTTGCGGTAGCTGTCCAATTCGTTGCGCTCGGGAAACGGGCCGGGTGCGGGCGTCGCATAGGGGTGATGCCCGGCGATGGGCAGGTAGTGGAGAAAGAACGGTTGCTCGCGCGGCCGGGTATCGATCCATGCCAGCATCGCCTCCACCGTGGCCGGTTCGTCCACGCCGAAACTGGAATTGAAGTTGCCGCTGATGTTGCCGGCGTCCGCGAGCATTTCGAATCCCCGCCGCCGCACGACCTCGTTCATGCCCAGGTAATCGAAGCGGCCGGAATGAAACAGCGCCGTCCGGTAGCCCGCGTTCGCCAGCACTTGCGCGATGGCCGGAGTGCGCACGCGCGCGTAATCCTCCGCCCGCGTGTCGAACGCCGGGTAGCGCGAGCAGAGCACGGAGAAAAGCCCTTTGATGCTTTCCGGGTAAACAGCGTAGGCGTTCTCGAAAAGCAGCGAGGTCTCCGCCAGCCGTGTGAGGTTCGGCATCGGATCTTCCTGCGCTCCGTAGCAGCGGAGGTAACGCGCGCCGGTGGATTCCAGCGCGATGAGGACGACGTTGCGTCCGGCGGCTGCACCGCGAAGGTGCGTCAGG
>DASTLJ010000042.1:0-1708 GCA_035715125.1 Verrucomicrobiia bacterium
GCTGGCATACGACGCGAACCATACACGAACCACCCTCTATTACAAGTTCGCTGCAAAAGGAATTCGCTGTACCGACTTGCGTGATTGTCGAACTGTTGAGTCCCCGGCTCGTGCTCACAACGACTGGTACAGTTCCGCGACGCGCTCCAGGTTCACGTCGTCGGGTTGCCGGTCGAGAATCCACTTCAAATCCTCCTTGGCCCCCGACCCGTCCCGCGTCTGGATTCGCAATCGCGCCCGCAGCAGCCTGTCGGCCGCCGAGTCCGGAACCAGCGCGACGATCACGTCCAGGTAACGCAACACGTCGGCCGCCGACCCGTTCCGCTCCGCGATGCCCTGCAGGTTGCGCAACATCCGGGCGATGATGTCGCGCTTGGTCGCCGGCCTGAAATGTTCCTCGCGAAAACCCTCGCCGGTGGCCGACATCACGAGGTCCTGAGCTTCGCCGCGAGACACGGGCTTGCCGCCATTGAAGACGTCGAGGATCTGTTCCGGCCCGTCGCCAGGGCTGTACCGCACCATGAAGTGCCCCGGCAACGGCAGGCCCACAATCTTCTCCAGGCCGATCTCTTGCGCCAGCTCCAGGAACAGCACCGACAGCGTGATCGGCAGCCCTTCGCGGTCGTCGAGCACCTGGTTCACGTAGCTGTTGGCGCGGTTGTAATAATCGGACCGGCTGCCGTGAAAGCCGCGCTCGGTGAACAGGAACTTGCGAAGCGCCTCCAGCCTGGCCGCGCCGCCGCTGCCTTCGGGCAAACGCGCCGCGAGTTCGCGGGCCATCTGCTTCATCTGGGCCCGATACGGCTCCAGATCCAACTCGGCGTTGTCGTACTTCGCGACGAGCAGCGCGGCGTGGAACAAGTCAATCTGCCCTTCCGGACCCTCCAGCGCCTTCACCAGTTCTGCCTGCACCGAGCGCTGGTGGACCCGGGAGGCCAGCTCCCGCAAGCGCGATGCGTCCCGGTCGAGCCGCCGCGCCCGCTCCGCCAGCCACTCCCGGCTCGCCTGCGGATGAGCCCTCAGTGCTTCGATCAGTTCGGCGTCCCCTCCGGCGGGCGGCTTCTCCAGCCGCGCGGCCAGTTCCTCCGGCAGCGGTGCGACTCGCGGCAACGTGTCGGCAAGGTTCGTCCCGATGACAAAATTCCGGAACTCCGCCCGCGTGTCGCGGAACTTCGCCAGACCGGCCTTCGTCCCGGCAAATTCCTCCGGCTTGACCTCGCACACGAATGCTCCGTTCACGAAGCACTGAATCTTTTCCTCCTCGATTCGCACCCGAAGGTGGTTCCACTCACCGCGCTTGTAGGCCGGGCTGGGGGTCTCTTTCAGGACCTGCCAGGAAAAGAGGTTTGGCCCTTCGAAGCGTGTCAGCCGCAATTGGCCCATGCTCGGATAAAAGCCGTAGTGGCGGTCGGCACCGTCCGCCCCGAAGACCAGCCCGGCGGCGCCGCTTTCGTCATCGAGCTTTACACTGACCGCCAGCTCGAACGGCCGGTCGGGCACGGCTTGGTGCGACAGGCAGAGGGAGCGCCCGCCGAACCCCTCCCCGGCGCCTTCGACGGCGATGCGCCCGGCTTTCTGGCTCCAGCGCGCGCCCCACAGCGGCGTCCACTCGCGCGGGTCGAGCGCCCCGAGGGTAAGCCACCGAACCATCGGCACCGGGTTGGGCTGGTCGATGAGCGACTGCAGCAGGTTCACCGGCATTGCGAAG
>DASTLJ010000043.1:0-4572 GCA_035715125.1 Verrucomicrobiia bacterium
GAGGCGAACAACACGGCGGTCGCGGTGACGACCGTCGCGCCGCCGCTGCTGAGCATCGCCGACGCGGCGGTCACCGAGGGCAACAGCGGCCGGAGCGAGGCGCGCTTCGCCCTGACCCTCTCGGCGAGCAACCGGCTGCCGGTGAGTGTGAGCTTCATCAGCTCCAACGGCACGGCGGTCGCGGGGTCCGATTGGATTGCGGCCAACGGTCTGGTGGTGTTTCGACCTGGCGTGACGCAGCAGGATATCGTCGTGCAAATCGTCGGCGATACCAATGCCGAGCCGGACGAGTTCTTCACACTCTATTTGAACAACCCGGTGAACACCTCGCTGACGCGGCGCGCCGCGACCGGCATCATCGTGAACGACGACGCGGCCGCCACCGCCACGATGCCGTTCATGGAGAATTGGGAAAGCGGCGGCTTTCGGCCGTATTGGCGGGTGACGGGTACCGGGCCGTTTCGCGCGCAAGTCAGCGGCACGAACCAGCCGCACGGCGGCGCGTTCCACCTGGTGATGGACAGCCAGAGCTTCAGCAGCGCGCGCAACGAAGTCACCTTGTCCATCGACATGCAAGGCTGGACGAATGTGGCGCTGCGGTTCTGGGTGGAGGAGTTTTTCGAATTTCCGGACGGCCCGCCGCCGGTGCCCTTCCTCGGCGGCGCGGATTTCGACGGCGTGGCGATCAGCATCGACGGCCTGCGGTGGTACGAGGTGCAGGGGCTTCGAGTCTTGAACACGACTTACTCAGAGTTTGTGGTGAACCTGGACGCGGCGGTACGGACCCACGGCCTGGCTTACACTTCGGGCTTCCGGGTTCGCTTCAATGAGTTCGGGCCGTACCCGCTGGATGTCGGCGGGATGGGCATCGACGACATCTCCTTCACGGGCAATCGCGCGGCGATTCTGCCGGCGGAGGCAACCCTGCTCGCCGAAAGCTGCGGGGCGCCAAATGGCGCGGTGGACCCCGGAGAACTGGTGACCGTCAGCCTCGAGCTGACCAACGCCGGCCTCGCAGCAGCAACGCAACTGATCGCGACGCTGCTGCCGGACGGTGGCGTCGTCGACCCGAGCGGGCCGCAGAACTACGGCCCGCTGACCAGCGGGGGCGCAACGGTGGCGCGGCCGTTCACGTTCCGGGCCAGCGGTGTTTGCGGTGGCTCGCTGCGGACGACGTTGCAACTTCGGGACGGCGCAACGGACTTTGGCGTGGCGACATTTGAGCTGCCCCTGGGCGCGCGCACAACGAACGTTTCCACGTCGGTCAACACGAACGTCATCCTCATCCCGAGCAACGGCATCGCCATGCCGTATCCATCGTCCAATCTGATCGCCGGCGCCACCGGGACGATTCAAAGGGTTGCAGTGACTCTCCACGGACTGACCCACGACTTCCCGGATCATCTGGACGTGTTGCTGGTCGGTCCGCTCGGGCAGAACTGCCTCTTGTTGTCGGACAGTGGCGGGTCGAATCCCGTGAGCAATCTGACAATCACTTTTGACAGCGCCGCCTCCGACCGGGTCGCGGATGAAGCGCCGCTGGTACCCGGGACCTACAACCCGTTCAACTTCGGAGGCGCCGACGTCTTTTCGCCGCCCGCGCCGTCCAGCGGGCACGGAACGAACCTTGGCGTCTTCCACGGCCTCACTGCCAATGGTGCGTGGCGGCTGTTCGTGATCGACGACACCGCCGGTTTCGCGGGAACAATCGCGGGCGGCTGGACGCTCGCCATCGAAACAGTCAACGTGTCTTGCTGTGCCGACGGTCCGGCGGCCGACCTCACGACCCGCATGATCGACTCGCCCGATCCGGCGAACCTTGAAGGCAACGTCACGTACACTTTGTTCGTGACCAACCGCGGGCCGCTCGAAGCGACTGCAGTCATGGCGACGAACCCGATACCGCCGGACGCAAGGTTCGTTTCCGTCTCTTCGACCGCAGGCGGTTGCACCAACGAGGCCGGGCTCGTGTGGTGTTCGCTCGGGCCGTTGGCCAGCAACGCCAGCGCGTCGGTGACAATCGTCTTCCAGGCGTTGCAAGCCGGGGTGCTGACCAACTCCGCGACGGTCATGGCCGCCGAACCGGACGGGAACCTGTCGAACAACACGGCCCGCGCGATGACGGCCGTGATCCGGCCGACACTCCTCATGCCTGCCGTGAGCGCCATCGAGGGCAATACCACCAATGTCGTCGTCAGCTTGATTCCGCGGCTCACATTCGCCTTGAGCCGGCCCGCTTCGTTCGACTTTGCCACCACGGTTTCCGGGGCGACTCCGGGCCTCGACTTCATGGCCACCAACGGGCAGATCGTTTTTCTGCCGGGAGAGACGAGCAACTTGCTCAGCCTGGTGCTCTTTCCGGACACGCTCGACGAATCCAACGAACTGGTCGTGGTGTCGGTGTTCAATCCCGTCAACCTCTCGCTCAATCTGGGCCAAAGCGCGGTCACGATTATCGACGACGACGCCACACCGAGCCTGGCCATTGACGACGTCGCCGTGACGGAAGGCAACAGCGGAACGAGCCCCGCGGTGTTCCCCGTGCGCTTGTCGGCCGCCAGTGGTCTGCGCGTGCAGGCCAACTATGCCACCGCCAACGTGACGGCTTCGTCGCCAGCCGATTTCATCGGGACGAACGGAGTTGTCGTCCTGTTCCCCGGCCAGACGAACAGCGCCATCAGCGTGGCCGTGCGCGGGGAGACGTTGAATGAGTTGAATGAATCGTTCGCGGTTCTCCTCACGGCGCCGATTAACTGCACCCTCGCGGACAGCCTGGGAGTGGGGAGCATCCTGAACGACGATTTCCTGCCGAACATCGTCCTCAACTCGGCCGCCATCGTGGCGGAGAATTGCCTGCCGGCAAATCAGGTGCTCGATCCGGGCGAGACGGTTTCGGTGAGCTTCACGTTGCGCAACGTGGCGACCGGCACCGCCAGCGCATCCAACGTAACTGTGACGCTGCCGGCAGGCGGAGGCGTGGCCGCGCCGGACGGGCCGCAGTCGTACGGCACGCTGGCGCCGGGCGGGCAGGCTACGCGGACCTTCACGTTCATCGCGGACGGCCCTTGTGGCACCAACGTTACACCGCGACTCGAACTGGTCTCCGAGAACGCGTCGCTCGCGGCGGTCACGACTAACTTTCAAATCGGCCGAATCAAGACCTCGTTCACCGAGAGCTTTGACACCGTGACGCCGCCCGGTTTGCCAGCGGGCTGGACTGCCGCCGGCAGCGGCGTCGCGGCGTGGAGAAGTTCCACGACCTCGGCCGACACTCCTCCGAACGCTGCCTTCGCGGGCAACCCATCCACCGGAAGCACCAACCTCCTTACTTCCCCCGCCATTCCCATCGCCACGTCGATTGCCCAGCTCTCGTTCCGGCACTACTTCAACACCGAGTCGGGCTTCGACGGCGGCACGCTGGAGTATTCGGCCGACGGGGTGGCGTATCAGGACATCCTCGCCGCGGGCGGACGATTCCTGGCCGGCGGCTACAACGGCGACATCGACTTCGGCACACCGGCCTGGACTGGAAACTCGGGTGGGTTCACGAACACGATTGTCAGCCTGCCGGCGACGGCGGCCGGTCGAAATATCCGCTTGCGCTGGAGGATGACGTCGGACTCCTCGGTGAGCGACGTGGGCTGGTTCGTCGACACGATTCGGATCACCGACGGCTTTGAGTGCTGCGGAGCCGTGCCGCCGCGGATTGAGCGCATCTCGTTCGACGCCGGCACCGTGAGGATTGAGTGGTTCGCCATTCCGGGCGAGACCTACCGGCTGCAATACAAGCCCGCAATCGATGCGGCCGCTTGGATCGATCTGCCGGGCGACGTGACGGCCGTCGGCGTGAGCGCCTCCACGACCGATGCGCCCGGCCCGGCCGGGCAACGGTTCTATCGCGTTCTGCTGCTGCCCTGATGGGACGCACCCGCAGGGAGCAGCCTTGTGGTGAAAAGGACAAAGTTCTCGCGGCTTACGAGTGTCACTTCGATGTTCTTATCGGTGGCGATGGTCTTGTCCAAATGCAGCGCGGCATAGAATCCGCCAAACCCGCCGCCAAGAATCAGAACGCGCGTCTTGTTCTCCGTTTTGAGAGTGTCGGCGCTCATCGGTGAAGAGGCGGCTCTCACCGACTTTTTTCCGCGACCGGCACACCGCCGCCGAACGCTTTGTAAACGGCGACCAACGCGGTGACGGTGCGTGTCTGGCTGGCGGCAAGTCGATCCTGCGCTTCGAGAAGTGTGCGCTCGGCGTCCAGTACGCTCAGGAAATCTGTCACTCCGCCTTCGTAACGTTGATGGGCGAGGTCCGCCGCCTTTTGACTGGCTTGGGCGGAGGTCGCCAGGAATTGTTGCCGCGATTGCTCTTGTCCAAAATCCACCAGCGCGCCTTCCGTTTCTTCCAGCGCCGTCAAAACGGTTCGCTCGTAAAAGGCCAATGAGGCTTCTGTGCGGGCATCGGCCGCCTGGATGCGGGCATGAACGCGGCCCAAATCAAGCGCAGCCCAGGTGATCCGCGGGCCAAAGTTCCAGGTGTCCGCCCCGCTCTTGCCCAAGCCGGCGAATGTGTCCG
>DASTLJ010000044.1:0-1770 GCA_035715125.1 Verrucomicrobiia bacterium
TCTGGCGAGTACCGTGACGGCCAGGCATCCACGAAGCCGACGGCGCGCAGCACGATGTTGTCGAACTGCTCGACCGGGCCCGGGAACCAATCATAGCGCAGCTTGCTGGGGCCGTAGTCGCTCTTGAACAGAAGGCGGAAGGAATGTTTGGGCGTGCGGGCGTTATCGCGGCTGGCGTTGCCTTGCATGCGCACGGCGCAGTTGACGGCGAAGGCGGTCGAGCCATTCGCGCCTTCGGGCAGGATTAGTTCCGCGCTGGCGGCCCTTTCCCAATCCTGGCCCAGCTCCAGGTCGTGCGTGCTGCTGGCGTGGTTGTAAATGCCGCGCACCGGGCCCCAAAGGCCATCGTGCTCGGTGACAATGCTGAGGACGGGAATGGAGCGCAGATTGTTGCTGAGAGTCGGGCCGTAGAACGGGTGATTGACGATGTTCGGGTCGATCTCGTAGTCGGCCGGATAGCTCGACTCCCACGTCGTCGGGTAATTCGGGATGTTGTTCGACTGCCGGAGCACGTTGCGCAGGAAGATATACGTGTGCGTGTCGATGTCACTCGGGACGAAGCCGGCCTTAAATGCGGCGGAGCGAATGAAGCTGTGGCGCGAGATCGGGATCGGTATGCCGAACAGATAACCGTTGGTGAGCGAGGGAGGGCTGCCGTTAGTCGTGTAGTAAATGGCCGCGCCGGCGGTGGCGCAGGAGATGGAGAGGGCGAAGGGAGTTTCGTAGAAGCCGCGGTTCACGCTGAACTTGGTGTCGGCCACCAACCCGGTGTATCCCGTCGCGTTGTTCGTGCCTGGCGTCGGCGGCTGGAAATAGCGATCCGCGGAAGGGGTGAACTGTTCCGAGTACAATTCGGGCGCCAGGGTGAAGTCGAGGTCCGTCGCGCTCACGTTCAGGCCTTGAATGGCGAGCACGTTGGCCCCGGCGAGCAGCAGCCCTGGTGTGGCAATGATCGCGATGTCTTCCGCCACCGCCGCGGAATGTACGGCGGTGGCGACGGAGTTCCACGCGGACGATCCCGGCGCATTGCGGGCGGCGATCTGCTGGCCGTTCAGGTAGGCAATGAAACCGTCATTGTAGCGGATGCGGAGCGTCAGGGCCGCGATGGCTGTTGGATCGGCAACGTTGAACGGCAGGCGGAGATAGGCGGTGGCGTTGTTGCTCAACATCAGTGTCGCCAGACCGGCGGGCGGCGCGGATGGGACCACTTCGGCGATTTGCAGCGCGTTGAGGAACACGCCGAAGCCCGCGCTCGTGGAATCGCGGCGGCCCGACAGAAGCAGGGTGCCTGCGTTGTCAGATGAGGCATCAATGGAGAAGCGGTACTGGCCGTCAGTTGTGGGAAGGCTGTTGCCATCAAAGCTATAGTTGTTCCTCGCCGGGACTCCATTGGCCAGCCAGTCGGAGACCCGGACGCCGGGACTGCCGCTGTCAAACGACCAGATCGTCAGCCGGTGGGTGCGATTGGCAGCGAGACCGCTGAGCGAGACATCGAGTCCGCCGATGCCAGTGTCGTCTCGTGAGAAGATGAAATCCCGCAGCAACAGCGACTCGGTCAACGCCCCGCTGTTGACCGGCGTCGCGCGCAGACGGTCGTCGTAGCCGAGCGGGGCGGTGTTCGAGACGGTGATGGCGTAGCTGCCATAGACGCGCGTAGTGGCCTGGGTCTGGACGGCGGCGGACGAAAGGTTCGAGTGGATCACAAAAGGCTGGAAGCCTGGCATCGTGAAGGTCGCGGGGTCTTGCGCGCGTTCGTTGAAGTCCAGCGAG
>DASTLJ010000045.1:0-5489 GCA_035715125.1 Verrucomicrobiia bacterium
CCTCCTTCACGCCTTTGCACCTGGAATCGGTCACCCCCATCCACGTGGAACCCGGCCTGCCCCCGACGGTCCTGGCGAACCACGGCCGAGTCGTGCTCATCGGCACCCAACCTCTGCTGGACGCGCGCATGAACAACGGAGGGCGCGAGGTAGTCGTTTACGGAAAGGCGGGGGTTACATACCAGTTGCAATATGCGACCAACCTCCTGAACCCGATTTGGACGTTGCGATCCCAGGTCGCCTTTACCAACCTCAGCCGCAGCTTCTTCCCGGGCAACACCCCGCCCACTAATCGGCCTGGATATTTCCGCGCCCGGCCATTGTGAGCAGTGGGGCGCGGCCTTCCGTATCTGTTTAGCGGCGGGCGGCAATCCCCGCATGGAGTCGCGGCTTTAGCCGGCAGCGCGACCGAAGTTATGGCGGGCTGGTTCTAGCCGGATGCTCGACCGGCTGAAGCCGGGACTCCGTGCCTTCAGCACCGCAGTCGCGCTAAACACATGCGGCCTTCCAAGGCCGCGCCCCCCGATCGCTGATGGATGAGTAAAGTTTGCTTCGCCCGGCCGGCTGTGGAATTCTCCGCGCGCCTTCCAACCCATGAGCGACGCCTACGAGGAAACCGTCAACGGCGAACGGTTGCTCCGCTTTCCGCCACGGCCGCGCCACGACGAAATCCTGGTCCGGCTTCGCCGGCGCGTGGCGGGCGCCATCGCCTCGCTGACGGCAGCGCGGATGCTCGACACGCGCAGCCCGGTGGAGATCTCGGCCAGGACGATCCTCCGCCCCGACATGGCGCTGGTCACGACCGCCAACGGCAAGCTGTGGCTGGTCGCGGAGGTGATCAGCTCGGAGGATCATCACGCGGACACAGTCGAAAAGAAAACCGTTTACGAGGAGCAGCGGGTTCCCAGGGTCTGGATCGTCGATCCTCGCTTCGACAACGTCGAGGTGTACCACGGCACCCCCTTCGGGCTGGCGCTCAAGCGCGTGCTGGCGGGACGCGAATTGCTGACCGAAGCGCTCCTCCCTGGATTCGAGATGCCCTTGCACGAACTCTTCGCGGGCAGCGCGACGAGCGAGCCGGGACGGTACGACTTTTGATGCGCACGCCCGAAGTCTCCGTCGTCATGCCGGTGTTCAACTCCGCCGCCGCGGCCCTACGCGCCATCGAGAGTGTTCGGCGGCAAACCCTGCGCCAATGGGAACTGATTGTTGTGGACGACGGCTCCACGGATCAGACCCCGGAGACCTTGCGCCGGCTCGGCGCCGAAGATCCCCGGCTGCGGATTATCACCATTCCGCATGCCGGAATCGTGGCCGCGCTGAACGTCGGGCTGGCTGCGGCCCGCTCGCCGCTCGTGGCGCGAATGGACGCGGACGACGAGTCCCATCCGGATCGGCTGGCGGCCCAGGTGAGCTTCCTTCGCGAGAATCCCGAGGTGGGGCTTGCCGGGTGTCTCGTCGAGTTTGGCGGCGACCGCCAGCGGCAGGCGGGTTACGCGCGACACGTCGATTGGATCAATAGCCTTGTATCCTCGGACGACATCGCATTGAACCGGTTCGTCGAGTCGCCCTTCGCCCATCCTTCGGTCATGTTTCGCCGTGCCCTGGCCCGCCAGCACGGTGCCTATCGTGAGGGGCAGTTTCCCGAGGACTACGAACTGTGGCTTCGCTGGATCGAGGCCGGCGTGGTGACGGCGAAAGTGCCGCGGGTCCTCTTGACGTGGAACGATTCTCCCAAGCGCCTCTCGCGGGTCGATGCCCGATACGACACGGAGGCGTTTTACCGCTGCAAAGCCGGCTTTCTCGCCCGCTGGTTGCTGCGGCACGTGCAGCCGCACCGGCGCATCCTCGTCTGGGGCGCCGGCCGGCCCACGCGTCGCCGGGCGGAACTCCTGGCTGGGCACGGCGTGAACATCGACGGCTACATCGACATCGATCCCCGGAAGGTCGGCCGGGAATTCGCCGGCCGGCCTGTCCTGGGTCCGGACCAGATTCCCGCCCCGGCCGGGTGCTTCGTGCTCGGGTACGTCGCCAAGCCGCAGGCGCGCGAACTGACGCGCACACACCTCACCAGTCTCCGGTTCGTCGAAGGCCGGGACTTTTTGATGGCGGCGTGAGTGCTGGAACTGTCCACGGCGACCGTGAGGCCGCTGGCTGGTTCCATCTCAGGGGCTGGAGTGCACGCCCGACCCTTGGGCAGGGGTAAGCGCTTTTTCACGGCGAGGCGCGGGCGCCTCGCGCAACTTTGCCCGCAACGTGACCGCAATCATCTCAATCTGATCCAGAATGGGCGCGGCGCGCGGAGCGGGGGTGTCGATCAACCGTTCCGTCAGGTGTGTGAGCATTCGCTTGAGTTCAGAAGCCGCGAACACCCTATAATCTGGAAGCCGCAACGCTTTTGCGTCAGGCTCGCGCTGCAAGTCTTCGTAGGGACGCTCCTGCAACTCCATGGCTTTCGCCTCAGTATCCGTTTGTATTTCAAGATCGGTTTTTCCGCCTAGCCAATAGGAATCCAATTTGTCGAACGCCTTGGAGAGCGCCTGCCTGGCCAAGGGGTGAGGAATGGACTCTCCGTTCAGCCAGCGAGAAATCGTAGCTTGCGATGCACCAGTGATTTCCTTCAATCGCTTTTGCCATTGATCCTCAGGCCAATGTCGGGCCTGGCACTCCTCGGCGAGGCGCTGGGCAAATATCCGTTTGTATTTTTCTGGTTGACTATCTTGTTCCATTTGGTTATCCATTTAACGTGATTGTTGCGTGACACATACGAAAACTCAAGGAAAAACTTGCCACGTAATCTCTCGTCCACCCCGAGCCTCAAAACCCTCTTGTGTACGCAGATCGTCGAGCCGGCGGCGGATGGACAATTCAAGCAGTCCCCCGCGTTTGGTTGCACTTGCAATTGGCGATTCGAAATCGGCATTCTGACACCGGCGGCCGGGTCGCACCTGATTCGGCTGTGGCCCGCCGCTCAACCGGCCATTTTGCGGCCAACAAATGAGGTTTCCTCATGACCCCGCTGGATACCGTTCTGGACTTTGTCGGCAACAAGCTCGATCACGCCACGCCGAACGAACTGGAGATGTTTTTCAGGAGTCTGGCAGAAGTGTTGCCGGCCCCGGCCCGCCAGGAAGCCGCAAAAGCCGCCTACCATTTCCATTACGGGGTTCGCGCTCAAACCAGGACGCTCGAACTCCTGGGCGAACTGCTCGAAAAGGCCGACTCAACCAGCCAAGCTAGACAGGTCCACAATTGACATGCCAGCGGATTGTCCTTTGCTACGTACTACAATGATGAAACTTCGCGCAGAGCCGGCAAGAATTTGGAGTGCGGTGACTTGTCACCGCTTTTGCCGCTTAGGCGACTTGTCGCCAAAGCGGGGCCGCGTCCAGCGGCCCGGGAGAGTTGGACGCCTTTCCGCATTGGACGGCGACAAGTCGCCTGCCGAAAGCGCGGACAAGTCCGCGCACTCCAAAGTGGTTGCGGCTCCGCCGCGCTGGGACAGTTGAGAGCCAGTCTGAGTCGAGCGTAGAGGACCGCTCGGCTCTGCACTCTCGACACAAGCTTCTCTCGACTCGATTTTGCCCATGCTCAAACAAACCCTCCTGCCATGAGGAAGAAAATCCAACACCAGAGAGCAAGGAAGCTGGAGAGCGAGGCCATCGCGCGCCGACGCCCTGACTCCCACTCCCGCAAACTCCAAGCGCCTCGCTCCGCCGTCACAGTTTCAGCCGATGGTTCCTCCCGCCCCAAGGCGCCCGAAACCGCCAGCCAGAATGCGCCGCAGGAACAGAATTTGGTCTTCGCCGAAGCGCTCGTCACGCCCCGGGGTGACGGCACGTTCATCGTCGCCCCTGGCAAGCCCCGCGCTCAAGTGCCCGAGGTCGGCAGCTTCCGGGCCGCCGGGCTGTTGGGCGTCGGCTTCACCGCCCTGCGCGCCGCCCGCGAATCCAAGCTCGGCCTTCAATACCTCCGCTGGCGCTTCACCTCCGAGAAACAGCGGGTGCTCGTTTGGGAAGTTCCCAGTCTCATGGCGTACAAAGACGCGACTCGATCTATCGGGAAGTGAGACGTGTTGCGTATTGCGTGTTGCCTTTCGCGTAAGTGCTGCCCGGCACAAATGCGATGACGTACCAGCAACCGCGAATAGACGCGAATAGACGCAAATTGCCCAGACATTCTCGTCAATTCGCGTGAATTCGCGTGAATTCGCGGTTCGAACACGTCACCGAACTGACGCCCGAGAACACTAAGGCGTGAAACGCGGAGGGCGGATGGAGAACTAAGGTCGAAGAATTGCTAATCGAGATGGCGTTCATTCCGTTGCCCGCCTTGGCCTCTGCGCCACGAAAAGTCTCCACGAATTGCGCAGGGAAAGGGGATCAAAGGCGTTCCGCGCTGAAAAATCCCTGACCCTCGCCGGAATTTCGCTCGTTTCGCACGTTTCGCTCGTTTGGCGCTAACACTTGCTCCGGCGGGCGGTCCACCGTCTGGCCCATGCGCGACACGCAAGCCGCAATTCGCAGCACTGAACACTCATGAACTCCCACGGCCAACAAGTCATCCGCGCCTTGCTCGACGTGCTCACCGATCCTCGCGGCGTCGATGGCGGATTGATCTCCGAAGGCCTCCTGCACGGCGCGGTCATGCAACGCACCCGGCCGCCCGCCACGCTGGCTGAATTTGAAAACGCCCTGAGTTTCTGCGAGCGCGAACAATGGATCACCAGCCAGCGCGGAAAACTCGGCGCCCTGCGCTGGGCGATCACCGACGCCGGCCTCGTGGCCCGGAGGGACATGTGAGGGCATGAACCTGCCCCAAAAAATCCACAAAACCGGCGGAACCATCCCTCCGCTCCGGCAGTTGAAGCTTCGGTGCCGGGACAATCCGGCGGACGGCGACTGGGCCTTTGGACTTCGGAACCGGCACAGCAACGCGGAGGCGCGTGCGGCCATCCTGGAGAAATTCGGCATCGCGATCAGCGACGACTCGAAGTACGCGCGGTTCTGCGCCTGGTGGCATCGCCAAAAGGAATGGGACATCCTGGGCGAGCTGGCGGAGATGGACGAAGCCGCGCTCCAGAAACGCTTCCCCAATCTCTCCAGGGAGAACGTCCGCGCCGCCGCGATCCTGCGTTCCTATGTGGCCGCCGAGCTGAAGCAGGACGACAAGCTCCGCCTCAACGTCATCAAAGTCGACGCGGACGAGCAGAGCGGCCGCTTCAAAGGGGCAATGGAGGACAAAAAGTTCGACCAGCGCGAGCGGGCGCTGATGCAGGAACGAGAGAAATGGCTGGCGGCGCAGCGGACCAAGATCGAAGCGGGCCTGGACGCGCTCTACCTGGAGGTCAAGGACAACGCCGAGGCGCAGGAACTCTTCCAGAAATTCAAGGACGTGGCGACCAAGTCCACGACCTGAACACCGATGGCATGGTTAGCACCGCATTGGCGCCGGGCCGAACTGCTGGCCCGCATCGCCTCCCATCAACT
>DASTLJ010000046.1:0-6284 GCA_035715125.1 Verrucomicrobiia bacterium
GGGCCTGCCTGCGGAAGCGCCGGCGCCGGCGACTCCAGCACCGCCAGCCCCGGTCACGAACCCGCCGCCGGCAAAGCCGGGACGGTAGCGGACGTGTGTCGTGATGCGTGTTGCGTGTTGCGTGAAACAGCCGACGGACCAATCGACGTGCTTGACGCACCACGCACCACGCACCGCGCATCGCGTCCTTGCTCAAACGAACTTCCCCGGATTCAAAATCCCCCGCGGGTCCAGCGCACGTTTGACCTGCCGGTGCAGCTTGCGGACGTTTTCGTCGGCGGCTAGCGGCCACCAACGCAGCTTCGCAAGGCCGATGCCGTGTTCGCCGGTGATGCTGCCGCCCCAGGCCAGGATTTGCTCGAAAAGATCATCTAGCGCCGCCTGCGCGCGCGCCTCCGCGCCCGGCTGCTGGCGGTCGAGCATGATGTTCACGTGGATGTTGCCGTCGCCCGCGTGGCCAAACGCGGCAACGGGCAGGCCGTGCTTCTTCTGAAGGCGGGCGGTGAATTGAAACAGGTCTTCGAGCCGGCCGCGCGGCACCACGATGTCCTGGTTCAGCTTCGTCAGCCCGGTGTCGCGGAGCGAATAGGAAAACTCGCGCCGGATTTGCCAGAGCCGTTCGCACGCGGCGTGCCCGATGGCGCGGTCCACGAACAGCGGTCCCGGCTTGCTGGCGCGGATGACGCGCTCGAGTGCGCGGAGGTCGGCGCGCACGGATGGCTCCCGGCCGTCGAGTTCGACAATGAACAGGGAATGGCAACCCTCGAGTTGCCGGCTGCCGGTCCGCTTGCGGGCGGCGTCGAGCGTAAACGAGTCGGCGACTTCCAGGGCGCACGGAAGAAAACCCGCCTGGAAGATTCCCCGAATGGCGCGTGTGGCGACGGCGGTCGAACGGAAGCCAACGGCCAGGCAGGCGCGCGAGGGCGGGAACGGGAGCAGCTTCAGGGTTGCCTCGGTGACCACGCCCAGAAGCCCCTCCGAGCCGGTGAACAGGCGATGGAGATCGAAGCCGGTCTTGTTCTTGTGCACTCGCCCCCCGAGACGGACGACCGTGCCGTCCGCCAGGACGACTTCCAGTCCGAGCACGTAATCGCGGGTGACGCCGTATTTGAGGCAGCGCGGGCCGCCGGCGTTGGTGGCGATGTTCCCGCCCAGGGTGCAATCGGCCCGGCTCGCGGGGTCCGGCGGATAGAACAGGCCGCGCTTTTCGACCGCGTCCTGAAGTTTCTTCGTAATGACGCCCGGCTGAACGACCGCGACAAAATCGGCCGCGCTGATTTCCTTGATGCGGTCCATCCGTTCGAGCGAAAGCACGATGCCGCCCTTGTTCGGCACGCAACCGCCGACGTAGCCGTAGCCCGCCCCACGCGGCGTAATCGGGATGCGATGCGCGTGGGCGAAGGCGAGCAGCTTTGCGATGGACGCCGTCGAGCGCGGCAGGGCGACAGCGTCGGGTGTGTGGGCAGCAAACCACTTGTCGCCGGCGAAGCGCCGGCAGAAGTGACGATCGCGGTGGAACTCACCGCGGGGCAGGAGCTGCTGTAATCGAGCGAAAGCCTTTGTCATTCGTTGAACCTTTAATGCGTTGATGCGTTCACGCACGACGCGAACGCGCGCACACAACGCGCCGATTTAACGCTTCAACCCTTCAACGCTTCAACGAAATTGCTCACGCCGCCGCCGCCACCTTCACGTCTGCGAAGACGATGACGCCGGCGCCGGTCTGGTGGAGCGATTGCACGTGCGCCTGGACTTGCCGGCCGACCAGGTGCTGGGCGCCGCTCACGACGACCATCGTGCCATCGCTGAGGTAGGCCACGCCCTGGCCTTTTTCCCGGCCTTCGCGGGTGATGCGCAGCTCGAGCGTGTCGCCGGGGAGGACCGTGGGCTTGAGCAGCGCGGCCAGCTCGGAGAGGTTGATGTACGGGATGGATTGGATTTCGGCTATTTTGCCGAGGTTGAAGTCGACCGTGTAGAGCTTCGCGTCGAGGGCGCGGGTGATTTTGAGGAGTTTGGCGTCGACTTCGCGTTCCTCGGGGAAGTCCATGTCGTGGAAGCGCACTTCGCAACGGGGGTTGTGGCGGATGCGCATGAGGATTTCCATGCCGCGCCGGCCGCGGGCCCGCTTGAGCGGGTCGGAGGAGTCGGCGACGTACTGGAGTTCCTCAAGCACGAACTTGGGGACGATGAGGATGCCTTCAACGAAGCGGCCGTCGATGAGGTCGGCGATGCGGCCGTCGATGATGACGCTGGTATCGAGGACGAGCAGGTTGTCGGGCTTGTTCTGCGAGCGGAAGCGGACGTAGGGGATGAGCAACGAGAAATCCTCCTTGTTGCTGCGCATCGCCAGCACCATGCCCACGTAGCCGAAGGAGAGGAATAATCCCAGCCGGATAAGCCAGCGGGTCTTCTCGTCGGCGCCGAAGATGAACAGTTCGTTGCGATCGATGAGCGCGGCGACCAGCGCGCCGAGCAGCAGCCCGAACGTGGCGGTGGAAAACGCGCGCAAGGAAAAGCCCTTGATGGCGTGATCGATGCCGATAAGCACTCCACCCAGCCCGAATCCGTAGAGCAGCCCCCAGTTGCCCCCGGGAATCATGCCGGTGTCCGCCTCGCCGACGGCATAGCCCGCGATCGTGCAAAGCAGCAGGAAAAAGATGCGGATCGTCCAGAGCGGCTTGTTCATTTGGTGGGAGAGTAGCCGGGGTAGGGCGGGCGCGAGTCGAGGGAGGGCTTGGGTGGCTTGGGTTTATGGAGCAGGCCGTGGCGGGCCAGATTGCTGCTGAGGGTGGTGAGATTGGCGATTGTCGCGGAAAGGTTCGCGCGAATCTGCTCGTCCTTGAGCATCGCGCCGGCAAGCCCCTTGCCCTGGTCGAGATCATTCGCCAGGCCGCGGACGGTGCGGGAGGAGTCCTCGAGGTTCTTCACCGTGCCCGCGAGCGAAGATCGGTTCTCCGAAAGCGTTTCCCGAACTTCACTCGCCAGGCGGATCAAGTCTTCGGAAAAGCGGGCGAAGTTCGTCAGCGTCACCGTGAACGACGGGGAGTTGGTCGAGACGAGCTGATCGAGGTTTTCGACGAGCGCACCGGCGCGCTCGGAGGCGGCTCGGAGGTTGCCGACGGTTTGCGAGAGGTTCGTGAGCGTTTGTTTCGTGAGAAAGATGTCGTTGATCCGCGTCATCATGTCCTTGAGCATCTTCGTGGCTTCATCGACGCGCTGAACGAACCCGACCGCCGATGCCGCGAGCCCCTGCACGCTGAACGGGGCCCTGCAGTCGACCTCGTCGCCGTCCTGGAGCAGAGTACCTTTGTTTTCGGTCGGGGTGATGACGACGAACTGGTCGCCCAGCAGGCCAATTTGCTCGACGCTGAACAGCGCGTCGCGGTGGATGCCGTAGCGCTTCTGGATTCTCAGGAAGATGGTCACGCCTTTGCCGTCCGGGGAAAGCTCGGTGCTGGTGACCGTCCCGACGGGCACGCCGGAAATAAGCACGGAGGAGCGGGCCTTGAGCCCGCTGACGTTGTCGGCGCGAAGGCGCAACGTGTAGGTGGATGCAAACCATCCCTCGCCCTTGCTGAACACCAGCAGGATGGCCGCCAATACCACGAGGGCGACCACCGCGAACGCCCCGACTTTGATTTCCAGTCGTTTTTCATTCATAGTTCCGTCCTGCGTTCGTTGCGCCTGGCTTCAGGCTGACGCACGCGCCGCAAGGCGGGACCGCATACTTCCCCGCTCTTCACGGCTGAATCGGCGTTTCCCTTAAGTCCGAAATCCCTTTCACGAACCGGCGGACCACGGGGTCGGCCGAATTGAAAATCTCCTCCGGCGTGCCGCTGGCGTGAATCCGCCCCTCGTGCAGCATCACGATGCGCCGTCCGATGCGGCTGGCGCTGCGCATGTCGTGGGTGACGGCGACGGAGGTGACCGCGAGCCGGTTGGAAATGCGCACGATCAACTGGTCGATCGTGTCGGCTACGACCGGGTCCAGACCGGTCGTCGGTTCGTCGTAGAGCAGAATCTGAGGCCGATAGACGATCGCGCGGGCCAGTCCCACGCGCTTGCGCATGCCGCCCGACAACTCTGAAGGTTTCTTCTCCTCGATGCCGGCCAGTTCGACCATCGCCAGCGCTTCGGCCACCTTTTGGGCGATCTCGCCCTCGGTCCATTGGCGGGATTGGACCAAGGCGAAGCCGACGTTTTCCGCCACGTTTATCGAGTCGAACAGCGCCGAGGACTGGAAGAGCATGCCAAACTTGCTCCGCACCCCCAACAAAGCGCGCTCGCTCAGGCGCCCGATGTTTTCGCCGTCCACCAGCACGTCGCCCTCGTCGGGCTGGATGAGGCCGATGAGGTGCTTGAGCAGCACGCTTTTGCCGCCGCCGCTGCGGCCGATGATGACGAGCGCTTCGCCGCTCTCGATGCGCAAGTTCACCCCGCGCAAGACCGGCTGCGGACCGAAGGCTTTGTGCAGATCGCGCGTTTCGATCATAGCGCGGGCAGCACCCGGTTGAGAATGAGCGTCAGGAAAAAGTTGCTCACAAGGATCGTGATGGACGAATAGACGACGGCTTCGGTCGTCGCGCGGCCGACTCCTTCGGCCCCTTCGCCGCAGGTCATCCCTTTGTAGCAGGAGATGAGTCCGATGATGGCGCCGTAGAGGATGGCCTTGATCAAGCCCATGATCGGCTGCCGAAGGTCCGTGAACGTCATGGTGTGCTGCCACGTATACGCCGGCTCGATGCCGAGGAACCGCACGGCGACGAGGTAGCCGGCGCCGATGCCAACCGCGATGGACAGGGCCGTGAGCAACGGCATCGCCAGCACCGTCGCCAGCGTCCGCGGCACGACCAGGTAATCGATGGGATGCGTCGCCAGCGTGCGCAATGCGTCAATCTGCTCGGTGACACGCATCGTGCCCAGCTCCGCCGCCAGCGCCGCGCCGACGCGGCCCGCGACCATCAGGCCCGTGAGCACCGGGCCCAGTTCACTGCACATCGAGACGCTCACGACCGCCAGCGTGGCCGTGTCCATGTGGACCTTGTGAAATTGGAAGAAGGTTTGGGCCGCCAGCACCATGCCAGTAAACGCGCCCGTGATGAGCACGACGGCTTGCGACTTCACGCCGACGAAATAGAGCTGGTAGAGCAACGTGCGGCCGCTGCTCCGTTGAGCGAACATGGCCCGGAAGACCTCCTTCGCGAACAACGCGAGTTGGCCCATGCCCGCCAGCCAGTCCAGCACCCAGTTGTAGGCGGCCTGCAACATTGCGCGGGCGCTTTGTAACAAGGCGCGCGGCGCCGCGCCAGAACTTGCTGCCAATGTAGGGCAGGCGTCTCGCCTGACCGGCCGAGCGAAGCGAGGCTGTGATGGTACGAAAGCCGCGCCTTTGGGCGCGGCAGGGCAGGCGGGACGCCTGCCCTACATCCCCCGGCGCGACCTCGGCCGTGGTGGTACTTCCAGGATGCGCCCGGGGCGTGCTCATTTCCACACCCACGTCAACAAAGGCGTCATCGTCTTCGCGGACGTGAAGGTGGCGGCGGCGTGAAGCCTGCCTCAACGCGGTGGGGCGAGCGTCCCCGCGAGCCGCGATGCCTGAAGATGGCAGCGGCGGCGTTAGCAGCCCGTTCAAAAACTGTAGCGGCGCTCTATGAGCGCCGAAGAAACCGCGCATTCTGGCCCGATTTCGGCGGTCGCAGACCGCCGCTACAGGTTCATTGGGAGTTTTTGAACGGGCTGCTAGAGATGGCGGCCGCGGCGTTAGGAGAACCTCAAGGCCAGACGAAAAATCGCCGCCGCCAGAATTTGGCGCTCTGCGAATTGATAAACGCCGCTTCGCCAACTTCCAGCACCGGCTCGGCAGGCACCCCATTGAGAACCCACTGGTTATCAAAATCGTCGAAGATGTAATTCTGCCAGCCGGAGCTCGTGTAAAGTTGGACTACGTCTCCGGGATCCGGAATGTAATGGTTCGTCGCTTGAATGAACCCGCCCTGCGGCACCATCGAGCTGCGTATGGATTGCCCCGCGGGAATGCTGTTGCTCAGGTCGCCTTGCAGGATTTCGCCGGTCAGGCACAGACTCAGAGACTGGGCGAGCGAATTGCTGAAGAAGACGCCTTCCCCGGGTCTCAAGCTCATCGTCTCGTCGGACCAACGGCCCAGGCTGAACAGGTTGGTGCGGTAGGATTGCGTGGCTTCATCCCATTTCCTCAATCCACTCCCCTCCGGCACGTTGGAGAGAACGCCTCGCACCGTATTGTCCGCCGTGTTGAATGGATTGGC
>DASTLJ010000047.1:0-7831 GCA_035715125.1 Verrucomicrobiia bacterium
TGCGCGTGGCCATGAAGACCGCTTCGCCGACGCCGTGCGTGACCACGAGGACGGAGTTCACCGGCGAGGTCTTACTGGTGTAGAGGTCGATTATTTCGTTGCGGAGCGTCTCGCCGGTGAGCACATCGAGGGCGCTGAAAGGCTCGTCCATGCACAAAAGTTCCGGCTCCACGGCGAGCGCGCGGGCCAGTCCGATGCGCTGCTTCATGCCGCCGGAGAGTTCCTTGGGATAGGCTTCCTCGAACCCCTCCAGGCCGACGGTGTCAATCACCCGGCGCACCCGCTGCTCGCGCTCGGCCTCGGCGAGCGGCGAGCTGGACAAGCCGAGGGCAATGTTTTGTTGAACAGTCATCCACGGAAAGAGCGCGAAGTTCTGGAACACGAGCGCGGCGGAAGGATTCAGCCCGGACTGCGGGGCGCCCCGGTAGAGAATTTCCCCAGACGCCGGCTTTTCCAAGCCGATGAGGGTTCGCAGCAGCGTGGACTTGCCGCATCCCGACGGTCCCAACAGCGCGACGATTTCGTGCTCGCGAATCTCGAGGTTGATGTCGTGAAGGATTTCGATGCTCTTGCCGCCTGCCAGCGAGAAGCGCTGGAAGACCTGGCGGGCTTCGAGAAGGAGTGTCGCCATGATCAGGTCGTCATCGCGTAGCGCGACTGCGCCCGGTGACTGAGCGGACGCCAGACGAGCCGGTTGAAACCGACCACGGCCACGGCCATGAGGCCGACCGCGGCGGCGAGGACGTGAAAATCGCCGCGCTCCGTCGCCTGGCTGATGGTCGCGCCCAATCCCGTCGTCGCGAGGGTCTGTCCGCGATGCTTCATGTATTCGGCCACGATGCTGGCGTTCCATGCGCCGCCCATCGCGGTAATCCAGCCGGTGAGCAGCGACGGAAAGATGGCGGGCAGAATCAAATACTGCCATCGATGCCGGCGCGAGAACCGGCCCAGCCGCGACACTTCCCACAGTTCACGCGGAATCGCGCTTGTGCCCGCGATGACGTTGAAGAGCACATACCATTGCGTGCCCAACAGCAGCAGCACGATGGAACTCAGCCCCAGGCCAACGCCGAGCAGCAACATTCCACCGACGACCAGCGGAAAAATCATCGGGGCCGGGAAACTCGCGGCCATTTGGATGATGGGCTGAAGCCGCCGCGCCCAGCGGGGATTGCGGCCAATCATCACGCCCACGGGCACCGTCCACAATGAAGCCAGCGCCACCGCGGCCGACACGCGCAGAAAGGTCGCCGTGATGCTGGTCAGCAGATGCAGCCATTCTGCGCCGGTGAGCGCAGACAGCAGATGGACGTATCGGGCAAAGCCAAAAAGAATTCCAGCCGCGACCGCGATCAGCACGGGGCGCTTCAACCCGCGAAGCGAGTTCGGCGCGTGACGAATCCGGGTTTCGTATCCTGTGGCGGCGGTGCCGAGCACCGGCTTGGCGCGGCGCCAGGCGAATCTCGCCGGCCGCGAGCACAGCCGCCAGATCCACGACCGTCGAATCCGCTCCCACGCCCACGATGGGTGCGCGGCGTCGGATTCCTCGTCGGTGAATTTCTGCGCCCATGCCACCACCGGACGCCAGACCAACTGGTCGAGCAGGACAATCATGCCAAGCATCGCCAGCACGCCGAGCACCTGACCCCGCACATCCCCACGTTCGATAGCGAGGCTCATATAAGAGCCAAGGCCCGGCAGGCGGAAATCATGTTCACCCAGCACGAACGCCTCGCTCACGGTGAGAAAGAACCAGCCGCCCGCCATGGACATCATGCTGTTCCAAACCAGACCCGTCGCCGCGAATGACAGGTCGAGCCGGAGGAACCGATCCCACCACGACAACTTTGCAAGCCGCGTCACCGCGACCAGGTCTGGCGGCACAGTCTTCAACGACGAGTAGAAGGAGAACGTCATGTTCCAGGCCTGCCCTGTGAAAATCATCAGCACCGAGGCGAGTTCGAGTCCGAAGTTGCGTTGTGGAAACAGATGCACCAACCCCAGCACGAAGCCCGGCAAAAATCCCAACACCGGGATGCTTTGCAAAATGTCCAGCAGCGGAAGGAGGACGCGCTCGGCCACGGCGATCCGCGCCATCGCGTAGCCGTAGGCCAACGTGAACAGGAACGACACGCCGTAGGCGCAAACCCCGCGGGTCAGGCTGAATAGCGCGTAGAGCGGCAGGTAGCGCGCCTCGGTATGAATCTCGGCGACGGGTTGCAGCGGTCCGCTCCATTCGCGAGCGACCGTCACGACCGCGTAGATGAGCGCCACGAGCAAGGCCAGGACGGCGAAGTCGATCCATCCGAAGGCTCGCTCGATTCGCACCATCTGATGGGTTGGCGCCACGGCGTCCAGTCTCTAACACCGGCAGGGTTCTGCCAACACGCTTCACGTCGTTTCACTCAAGCGCTATCCCGCGGTGGACGAAGAGTCCTTCCTTCGCCGGGTGAAGGAGTTCCTTGGAGGGCTGCCCGATGTATGACCACTTGCCGGGTGGGGAAATCCTGCGGAATGGTCTGAAGGATTTGCAGGATGGCGTCTGAGGTACTGACGGCTCGCGAGTGAGAATGCTGCTCTGCGAGCGGTCTGGGGAAGTGCGCGTCAAATGTCCCGCGCGACGGCCCTCCGGGGCGGTGGCAAACCGCACAGTTCGCGTCAAGATACGAACGGACGCGGTGTTCGGGCGAGGCGTTGGCGGCATCAGTTCCAAAGTGACTTGCAAACCGGAATGGAGCATCGTCGCTCCGTTCTCGTCCAGAGTGAAGATGAAATGAGCCGCTGCTCGTCCATGCGCCTGATCGTCGTTGCGCTTTGTTGGGCGGCAACCGCAGCGCTTGCGGGAGCGGCCGGGATCGTCGTCCAACACTCGCCGCAGCAACCCAGGTCCGAAGCGGTCGTCCGCATCACCGCCAGCGGAACGGCGCTGGCGCAGCAATCGAATCTGTTCGTCGAGTATCAACTGATTGAGCCAGGCCAGTATGTCGAACTGAACGACCCGAAGTACAAAAAGGGATGGAATCCCGTTCCGCTCAACGACGAGGGACAGAACGGCGATGTCACCAAGGGAGACGGCGTGTTCACGGCGGAATTGCCGGCCTCGCTCCAGAAGCACCGCCGTCTCGTGCGCTACCGCATCTCGGCCGGAGGACGTGTCCTCGCGCCGGAACCGGGCGACACGCAGCCCAACTTCGCCTACTTCGTGTACGACGGCGTTCCCGCGTGGCGCGCTGCCGTCAATCCGGCCAGGGACACGCCGGTCACGTTGAGCGCCGAGGTGATGCGCAGCGTGCAGGTCTATCACTTTATTGCGGGCAAAAGCGCGGTCGAAGACACAACCTGGTATCAGCCGAGCGATGTCTTCGACGAAGGCAGCCGGCATCGTTACGACCACACCTGCACGATTGTCGCCGACGACAATGTGTACGACCACGTCCGCTTCCGAATCCGTGGCGGCGAGTGGCGTCATGCGATGGGCAAGAACATGTGGAAGTTTGATTTCAATCGCGGCCATCACTTGCAGGCGCGCGACGATTTCGGCCGGCCTTACGCGACCCGGTGGGAGAAGCTCAACCTCGGCGCGTGCATTCAACAGGGCAATTACGGACGCCGCGGAGAACACGGTTTGTACGAAGCCGTCACCTATGGTCTCTTCAACCTGGCCGGCGTGCCCGCGCCGCGCACGCACTACGTTCACCTTCGCGTCGTCAACGGGGCGGAGGAAAGTCCGGCCAGCCAGTACGAAGGCGATTTCTGGGGCCTGTACCTCGCCACCGAGGAGATCGATGACAATTTTCTGAAAGAGCACAATCTGCCGGACGGCAACCTCTACAAGTGGGACTTCGGCCAGCCCAAACCTGAACATCTTGCCAAAGGCGCGCCGACGAATCGCCAGGACGTGCTGCAATTCGCCGCCGCCTGCCAGCGGCCCCAGTCCGACGACTGGTGGCGCCGGAACGTGGACCTCCGGCGTTACTTCAGCTACCGTTCCATCCTGGAGTGCGTGCATCACTACGACATCGCGTTCGGGAAAAACTACTTTTACTACCTCGACCCGCGCGCGCGGCAGTGGATCGTGTTGCCGTGGGATGTGGACCTCACCTGGAAGGACACGATGTTCGGCACGGGACAGGAACCGTTCTATCGCGCCGGCCTGATCCGCTCTCCCCAATTCAATATCGAATACCAGAACCGGCTTCGCGAAGTCCGCGACCTGCTTTTCAATCCCGAACAAACCGGCGCGCTCATCGACGAATACGCGGCCGTGATTGCGGATCCCGCCGGCGGCCCGTCCTTCGTCGATGCCGACCGGGCCAAGTGGGATTATCATCCCATCATGGCCAGCCGCTGGGTCCACCCGATCAAGGCGGGTCAGGGCCGCTTCTACGGGGAATCGCCGACGCGGGATTTCCGCGGCATGGTAAAGCAGATGAAAGACTACGTGGTCGAGCGGGGGCGATGGTGCGACACCGCATTGCTGACCGATGTGGCCCTTCCGCCGGCCCCTTCTGTTGCCGCTGACGGCGCGCTGGATTTCACGAAAGCGACGCTGAAATTTCAGGCCTCGATGCCCGCCAGCCAGAGCCCGGCTCCCTCGGTCGAGTGGCGCATGGCAGAAATCACTCTCGCGCCTGCTGTCAAACTCTCAGCGCCGCGCCGTTACGAAATTGAATCGCTCTGGCAGGAAACGGGCAAATCCGCTGCGGAGATTCCCACGAACCTTCTTGAGCCCGGGCGCACCTACCGTGTGCGCGCCCGGGCGTGCGATGCGACCGGTCACTGTGGCCACTGGTCGGAGGCAGTTGAGTTTGTGGCGGGCAAAAAGCCGTAGCCGTCCCGTGATCGAAGCGCGTTAGCTTGGGGCGGCATCGATGTCGTTTCCACTTGAGAATACAGCCGGCGACCTGACGGTCAGTATGTGTTTAGCGTCACCCTCTGCGCGTCCCGTCGCCGGGTAGAGCCGGTGGTTACCCACCGGCTCTACCCGGCGGAAACGCTAGTGAATGAGACGCTAAACACAATTCCCTCAAAGCGGAGAGGGCAGGGGTGAGGCGGTTCATTTGGCGTGACCTGCGCGGGAAATGAATACGTTCCTTTCAATGGCGCTTCTTCCAAGGCGCGTCGAACTCCCACTTGAGGCCGGCGTAAACGTGCAGGTCCGGCCCGCCGCGATTGCCTACACGGATGCTTTTGCCAAAAGCAGAATGAACGCTCAAGTTGTCGAGCAGCTTGTGTTTGAAGCCAACGTTGGCCGCCAGCCGATTGGGCCCGCCCGGTTCTTCGCGGCTGACGAAATAAAGCTCGGACAGCAGCTTCGTCCGCCTGGCCACCTGCCATTCCTGGCCAAACGCCGCCAGCCATTCGTTCTCCGCGCTCTGCCTGACCCCGCCGAATTCCGGGTCAGTGACAAACGTGTAGCCCACGTTGCCGATGGCTGTGAACCAGCCCCATGTCTTCTGCGCCCGCAACCGCAGGTCGTAGTCGAACTCGCCGCTGCCGAGGCCGCGGTCCTTGTCCCCGGTAGGCAACTTCAATTCGAATGACCCGGCGATGCCCGGACGCCGCTCGGTCTCCTTTAGGAAGACAAACTTCGTTCCGACCACGGCGTCGTTGATGCCGTATTCGTGGCCCACGCTGAGCCCGGCAAATTCAAAGGTCAGTTCCTGCCGATCGGTCAATCCATAGACCAGCTCGGTGAACGGGAGCAGGCGCGCGGGTTTGCCACTCTCGTTCTCCTGATAGCGCCCGCCGACATACCACTCGAACGTCTGCTTGTCCGCTGTGGGCACGTCGCCCGTCACCAGCGGCGGCGGAGCGAAGCAGCGCGGCGCGGGGGCCAGTAACAGGGCGAAGGCGAAAACCGGCGTCGCCTTCATTTCGTGCCGTAGCTGAAATCGTCGAACAGGGTTACGCTGTCAGCCTTCGTCCAGACGCCGACTTTGCCCGCGTCGGCAAAACTGTCATCCGTGGCGTCGATGACTTTCTTGCCATTGAACGACACGGTGAACTTGTTGCCAACGAAGTCCACCCGGAGCGTGTGCCATACGCCGGAGGCAACCTTGGTGTTCACGTTCTTGAACGACACGCGTTTGCCCTTGATGGTGTGGTATATCGTCACGTTGTCTTCCAGCGCGTTGGCCCGCGCGATGTAGTAGTTGTCCGCGTCTTTCGCGCGCCAGATGACGCCGCCCGCCTGGTCTTCCTTGCCGGACACGGGCTTGAACTGCACTTCGACGAAGCCGTCCTTGAGGCTCGTGTCGTCTTTCAGCGCGACCGGGTAAGTCGCCTCGCCCGATTGTTTCAGAACGTTCGGCTTGCTCGGCGCGCTTTCGTCCGCGACGACGACCCATTTCGGAATACCGCTGCCGGTTTTGGTGCAAGTCCAGCCGGCCGGCGCTTCGTTGGGCTTGTCGCCATCGAAATTGACGGTGGCTGCTTGCGCGGCGACAGCGAGCAGGCTTCCAAAGGATACGAGGGTCGCGATGGTGTTCATGGCTGTGTCCTGGTTTCAGATTGATGTCCGTCCTTCTCCCATGCCGCCAGGCCGCCTTCCAAATTGCAGACGGCCTTGAAGCCGAGCTGCGCCAATGCCGCGCTGGCGACGGCGCCGCGCGATCCGGCGTGGCAGTTCACGAGAATGGGTTTGGACTTGTCGAACCGCGCGACCTGCTCGGCGAAGCCCGGCGCGTTGATGTCGATGTTCACCGCGCCCGGCACGTGGCCCTTGGCGAATTCCTCCGGGCTGCGCACGTCGAGGACCACGGCTTTTCCCCGCGCGCGTCGTTTCTCGTAATCCGCGGCGGCGATTTCCTTGAAGCCGCCTTCGGCCCGCGCTGCGGCTGCCGCGGCCTTGGTTTGCTCGCCTCGCGCCGATTTAAGCGCGCGAGCCAGGTCCGCCGCCTTGCCGCGTCCCCAATAGTGCAGGAACACGTAGCGCGGCGATTCGCGAATCATGTGCTGATGAATCGCCACGATATTGATTCCCGCGCCGCGCAGACTTTTGAGGACGGGCTGAAGCTCGTTTTCCTGACACACGAAATCCCCGTCCACGACCGCGTTGTCGTCCGTGCCGCCGAAGCTGGCCCAGGTGTTCACTCCCATCTCCTTGCCGACTTCACAGCCGCATTCCATTCGCGCAACGCGGCCAAAAACGAACTTCACCATGCCGTCCTTCTCCTGCGCTTTGGCGCTGAACAACTCGGCCAGCGGCGCGGCGCTGATGGCGTTTTTCTCCGCAATGCCGCCGCCGAAGGACCCGGCCGGTTCCGGGTTTGCCGTCCGGATTTCCTTCACCTTCGCCAGCGCCGCTTTCACGCCGCCCGCCAGATTCCCCACGCTACCTTCGCCGCCGATGTGCATGAAATAGACCTGCGGCTGGGCGTGGAAAAAGTGATTGTGCAGCGCGGTGACTTGAAGGCCGTTGTCGAGGGCCGCGCTCATCACCGGATTGACTTCATCCTCAAAAAGCGTGAAGTCACCCATCACCATCGCGTCGGCCCTTTTCCCGGCCATGAACGCCGCCCACGAAGTCAGCCCCATGAACGGCGGCATTTTCCACTCATCCACCTTCACCGCCACGTCATTGCGCGGCGCGGTGAGTTTGAGCACGCCCTCGGCGGCGTTCCAGGCGCCCTTGAGTCCGGTGATTTGTTCGATGCGGTTGGTGTCGAGCGCGGCGGCGGGCGCAACAAGTCGAGCGACGAAGAGCAGGGCGCAAGCGGCAGGCAAGGGGATGGATCTGGCTTTCATACTGTGTGAAGTTGCCGCAGCCGCCCGCTTGTGGCAATCTCCCAAACGCGTGAACTGGATTACCCGCGAGAAGGGGAAGGTG
>DASTLJ010000048.1:0-12825 GCA_035715125.1 Verrucomicrobiia bacterium
TGGGCCTCGGACAGGATGGACTTTTTGGGTCCCTTCATAAAAAGTCTGCCATTGAGTCAAGGGTTCAACGCGGGAGCGAACGGCAACTCGGCTCCCTTCGCGCGCGCCGACGGATGCGCGCGCCAGGGTGGCGACGTGTCCTAAAGGACACACCGTGCTCAAGAAGCAATTCGCTCATCTCCTTTCTTCATCGGCAGAGTTGCGATAAGAATGTACCGGTACCGACGGCCGACTTGAAGGTAGGGCAGGCGTCTCGCCTGCCCTGGCCGCGAAGCGGCCTCACAGGAACGCGCCTTCGGCGCTGGGCAGGCGAGACGCCTGCCCTACGTTGAGCCTCACCGTGCTTTGACTCGCAGCCCAAACTTCTCGGCCGCGCCGGCGAACGACACGACGCCCTGCTCAGCGGTGGCTCCGGAGAATGGGTCGTTGCTGACCAGCAGATTGCCGTCGATGTCGAGGTGATCGGCCAGTTCGGCCAGGTGCGCCGCGGCGCTGATGAGCACGCTCGATTCGATCATGCAGCCGATCATGGTTTGGAGACCGGCCTTGCGCGCGGCTCGCAGCGCGTCGAAGGCGCCGCTGATGCCGCCGCTCTTGACGAGCTTCACGTTCACGCCGTGGAAACATTCCGCCGCCAACCCGGCGTCGGCCGCCGAATGATACGATTCGTCCCCGAAGATCGGGAGTGGCGAGCGTTCCTTCAGCCAGCGCCAATCCTTCGGGTCGGTGGCCGAAGGCATCGGCTGTTCGACGAACTGCACGTGGCCGTCGCTGTGGAGCCACTCGATGTTGCGGAGCGCCTCCTCCTTCGTTTTCCAGCCCTCGTTGGCATCGACGCTCACCGGCTTGGCCGGCGCGGCTTCGCGGAGCGCGGCGAAGTTCGCCCGGTCGCCGGGACTGCCCACTTTGAGTTTCAGCACGGGATAACGGGCGGCTTTGCGAACTTTCTGGCGAACGACTTCCGGCGTGCCGATGCCGATGCTGAAGCGGGTGACGTGTTTCTTCTCGGTGAACCCCAGTTTGAGGAAGTCGCACACGGGCTGCCGGGCGGCCCTGGCGGCGCCGTCCACGAGCGCGATGTTCACCGCGCATTTGGCGGCGTGCTGGCCCGGCGCGAGCGAATCGAGGTAACGCATGCTGCTGTGGATGTCGTCGAATGAAAGCTTCGCCGACTCGACCCGCCGGAGGAAAGCCTCGACGGTGTCGACGCTTTCGCCGTACCGCCCGATGGGAGCGGACTCGCCGATGCCGCCGCGCCCGGCGTCATCCGTCAGTTCGCTGAATACGACCGGGAAACCGGTGGTGTCGTCGCCTCGCGCGATGCGCCAGGGGTGCGTCAGCTTGAGTTCGAAGCGCCAGATACGGGATTTCACGACCGAAGAATTAGCCCGGCGACGCGCGAAAGGCAAAGCAGAAGGGATCGTGGAATCGTTAAATCGTGGAATCGTGAAATCGTGAAATCTAGCTGGCACGCGTCCATCTCGTCCGCTTCACGATTCAACGATTCAACGATTCAACGATTCAAGGATTTAACGATTCAACGATTTAACGATTTAACGATTTAACGATTTAACGACTCAACGCTTCAACGCTGCTTTGACTTACTTTCCCCCTCAAGCGACGTTCCCAGCGGACGATTGAACGAGAGTGTTGCCTCCGGAGGGAGGCGCGTTGTAAAAGTCCGCGATTTGCATGGGCAAGACACTCATCATAGCTGAGAAACCGTCGGTCGCCGGCGACATCGCCAAGGCGCTTGGCGGGTTCGCGAAGCAAGACGACTATTTCGAGAGCGACAAGTTCGTTCTCTCCTCGGCCGTGGGCCATTTGCTGGAAATCATTTGCCCGGAGCAGTACGAGGCCAAGAAGGGCAAGTGGTCCTTCCCCAATCTCCCCGTCATCCCGCCGCACTTCGACCTGCAGCCGATTGAGAGGAATGAGAAACGGCTCAAGGTCCTCACGAAGCTCATCAAGCGGAAGGATGTGACCGCGCTCGTCAACGCCTGCGACGCCGGGCGCGAGGGGGAACTGATCTTTCGCCACATTGTCCGCCACACCAACGCGAAGCAGCCGATCCAGCGGCTCTGGCTCCAGTCGATGACGCCGGCCTCCATCCGGGACGGCTTTTCCCGGCTGCGCAGCGACGCCGAGATGCTCCCGCTGGCCGACGCCGCCACTTGCCGCAGCGAGGCCGATTGGCTGGTCGGCATCAACGGCACGCGCGTGATGACCGCCTTCAACTCCAAGGGTGGCGGCTTCAACAAGACCACCGTCGGCCGCGTGCAGACGCCCACGCTGGCCATCATGGTCGAACGCGAGGAGAAAATTCGCAAGTTCATCACGCGCACCTACTGGGAATTGATCGGCACGTTTACCTGCGCAGCGGGTGAATACACAGGGCGTTGGTTCGATGAAACGTTCGCCAGGCCCGCGAACGCGAAGGAAGCCGACGAAGCGCTCCGGGCCGAGCGGCTCTGGGACCAGGCGAAGGCCGAAGCCATCCGCGCCAAATGCCTGGGCAAGCCCGGCATCGTCATCGAGGAAAGCAAACCGAGCACGTCCCTCTCGCCGCTGCTGTTCGATCTCACCAGCCTCCAGCGCGATGCGAACAAGCGGTTCGGATTCTCCGCCAAGAACACGCTGGCCATCGCACAAGCCCTTTACGAGAAGCACAAGGTCCTGACCTATCCGCGCACCGACTCGCGGGCGCTGCCGGAGGATTACATCGCGACGGTGAAGCAGACGCTCGGCTCGATGGACGGCACGGCTTACGGCCCTTTCGCCGCAAACATTCTCGCGCAGGAGTGGGTGAAGCCGAACAAGCGCATCTTCAACAACGCAAAAGTGAGCGACCACTTCGCGATCATCCCGACCGGCGCCGCCGCCAGGGGCCTCAGCGAGGCGGAGCAGAAGATTTACGACATGGTGGCGCGGCGCTTTCTGGCCATTTTCTATCCGGCGGCGGAGTTCCTCGTCACCACGCGCATCACGCGCGTCGAAGGCGAACCGTTCAAGAGCGAAGGCAAAGTCCTCGTCAAGCCCGGCTGGCTGGAAGTGTATGGCCGCGAAGCCGCCGTTGACGGGGAGGACAGCGCCAACCAGCTCGTGCCGATCCAGCCGAACGAGCAGGTCGCCACGAAGGACATCGAACTCAAACAGGCGCAAACCAAGCCGCCGCCGCGCTACTCGGAGGCCACGCTGCTCAGCGCGATGGAAGGCGCGGGCAAGCTGGTCGAGGACGAGGAATTGCGCGAGGCGATGGCCGAGCGCGGGCTGGGCACGCCCGCGACGCGCGCAGCAATCATTGAAGGGCTGATCACCGAGGAATACATCCACCGCCGCGCCAATGAACTGGTGCCGACGGGCAAGGCGTTCATGCTGCTGGCGCTACTGCGCGGGCTGGGCATCGAGGAATTGACCAAGCCCGAGTTGACTGGCGAATGGGAGTTCAAGCTGCTGCAGATGGCGCAAGGGCGGCTCTCGCGCCCCGACTTCATGGCCGAAATTGCCGAGGTGACCCGCCGCATCGTCGGGCGAACGAAAGCCTTCCAGGGCGACGAAGTGCCCGGCGATTTCGGCGATCTCAAAACGGCCTGTCCCAAATGCGGCGGGCTGGTAAAGGAAAACTACCGCCGGTTCCAGTGCCAGAAATGCGACTTCAGCCTGCCGACCTGGCTCTCCAGCCGGCTGATGGAGCCGGAGGAAATCGAGCAACTCATCCGGGAGCGGACCGTCGGTCCGCTGCAAGGATTCCGCAGCCGGAAGGGACTTCCGTTCGCCGCGATCCTCAAGCTCAATGCGGAGCACAAGCTCGAATTCGACTTCGGCAATGACAACAAGGACGAAAACGGCAATGCCGCGCCCGTCGATTTCACGGGCAAGGAGCCGCTGGGCAAGTGCCCCAAGTGCGGCGGGCGCGTGTTCGAGAACGGAATGAATTACATTTGCGAGCACGCGGCGGGCGGCGAACGGAAGTGCGATTTCCGCTCCAGCAAGATCATCCTTCAGCAGCCCATCGAGCCAGCCCAGGTGGTCAAACTGTTGTCGGCCGGCCGAACCGACCTGCTCGACAAATTTGTCTCCAATCGCACGGGCCGCGCCTTCAAAGCCTTTCTCGTGCTCGGCAAGGACGGCAAGGTCGGTTTCGAGTTCCAGAAGCGCGAGCCGAAGCCCGGCGCCGCCGCGCGCAAGCCCAAGGGACCGCCTGTGAAGATCGATTTCACCGGCCAGCAGCCGCTCGGCAAATGCCCCATCTGCGAATCGAACGTGTTCGAGGGCGAGAAAGACTACGTTTGCGAGAAAACCCAGGCCGACTCGAAACCGTGCAAATTCAAAACCGGCAAGGTCATCCTTCAGCAACCCATCGACCGCGCCCAGATTGCCAAGCTCCTGGCCGACGGTAAGACTGATCTGCTCGAGCATTTCGTGTCCGCCAAGACAGGACGGCCCTTTTCGGCCTACCTGGTGCTCGATGACAACGGCAAGGCGGGATTCGAGTTTCCGCCGCGCGAGGAAACTTCCAACACGCCGTCTTCCTGACGGCCGTTCCACCCGGCCTCATGGACGAAGCCGCCACTCCTCGCCGTGCACCAGGTAGGGCCGACCTGCCGGTCGGCCAGGACGCGCCGCAGCGCGTCCCTGCCACTGAATCGGAGCGCCTAGCTCCTGCTCGGCGCGTTGAGAAACCTGAGCTTCGCGCCGAGCGGGAGCTCGGCGCTCCGGGCGCAATTGCCGACGAATGGATTGATCGCTTCGTGCAACATCTCACCACCGACCGCCACGGCTCCGATTACACGGTCCGTAACTACACGCAGGCCCTGCACGAGTTCCACCGCTGGCACGAGCGGGAGCGCGGCGCGGCGCCGGACTGGCCGCGGCTCGAACGCGACGATTTTCGAGCCTACCTCCGCTTTCTCGGGCGCAATCGTCTGAGCCGTGCCGCCACGCAGCTTCGCTTCAGCGCGTTGCGAACGTTCTACAAGTTCCTCGTCCGCCGCGGCGCAGTGGAGAACATGCCGATTAAAAACATCCCGATGCCGAAGCTGGAGAAGCGCCTCCCGCGGTTCCTCACCGTGCAACAGATGGTGGATTTGCTCGACGCGCCGTCGAAGGCTGCCACCGACCCCGACGACGGGAAGCCTCGCCGCGGCCGGCCCGTCGAGCCGGGAGTGGCGGAACGCGACATGGCGATTCTGGAAACGATTTACTCGTGCGGCCTGCGCATCAGCGAACTGTGCGGTTTGCGGGTGGAAGACATCGACTTCAACGGGCAGCAAGTCCGCGTGCGCGGCAAGGGCCGCAAGGAGCGCGTCGTGCCCATCGGCGAGACCGCCCTGAGCGCCATTGGGCTATACTGGCAGTTGCTGCCACGCCCACCGATGCCTGAGCAGCCGGCTTTCTTGCGCTCCCGCGAATCGACCGACCCAGTGCCGGCGCGCACGTTACAGGGGCGTTTGAAGAAACACCTCGCCGCCGCCGGCCTCGACCCGCGGCTCACCCCGCACAAACTGCGACACAGCTACGCCACACACCTGCTCGACGCAGGCGCCGACCTGCGCAGTGTTCAGGAACTCCTCGGCCACGCCCGGCTTGGGACGACGCAGGTTTACACGCACGTCACGACGGAGCGGTTGAAGAAAGCCTACGAGCGGGCGCACCCGCGGGCGTAGCCGCGGGGCCGTCCACGCGCCGACATCTCCCGGAGGGAGATTTGAAAACAGCCCACCCTCCCCATGAACCGGAGCGCCGAGCTCCTGCTCGGCCTGTTGGGACACAGCGGGTTCGCGCCGAGCGGGAGCTCGGCGCTCCGATCCCGGTTCTTGGGTTCAATGCGCGAAGATTTGCTTGGGAGAATTCTTTCAAGGGTGGGACCTGTGAACCGAAGCATCGAGTCCCGAAGGGACGGCAGAATCGTTCGGCCAATTCGGCCGTCCCTTCGGGACATTGGGAATGGGCAATGTAAACCCGGCAGTGAACTGCCGGGCTATTGTCAGTTCTCCCTCCGGGAGATGGCAACGCGGGCCCCAAAAGGCCTGACTCCAGGACCGCGCAAGAGGTTTTGCATACCCTGCATTCGTTCCAACTATCCTCCTCACGGCTTCCACATCACGCGCGCAACCGATAGCTCAGCGCCCAGTAATGGCAAAACCATATCACTTCGCTGCTGACGGCCATCGCACCGATCGCTTCGCGCAAGGATACCTCCGTCGGATAGTTCTTGAGGACCTCGAACTCGCGCCCGTTTTCCAGCCGGCGCGTTTGAAAGGTGTTCCCGTCACTGTCCGTGCGTGTGATGGCCGTGCTTTCGCCGGGGACAAACGTGTTGTCCAGACACAAAACCACGGCGTTGGGTTCGAGGGCCGCGTGCAGGTGATCCAGAAAGCCATCCACGCGCTTCCGGGGCATGTGCGACCACCAGAACGCGACGAGGGCAGCGTCAAAGCGCTCCGTAAATGGTGGCGGCTCGTAGGCGTCCTCGAGGAGAAACTTCACGCGCTTCGGGTCAAGTCCCTTGCCTCGCGCCAGCGCGAGCACGGATTCATTTACGTCGAAGGCGGTGACACGCGCGGCGGTCTGCGCGGCGACGGCGGTCCAATATCCGGTGCCACAAGCCGGCTCGAGCACGCGCCGGCCGGCAAAAGTGTCGCGCACCAGGCGTTTCAACTCGCCGAGTTGCTCAAGCCGCTCCGGCTTCTCGTAGATGCGCTCGTACTCTTGCGCCCGTTCGGCGTAGTACGCGGCCATGGCGGATTCGGCGCTCACGGCTGGACGGCCACGAGCGCGCCGTCGCGCAGTTCGAGGGCGCGCTGCATTTGGCGGGCGAGGTCGGCCGCGTGCGTGACGACGACAAGGGTGACGCCCTCCTCGCGGTTCAATCCGGCCAGCAATTGGCCCAGGGACTGGGCGCTGGCGCGGTCGAGCGCGCCGGTGGGTTCGTCGGCCAGGAGGAGCTTGGGCTGGTTGATCAGGGCTCGAACGACGGCGACGCGCTGGCGTTCGCCGCCCGAGAGCTGACCTGGCCGATGGTGCAGGCGGGATTCCAGCCCGACGCGCAGGAGGAGCTTGCGGGCGCGCTCGCCGGCGCCGACGCGGGTTTTCCTGCCCGCATCGGCCAATGTGGGAACCAGGACATTTTCGAGCACGCTGCACTGAGGCAGCAGGTGATGGGACTGGAAAATGAAACCCATCTGGCGATTGCGCACGGCGGCGAGTTGTTCTTCGCGCAGGGTGCTCAGATCGACGCCGTCGAGCCAGACGCGCCCCGAGGTCGGCTGATCGAGCGTGCCGAGCAGATTCAACAGCGTGCTCTTGCCCGAGCCGCTTGGCCCAAGGATCGCGAGCGACTCCCCGGACGCGATGGCCAGATCCACCTCTCGCAACACGGTGACCGGCTCCGCGCCCGCGGCGGCGACGTAAAGCTTGGTGACTTTTTCAAGCTTCAGCAGCGTGGCGGCCGTGGTCATGGATTCTTTGTGCGACAATCCGGCGGCCAGGGACAGAACAAAGCGCGTCGCGCTTGGATTGACTTTCGTGCGGCTTCCTGTTTCAAATACTTCCGCCCCAGCTTCCGAGGCGTGACGCTCTCTGCCGGCATTTGATCAAAAGACCCATTTTGGCGTTCCTCCCTGAGCGGCTCTGGAACCGGTCTGGATTTCGGCGTTGCACGAGATTGCAGCGCTGGCGCCGTGTCCGGGCGCGAGAATTGCTGCTGGGCTGCATTATGAAGTTTAGAGTGCTCACTTTGGGCCTTGCGATCCTGGCCGGGAATTGTTTTCCCGGGCGGGCGCAGCAGTTGCAACAGCCTTTTTCCTATTCGCTTAACCTTGGGGCGGGCTGGAATGCCATCGCCAATCCGCTCATTGTCGGAAGCAACACCCTGGATGAGTTGTTCCCGATCGTGCCCGATGGATCGGCGCTGGCGAAATTCAACCGGGCCGTGGGGGGCTACGAAACAAACACCTACGACGCGTTCCAGAGGATTTGGTTGACCTCTGCCGGGGCGCCCGGCGGCAAGCTGAATCCGGGTGAAGGCGCCTTCCTAAACGTGCGGACAGCGGTTTCGCTGGTCGTCGCCGGCATGAGGGCCACCCCCCATGCGCTGGTGGACGCCGGGTTCGGGCCAAACCTCGTGGGTTGCCAAGCCCTCGAACCTTGCAGTTTCGAGGAACTGATGGGATTCGCACCGCGACCGGGCGACGTGGTGTATCAGTACGACCGGCCTCTGCCGAACCTCGCGCCGGCTCCCGAGACAGGCGCGACGAAGACCAATCGCTTTGGGACGGCCGGGTGGGATGTGGAACCGCTTATCCCTGGGACGAAGGGTGTGTTCGTCGTCCTGGCGAATCGGCCGCGACTGATGGTGGATCCACTGCGTTTGAACGTGCCCCTCAACGGCATGGGGAAGTTCACGGCGGTGCCGCTGAACGCCTCGGGGGACTCGCCAACGGCCCTTCAGTGGCGGTTTCAGGGGAACCCGATTCCAGGGCAGACGGGCCTGACGCTGACTCTTTCCAGCGTGCAGCCGTCGAATGCGGGGAATTACTCTGTTGTAGCGCAGTTCGCGTCAGGACCGGTCACAAGCTTGAACGCGCGGCTGACGATTGTCCTGCCGCCGCTGATTACCAAGCAGCCGCAAAGTCTCACGGTCACGCAGGGGCAGACCGCCGTCTTTTCCGTCCAGGCCAGCGGCACCCTGCCGTTGTATTACCAGTGGATGCGCGACCCGCTCGTGGTATTGCCGTTCGCGTTGGATCGAACGAGCCTTGTCATCTCCAACGCCGGGCCCCAGGACGCGGGGGTGTACCGGGTCATCGTGACGAACCTGGCGGGGAACGTCTCCAGTACTCAAGCCGTGCTGAACGTGCTCACGCCGCCGTTCATCCGGGTGCATCCCGTCAGCCAGATGGTGAATCCGAACAGCGAGGTGATCCTCTCGGTCGTCGCGGAAGGCACCGGACCGCTGGTCTTTCAATGGTTGCTCAATGGCAATCCCATCGCGGGCGCGACCGGGCCCTCGCTCACCCTCAGCCGCGTGCAGCCGGATCAGAGCGGCGCGTATCGGGTGATTGTGAGCAACCCCGCCGGAGCTGTGGTGAGCGAGGTGGCGTTCGTAAGGGTGGTCACGCAGGAATTGTTTATGAGCGATCGTTTTCCAGGCCTCGGCTTCATCGACACCCCGCGCGGTATCGCAGAGTCCAGCAACACTCTGGCCACCCTGGAACCGGGTGAGCCGCGGCATGCGGAGAAGCGGGGCGGCCATTCGGTCTGGGTCAACTTCTTCGCGCCGGGGCCGGGCATAATGACGCTCCGGACCCGCGGCAGTTCCTTCGACACGCTGCTGGCGGCCTACCTCGGCAACGACCTGACCAATCTCATGGAGGTTGCGTCGGACGACGACGGCGGAGGGTTCCTCAGCAGCAGCATCCGGTTCAGCGCGCAAGCGAACGTTCCCTATCACATCGTGGTGGCCGGGCACGGCGATTCATCGGGCAGGGTGGTGTTGAGCTGGGACTTTGAGCCCACTGCGGACATTCTGCCGATATTCGCACAGCAGCCCAAATCGCAGGTTGTGCCGGTGGGAGGCATGGCGGTGTTCAGCGTCAATTTGTCCGTGCCACCGGACGGTCTGCAATGGTTCTTCAACGGGACGGCGATCCAGAACGCCACGCAGCCGATGCTGCTGGTCCCCGACGCCCAAATCACCAATGTCGGTCTGTACGGCGTGAGCGTGCGTTTGGGCGGGCGTATCATCGACAGCCAGGCCGCCGAGCTCGAACTGCGGGAAATCGACGGAGCCGGCCAGCCGCCGGCGTTGCGCGCCCAGGACAAGTACGAAGATTTGGTGGACGCACTCCTTCAATCTCAAATTTCAAATCTCAAATTTCAGATTCACGGCGGGGCGGGTTTCATTCCGGCGTCCCAGGTCCTCGGTTACACCGGCTCGGAAACGTTTACCACGGTGGGTTCGGGCGGGCAGAACGGCGAGCCGGTCCACTGCGGCGTCGTGGGTGGGCACTCGAAATGGTACGCATACATACCCCCGACCGACGGGACGCTGTTCCTGAACACCGACGGGAGCAATTTTGACACCTTGCTGGCGGCCTACACCGGATGCTGCACGTTCAATTCGCTGACGCCCGTGGCCTGCGACAACAACAGTGGCACCAACGGTCTTGCCAGCGCGCTGAGCTTCGAGGCCACGAGCAACACCGTTTACTACGTGGCCGTGGACGGCGTCGGAGGGGTGACGGGGGCCGCCCGGTTGAATTACCGGCTCCTGGTCCCGATGGTCCTCACAAACCTGGCGAAAACATCGAACAGCATGGCATTCCTGGTGAAGGCCACGCCCTCCTGGCCGGTGACGATCCAACATTCCACCAATTGCGTTTCCTGGACGAACGTTTTCACGACCGGCACGGTGAGCGGGACGTTCACGTTTCAGGATACAAACCTGCCTTTTGGACGGCATTTCTACCGGTCGATGCAAAGCCCGTAAGACTTAGTTCCGAGTTCCGGGTTCCGGGTTCCGAGTTGGGACAACCCGGAACCCGGAATCCGAAACCGCGACAGCGTACCCGGAACTGGAAATTTGCGGCGTAAGCGTTTGCAAATCGGGCGAAAGCGTGTAGGCTTTGCGCCGTTCCACGTTATCTCATGCGTTAGAGCCGGGAAGTTGTTTTGTCCCAACCCTTCCGGGGCGGGGGTCGGGCATTTGCTATGTCGTTGTTCGTTGAGTTCAGGGGTGCAAAGGAGAGAGACTTTGCCCGCCGGGTTCCGGATTCGCTGTCGCGGTTCCGAGTCCCGAGTTCCGGGTTCCGAGTTGAACCCGGAACCCGGCACCCAGAACCCGGGACCGCGACAGCGAACCCGGACCTCCGAAGGCCGAATTCGATACTCATCGTGGCACTGGCCGCGTTGGCGGCGTGGATGGGCACTGGAACCGTCCGTGCGGCCGACCCGCCGAACATCACCCAGCCTCCAGTCAAGGCGACGCGGTTCGAGGGGGAAAACCATACATTTAGCGTCGTCGCAACGGGCACGCTGCCGTTGTCCTACCAATGGCAAAAGGGCGGCGGCAACCTTGCCGCCCAGACCAACGATTCTCTGTTCCTGGCCAATCTCAGGTTAAGCGATGCCGGACTCTACTCGGTGATTGTCACGAACATCTCCGGCGTCGTCACGAGCGCGCCGGTTCAGTTGACCGTCCGTGGCGTGAACGACCCGCGCTACCCGACGCCGCAGGGGGGGTGGTCCTACATCTATCAGGGCGATGCGGCCTCCAATAGCCTGACCGCTTCGCTGGACGGCAGGTGGAATCGCCAGAATGGGATTGATTCCTGGGACGGCCTGGGCCGGGGCGCCGGCAATGGAGCCATCGGCGGCGTCGAGGCCACCAATGGCATTCTAACCTTGGAGGATGCCAACGCCGTGGGCACCACCGGCAGCGACAACCGCCGCTTCTATTTCACGCACGATATCAACTCGGACGCGCCGGTGACCAATGCCAACTCGATTCTCAATGACGGCGTCACGTTGACCTTCCGCGCCCGCCTGACCCCGCCCACGGACCCGAAACTGGAACTGACCAACGCGCCCAACGGCTGGGTGAACACCAACGACGGCAAGGGCATTTTCGGCCTCCGCCAAGCGGGCAGCAGCGGTTTGCTCATCAGCTTCAGCCTGAACCGGGCCGTGGAAGACATCAGCACGAATACCACCTTCACCTTCAGCCAGCAGGGGCTTCACATGAACAACCTCAACGGCAACGTGCGCACGTCGTTCGTCGACCCCGGCGAGCCCGGCTCAATCAACCTGCTGCCCCTCGATCCGGCGCTCTTCCACGAATTCTGGATCACGATTCGAGACAACGGCGCCGACCCTGGCACGCACGCCGTGACCATTTACCTGGATGGCGCCCAGACTGGAACGGTGTTCAACGTGACCGCCGGCACGGGCAGCGACTCCCCGTTCACGAACTACCTGGCCCTTGGCCTGGGCAGCACCCCGGAACGCGGAGCGGTCGACGTGGACTTCTTCGGCTACGCGCAGGGGGCGATTCTTCCGTCGTCGTTCAACCAACCGCTCGGCTTCGCTTTCCAGCCGACGAACCAAATCGTGGCCACCGGCCAGGTCGCCACGTTCAACGTTGGCGTGACCGGCACCCCTCCATACAGCTTCAAGTGGTTAAAGAACGGCACGGCCATCGCGAACGCGACCAACGCCAGTTACACCACACCGCCGACGATTCCAGCGGATGACGGATCGCTTTTCACGGTCGTTGTCACGAACGATTGCAGCAGCATCACCAGCAGCCCGCCGGCTGTGTTGTCCCGGCTGCTGCCCCCGACCATCACGAGCCAGCCGCAGAGCCTCCTCATCACCAACGGCGACACGGCGGCTTTCAACGTGGTAGCGACCAGCGCGGTCCCGCCGTCGTACCAGTGGCGCTTCAACGGCACGAACCTGGCGAATGAATTCAACCCTACGCTCGTCATCGCGGGCGCCTCGCCCGTCAATGCCGGCAATTACGATGTCGTGGTCACGAATGCCGCCGGACCGACCACGAGCACGGTGGCGGTCCTGACGGTGCGCACCCTCGATTTGGGCGACGCACCCGACCCGTCGTACCCAACACTCAAGGCGAACAACGGCGCGCGACACGTGATCGTTGCGGGGGTCCGGCTTGGGGCGACGATTGACATGGAAGTGGACGCAAATCCGAACGCGACGGCGACCGGAGACGACCTCGACGGCGCGGACGACGAGGACGGCGTGAACTTTATTTCGCCGCTGCGCGCCGGCCAGTTGGCGAGCGTGGAGGTTGTCGCG
>DASTLJ010000049.1:0-6958 GCA_035715125.1 Verrucomicrobiia bacterium
CGCCCTGGTCGGGAAATCATCCTGCACGGAGCGGGTGGCCTGGAGCGGCGCATTCCCATCGATGCGGAGAACCGGCTGTACGTGGACTGGAGCTTCCGGTTGGACTCGCCTCAATTGACCCGCGAATCGTTTCACGGCGTCCTGCGCGACCACATGGATCGAGCGCGCGGTGATACCAACGAGCTTCGCAATCTATGGCGCGACAAGCTGGTGCTCGTCGGTTCCATTGCCTCCGGCAACGACCTGACGGACCTGGGCGCCACGCCGCTTGAGAAGGAGACCGTGCTCACCTGCCGCTACTGGAACGTGGCCAACTCGGTGCTCACAGGCCGATTCGTTCGCCAGCCGCCGCTGGCCGTCGAACTGCTCCTGATTTGCGGGCTGGCCGTCGCCGCGGTCCTTTTTGCCTGGAGGATGCGCGCCCTGGGCGCCGCGCTGGCCACCTTCCTTATCACGGCTCTCTACGCCGGCATTGCCAGCCAGATCTATCTTCACTCCCGGCTCTGGCTGCCCGTGGTTCTGCCCTGCGCCGGGCTGGTCCTCACTCATTTCGCCCTGGTCACTTACCGCGTCATCTTCGAGCAAGGCGAGCGCCGACGCATCAAAGGCGTCTTCGACAAGATTGTTTCCCCCAACATCGTCAGCGAACTCCTAAGGACTGAGAAGCTCGCCCTGGGCGGCGCCCGCCGAAACCTCACCGTCTTCTTTGCCGATGTGCGCGGCTTCACCGGACTCACAGACGAAAGCCATGCCAGCGCCACCGCCTACGTCGCCGAACAGCGCCTCACGGGCGCCGAAGCCGAAGCCTATTTCGACAGCCAGTCCGAGGAACTCCTGCGCACGGTCAATCTCTACCTCGGTGCTATCGCGGACATCGTCAAGAAACACCAGGGCACGCTCGACAAATACATCGGAGATTCCGTCATGGCCTTCTGGGGCGCGCCGACCCCGAACGAACGGCACGCGCTCACCTGCGTGCGCGCCGCCATGGAGGCTCAACGCGCCCTTTACCAACTCAACCAGCAGCGGGCCGCTGACAACAAACGCCGCGAGGAGGACAATGTCCGCCGCGCCGCCGCCGGGGAGCCGCTCCTGCCCTTGCTCAAGCTCTTCTCCATCGGCATCGGCGTGAATACGGGCACGGTCACCGTCGGGCTTCTGGGCTCCGAGCGGCACACGCTCAACTACACCATCGTCGGCCGCGAAGTAAACCTCGCCCAGCGCCTTGAATCCCACTCCGGCCGCGACCGTATCCTCATCGGCGAGGCCACCTACATGGAACTGCTGCGCGATGACCCCGCCCTGGCCGCGGCCTGCCAGCCGCAACTGGCCACGCAATTCAAAGGCTTTCGCTCGGCCATTCAACTTTTTGAAGTTCCCTGGAAGCCCGAGGTGCTCACGCCTGCAATCGCTCCGCCCTCCGCAGCCGCCGTTCCGCCCCGGGCCGCCGCGTAGCTCAATTAGCCTGATTTATGTCCCGCAACTTCGCACCCAGGCGTCTCGACGCGACGCGCACGCCGGATCCGTAGCGCAGACAGCCCTGTCTGCTGTTTCGCCGACTGCCAATCGGCGAGCCTCGCCCGCGCCAATCGCCGTCCAGTCTTCAATCGGTGCCCGGTTCTGGTCGCTCGCTCGCGGTTTGGCAACCCGCGATACGGCAGGCTGGGCAGCCTGCGCTACTATGCCCAAACCCTGCCTTGTGAAATCTTCCATCTCTGTGTCAAGTGCAAGCCGACAAGGCTCCTGATCACCGTGATTGACTATCTTCCTGCGCTTCACTATTAGGAATCTCAACAAACCAACGATTCAACGCCAAGCCGTATGCCGCCCAAACTTGAAAAAACCCTCGAAAAAGCCGCTTCCGCCGAGAAGGCCTCCGCCGAAGCCGTGAAGATTTCCGCGACCCGCGCCCGCGACCTCGAAACTGCCATTTCCACCATCACCAAAGCCTTCGGCGACGGCTCGATCATGCGCCTCGGCTCGGCCCAGGCACTGCGCAAGATCGAGGTCATCCCCACCGGCTCGCTCGCCATTGACCTGGCGCTGGGCGTCGGCGGCGTGCCGCGCGGGCGCGTCGTGGAGATTTTCGGCCCCGAGTCCAGCGGCAAGACCACGCTGATGCTCCACGTCATCGCCAACGCGCAGAAATCCGGCGGCCTGGCGGCGTTCATCGACGCCGAACACGCGCTGGACCCGGGCTACGCCAAAAAACTCGGCGTCAACCTCGATGAATTGCTCGTCTCCCAGCCCGACAGCGGCGAGGAAGCCCTGACCATCTGCGAAACGCTCGCCCGCTCGAATGCCCTCGACGTCATCGTCATTGATTCCGTCGCCGCGCTCGTGCCCAAGGCCGAGCTCGAGGGCGAGATGGGCATGGCCACGATGGGCATGCAGGCCCGCCTCATGAGCCAGGCCTTGCGCAAGCTCACCGCCATCCTCGCCAAGTCCAAGACCACCTGCGTTTTCACCAACCAGCTCCGCGAAAAGGTCGGCATCATGTTTGGCAACCCGGAGACGACCCCCGGCGGCAAGGCCCTCAAGTTCTACGCCAGCGTTCGGATCGACATCCGCCGCAAGGACGCCATCAAGGACGCCGCCGGCAACGTGCTCGGCAATCACGTCAAGGTGAAGATCGTCAAGAACAAGGTCGCCCCGCCCTTCACCGAGGCCGAGTTTGACATCATGTTCAATCACGGCATCAACAGGGAAGGCAGCATCCTCGATGTCGGCATCGACGCCGGCGTCGTCGAAAAGAAAGGCGCCTGGCTCCAGTTCAACGGCGAGTTGATCGGCCAGGGCAAGGACGCCGCCCAGAAGGCCCTCGCCGAGAAGCCCGAACTGGCTCAGAAGATCACCGACGCGATTCTCGCCAAGCGGGCCGCGGCAGCGGAGCCCGCGGAGAGCTAGCAGCCCGTTCAAAAACTCCAGGTGGGGTTGTAGCGGCGGTCTGTGACCGCCGAAATCGGGCCAGAATGCGCAGCTTCTTCGGCGCTCACAGAGCGCCGCTACAGTTTTTGAACGGGCTGCTAGAGGTCATTTCTCACCAAGAGCTTGAGGACACACGGTCTGTAGCCGCCGACGTGAGGAGGCGGAAATTGTGGTAACACGGTCCATCCGCCTCCTCACGTCGGCGGCTACGATCGTTGGTCAGAAATGCCGGCTAAGCTTGCTCTCCGAGCTCGGGCGCCACCTGGGCGCCCCGGTCAAGGAGAAGCAGCGACTCCCGTGGGCCCTTTGCCGCCGTTTATGAGGAATAACACCGCCATGCGGACTGCCAGGCCGTTGGTCACCTGGTCGAGAATCACGGAGCGCTCGCAATCGGCAATTTCGCTGCTGATCTCCACGCCACGGTTGATGGGGCCAGGGTGCATGATCAGCACGTCGGATTTGGTCCTGGCGAACCGCGTTTTGTTCAGCCCGAAGATGCTGGTGTACTCGCCGATGCCCGGGAACATCGTCTGGCGCTGGCGCTCGTGTTGGATGCGCAGCAGGTTGATCACATCGGCCTCGGCGATGGCCTCGTCGACGTTGTAGGTGACGCGGCAGCCCATTTGCTCGAACACGCGCGGGACCAGCGTGCTCGGGCCGCACAAGGTGACGCGCGCGCCCAGCTTGAGCAACGCCCAGATATTGGACCGGGCGACCCGGCTGTAGAGGACGTCGCCCAGAATGGTCACGTTCAGCCCGGCGACACGGCCTTTTTTCTCGCGGATGGTGAACGTGTCGAGCAGCGCCTGGGTCGGGTGCTCGTGCGCGCCATCGCCGGCGTTCACGACGCTGCCGCGCATGAACCGCGACAGGAAATGCGGCGCGCCGCTGGCGCTGTGGCGGATGATGATGATGTCCGCGGCGAGCGCCTCGAGGTTGCGGGCGGTGTCCTTGAGCGTCTCGCCTTTCTTTAGCGACGAAGCCTCGGCGGTGAAGTTAATCACGTCGGCCGTAAGACGCAGCGCCGCCAGCTCGAAACTGATGCGCGTGCGTGTCGAGGGCTCGATAAAGAGGTTGACGACCGTTTTGCCGCGCAAGGCCGGGACCTTTTTGATCGCCCGCTCGCCCACGGCCTTAAACGCCCTGGCCGTTTCGTGGACGAGCGTGATTTCGTCGGCCGAAAGCGACTCGATGTCGAGCAGGTGTTTGCGGTTCCAGGCGTTCATCGGGGAGGGAGGGAGTGGAGTGATGGAGCGGGGGAATGGAGTGATGGAGTGTTGGAGTGTTGGGAGCAGAGCGGCTCTGGCCTCTGCCCAATACTCCAGCACTCCATTACTCCAGTTTTCCTCATGCCCGTTCGAGATACACCACATCCTCGCCGGCCTCCTCCTTCAATCGCACGTCCACGCGATCGGCCGGGGCGCTCGGGACGTTCTTGCCGACAAAGTCCGCCTTGATGGGCAACTCGCGGTGGCCGCGGTCGACGAGCACGGCCAGTTGCACCCGGCGCGGGCGGCCGAAGTCGTTCAACGTGTCGAGCGCGGCGCGGGTGGTCCGGCCGCTGAACAGCACGTCGTCCACCACCACGACCGTCCGGCCTTCCAGATCAAACGGCAGGAGCGTCGGCTGGATGTTCGGCGCGGCCTTGCTGTCGAGATCGTCCCGATGCATGCTCACGTCGACGTGGCCAACGGGCACCGGATGGCCCCAGATGCCCTTGAGCAAGGCGCCCAGTCGTTCGGCCAGGTGAATGCCCCCGCGCTGGACCCCGACGATCGCCACGGAGTTGGACGCCTCGTTGCGCTCGGCAATTTCGTGGGCGATCCGCGTGAGTACGCGGTGGATGGCCTTGGCGTCGAGGAGGACGGTCCGGTCAGGCATAAAAAAAATCGAGCGGGCCCAAGGCCCGTTCGATTCCGCTCGAAATGTTTCGATCCATCGATTCCTTGGCGGCCTCGCCGGACCGCCTTAAAGGAGCCGGCCGCTCAATTGTGTTCGTGGCCGCTTCGGGAGAGCTCCTGCCGATGTTTGCGCCATCGGGCGCGGTGGTTGATGATCCAATCAGTCAAGGCCCGCTCGAAGCCGATGTCGTGGCCGGCCTTTTCCGACTCGATCCATTTGTGTTTCATGATCTCCTCCCGCTCGGCCTGAAACTCTTTGTAGAGTGTGGAATGGATGAGGAGGTCGTTTCCACTCGGAGGGTTCTTTTTGTCTTCAGGCATGACCAGGACTCTTTACGTTGGCCACGCCCAATTTAGCACTCGGCTGGGCGAAGACAATGCTTGAATGAGATCAATTCCAGGCATCAGCGCACCGTGAGGAAGTCGTTGTGGTTCAACAAGACACGCACAAGGTTCTCTCGGGCCCGTTCGGCTGCGTCCGGCGCAGGCTTGCCGCCGTGCGTATTTAGCGTAGCTGCGACCGTGAGGTCGCGGGAAGCGGCCGTTGGAGGTTGGGCGTGAGCATCGATGTCGTTCCTGATTGAGGGTTCAGCCCGCGACCTCACGATCGCAGCAACGCCAAACGGATGCTTGGCGCTGGCCGGCAGCCCAGCGCCGCGCCGGGAGGGGTTCAAAAACTCGAGGCATAGGCGCGCTTCTTCGGCAGTCGCGGCACGGCCCATCACGCGCCGGAAGGCTTCGGCGATGAAGCGGGCGTTATCGCCCCGCGAGCTCTTTCGCAGTTCTCCCGTCAGCACGCGGGCTTGTGCGAAAGCCATCTCGCTATTCGCCAGCGCGAGGGCCTGCTGCGGCATCACGCTGGGGCGGCGCTCGTAGCACTCGGTCACACTAGGCCCGTCGAAAATCCTCAGGAACTCGACCTCCTTCTCGGCGGCCTGGCGCAAGTAAAGACTGCGGCGCTTTGAGGTGAGGCCCTGATTATGATCGATATCGGGCCCGCCCATCGTCAAGTCGAGGTTGCCGGCCACCCACAGCAGGTTGTCCCGCACCAGTTCGGCCTCGAGGCGGCGCGAGTTCATGCGCCACAGGAACACGTTGTCGGGATCCAGCCGCGCGCCAGCCGCGTCCGGCGTGCTGGCCTGGCGGTACGTGGCGCTCGTGACGATGAGGCGGTGAATGTGTTTCATGCCCCAGGGCGTTGAACCGTTGAATCGTTGAACCGTTGAATCGTTGAATCGTTGAATCGTTGAATCGGGCGGCTGGGCGGCCGTTCGGATCCGATTCAACGATTGAACGATTCAACGGTTCAACGGGCGCTAACGGCGCCATCAACTCCGTCGCCAGCCAATCCAGCAACTGAGGATGCGACGGCGGCCGGCCATTGCGGCCGAAGTCGGCGGGCGTGGAGACCAGCCCCCGGCCGAAATGCCGGAGCCAGATCTGATTGGCGGCCACTCGGGCGGTGAGGGGATTGCGCGGCTCGACGACCCACCGGGCGAGCGCCAGACGGCGTCCCGTGCTGGATTCCGGAAAGTCGTCGGTGGAACGCGGCTTGTAGGCGACACCTGCGGGCGAAGCCAAGTCCTTCTCCGCGTCCGCAAAGGCTTTCTCCGCGTCCGTGAACTTCTTTTTCGCGGCGTCGAGTTCCTTTGCTGCCTTGTCTGCCGCCTCCTTCTTTTCGGCGGCGGTTTTGGCCGCTTCGTCCGCCTTGGTCTGCGCAGCGGTCTGCGCGATGCGGACCAGGTGAAGCTTCAGCTTCGCCTCGGCCAAGGCGACCCGGCGCTGGGCGGTGACGGCGTTCGTGGCGGCGCCGCGCCATTCTTCGGTCTTCTTCCCTCCGGCGTCCTCGAGTTTCTCAACGGCGATGACCGCGAAGAGCGCTTCGCGGCGGGCCTCGGCGAGGACGACCGCGAGTCCCGCCTCCGTAAGTTTGCCGGTACCAGCGGTGGAATTGGTCTGGAGCTTGACGAGCGCCTCGCGAGCCTCGGCCAGCGCTTTGTCCGCGGCGGCGAGCGTGTTGCTCACGACGAACTCACGGCGGTCGGGGTGCGCTGCCAGGCGCGGAAGCGTCACGGGCTGGACCTGGAGCGCGCCGCCGAGGGCTTGCGGCACGCCGGGCAGGATCAGGT
>DASTLJ010000050.1:0-4153 GCA_035715125.1 Verrucomicrobiia bacterium
GGGACAATCATTGGCGACGTGATCAACAACGGCATAAACAGCATCAACTGCGGCGGCCCCGGCTCGCCGCCGTTCATCCTGCAAAACCCGGCCAGCCGGCAGGCGCCTCCGGGCGGCGAAGTGACGTTCAACGTCGTTGCCGCCAGCAGTTCAACCCTCGCCTATCAATGGCGGTTCAACGGCAATCCACGGCCCGGTGCCACCAGCGACACGTTCACGCTCGCCGCCGCGCAACCTTCCGACGCGGGCGGCTACGACGTGATCGTCTCGAACGATTCCGGCTCCGTCACCAGCCGCGTCGCGACACTCACGCTTTCGGAAGCCCCGGTGATCACCTCGCAGCCGGTCTCGCGGGCCGTCGCGCAGAACTCCCCTGCCGCCTTCAGCGTCACGGCCATCGGCACTGCGCCGCTCAGTTATCAATGGCTCCTGAACAGCAACGTCATCGCCGGCGCCACCGCCAGCACCTACGCCGTCGCCAGCGCGCAACCGGCCAACGCCGGCGACTACAACGTGGTTGTCTCGAACCCGGTCGGCTCCATCACCAGCCAGGTCGCCACGCTGCTCGTGCTGGCCCCGCCGACGATCACGGCTCAACCCGCCTCGCAAAACATCCCGTCGAACTCTCCGGTGATGTTCAGCGTCACGGCGACCGGCTCGCCGACCTTGCTCTACCAATGGCGCCAAAATGGCAGCGCGATTCCTGGCGCCACCGACGCGAGTTTTTCACTGGCCAATGCCGGGCTGACCAACACCGGCGCTTACACCGTCATCGTGAGAAATCCCGTCGGCGTCGTCACCAGCCAGGTCGCATCGCTGACGTTTCTCGGGCCCCCAATCATCATCAAACAACCGGCATCCCAGACCAACGCGCGTAACAGCACGGTCACCTTCAGCGTCATCGCCAGCGGCACCAGCCCGCTGAGTTACCGCTGGCGTTTCAATAACAACAACATCAACGGCGCCACCAGCAGCACCTACACGCTCTCCAATCTCGGTTCGGGCGACTCGGGCAATTATGTCGTTGTCGTCACGAATGCTTCCGGCTCCATCACCAGCCAGGTCGCCGTGCTCACGGTGCTCACGGCGGTCTCGATCAGCACCCAGCCGACTTCGCAGACCGTCACTCAGGGCGTGACCGCGGCGCTGCGCGTGGTCGCCAGCGGCGGCAGTCCATTGAGCTACCAGTGGCGCTTTACTCCGGTGGGTCAGGCCGAAACGGTGTTATCCGGCGCGGCGTCCGCGACTCTCACGCTGAACAATCCGCAGTCCACCAACGCGGGCGCCTACCGCGTCGTGGTCAGCAATCCAGTCAGCGCCGTCACCAGCCAGGTGGCCACGGTCATCGTTCGCGTGCCGCCACAGGGCCTCACCCTCAGTATCACCGGCAGCACTGCGAGGGTTTCATTCCAAAGCCTCAGCGGCCTGAACTACGCGCTCGAATACAAGAACCACCTCACGGACGCTGCGTGGACCTCGCTGACTCCCGTCCCCGGCAACGGCGCCACGCTGACCCTCACCGATCCGGCCGCCAACGTGGCGACGCGGTACTACCGCGTGCGAGCCGAGTAGCGACTCGCCTTGTCTCTCGCGCCCGGCTACATCCATGGCGCATGAGCGTCACCCGGGTCATCCTCCTTCGCCACGGCGAAACGACCTGGAACATCGAAGGCCGATACCAGGGCCAGCTCGACAGTCCCCTCACGTCCGTGGGTGTCGCGCAGGCGCAGTCTCTGGCGCGACGGCTCGCCGGTGCGAAGTTCACCGCGCTTTACAGCAGCGACCTTGGCCGCGCGCTCGAAACTGCAAAGTGTATCGCGGAAATCTCCGGCCACGAAGTCCGTGCCGATGCACGTCTGCGCGAGCGACACCTCGGCATCTTTCAGAATCTCCTCAAGGCGGATTTCAAACAGAAGTTTCCGGAGGAGTATCGCCTCTTCAAATCCGGTGGTCCCGATTATGTCATCCCGCAAGGCGAGAGCGGACGGCAGGCCGCGGAGCGGAGCAACGCCTGTCTCGATGAACTCGCCCGCCGTCACGCCGGAGAAACCATTGTCGTCGTCGCGCATGGCGGCACCATCAGCGCGCTGCTTCGGCACACGCTGGGAATTCCTCTCGGCACCCCGCGCCGCTTCGGGCGACGCAATGCAAGCTGGAACGTCTTCCTTTGGGACGACGGCAAGTGGCTTCTCGAAACCTGGGGCGACGTGAGCCACCTGGAGGGAATGGGGTGATGGGGTGTTGGAGTAGTGGGGTGTTGGAGTGATGGAGTGATGGAGTATTGGAGTATTGGAGTAATGCCACCTCCGTGCCAACACTCCTTCACTCCAATACTCCATTACTCCATTACTCCCTCACCCCAGCCTTTCCTCGCACAACGCCACCATCCGCTCCGTCCAGGCCGTGCGTTCGGGAAACTGCGTGCCGAGGTAGATATGTCGCGCGAGTGTGAGTGTCGTGTAGGCGCGCACCGAGGCCCGCACGACCTCGCCGCTCAATTCGACGAAGCGATCTTCCAACGCCTGCTCCCGATCGCGCAACGCCCCGGCATCGCCGAACGTGCGCAGGCTCTCCTCCGTGATGTGACCGATGAAGTTGCCCACGTCCAGGCCGGGATCGCCCTGGCAATACAGGTCGAAATCGATCAGCCACAGCCGCGCGCCATCGACGATCACTTGCGCGGGGTAGAAATCCCGGTGGATGCCGCACGTCCTCGCTCGCGCCACGTTCGCGCCAAGCTTCTCGCACGCCGCGACGATTATTTCGAGGCGCGTACGCAATTCCGGCTTCGATGCCGCGACGCGCGCCACGCATTCGCGCAGGATTCGCAGTTCATCCTCCGCCGTGTGGGCGCGCGCCGTCGGCACGCCCGCGCGGTGCAGCTTGTGAATCGCCTCCGCGATGCGCCGCGCCAGCGCAACCCCGTCCGGTCCGGCCAGCAGTTTCGACGCAACCGCGCCCGGCACTTTGCGCTGAAGCCACATCTTGAACCGCGGGATCACCGCCAGCGGCTCTGGCACGGACACGCCGTCCGCGCTGTCGGCCTGGAAGCCTGCGTTCCAAATCGCCTCCTGCAACCGGAACGGCTCATTGCCGAAGCGCCGCGCGCGGATCTTTCCGATGAGCGTTGCGCGGCCCCAGGGCGCATCGGCGGGTTTCACCCGCACGCCGTATTCGATCACCGCGCGCTTGCCAGGCTTGTGCCTTGTGACGGTGATGCCGCGCACGGACACACGGCCGTCCGGCCCGGCGACGCGCTCCAGCGCGTGCCGAAACTCGTCGTTTACCAGTTCGGGACTCAATGCCAGCGCGACGGTCGGCAAGTCAGCGTCGCTTGCTGCGTTGAATGGGTCTGATAGCTTCACCTTCGAGCTGGCTTCGGCGGGCTTCGCGCCGTTCAGAACCTCGGACCATACCGCGAGCAAGTCATCCACCTGCTTGGCAAGCGAGAACTTCGCCTTCACTCTTTCGCGCGCAGCGCGGCCCATCGCGGCGGCTCGCTCCGGACTTTGAAGCAGTTCGTGCAGCGCGTCTGCGAACGCCCGCGCGTCACCGGGTGCCGTAAGCAACCCGGTTTCCCCATGCACGACCAGTTCGGGGATGCCGCCCACGCGCGTTGCCACTGCGGGGACGCCGCAAGCTCCGGCTTCCATCAGGCAGACGGGCATTCCCTCGTTTTCACTCGTCAACGCGGCGACGCGCGCCCGCTGCCACCACTCCAGCACTGACCGCTGCTCCTGCGCGCCGACGAACTCGACCACGTTCTCCAGGCCCAGCGCGGCCCGTTGCGCCTCCAGTTCTCCCCGGCAAATGCCATCGCCGACGGAGAGACAGCGGAACTTCACGCTCCGCTCCCGCAGCAGCGCGCACGCTTCGAGCAACAGGCCGAGGTTCTTCACCTTCACATGCCGCGCCACGCACACGACGAGGGGAAGCTCCTTGCCCGGCGGCCTCGATGGCAATGGGCGGAACTGTTCCGTGTCCGTGCCGCAGGGGATGACGCGCAACTTCGCTTCCGGCACTCCGAAGTCGCGGATGATGTGTTCGCGGTTCGCCTCGGATACGGTCACGACCGCGCTGGCCGCCGCGGCGCGTTCGGCGAAGTCCGCCGGCGGTTTGCGCCGGATGTCGTAGCCGTGGGCGGTGAAGGTGA
>DASTLJ010000051.1:0-8256 GCA_035715125.1 Verrucomicrobiia bacterium
TCGGGGCTGACCCGGCCGCCGTTGTTCGGCCTGCTCTCCATCCTCACCCCCGCGCACGAACAAGGCGCGACGCTTGGCGTGGCGCAGAGCGGCGGCAGCCTCGCGCGGGTGTTCGGTCCGCCTCTTGCGGGTTTGCTTTACGACAAGCACCCGACCTGGCCGTATCTGGGTGTGACGGCGATCGCGGTCGTCACGGGCCTTGTCGCGTGGAATGCCCTGGTCCGGGACGAAGCGGCGCTGCTCGCAGCCAAGCGGACCACGGCATAGCCAGGATCATTCGCGAACGCTGTAGCCGCCGACATGAGGAGGCGGATGGGCCAAGCGAATAAACAAGTCCGCCTCCTCACGTCGGCGGTTACCGGCTGTCGTGTCCGGTTCATGGAAGCTACAGATTAACTGTAGTGCAGCCTCCGGGCTCTTTCGTAGTCAGAGGCTCCTCCACCTTCAATTCGGTAGGGCCGCGCTGCAGCGCGGCCTGGCCGACCGGCAAGTCGGCCCTACCGGAGCGTCCGGTCACTGAACGTGCGCACGCACGGCGGCGGCGAGCGCTTCAGTATAGCCGGGGATCGCGGCAGGCTTGAGGTGCGTCGCACCGGTAATCTGTTCATCCGGATGCGTGGCCGGCAGTTCCGATAGCGCGGCGTCGGCTTGAAGCCACGCGCTCCAGTCGCGAAGCATCTGGTCGCGGAGCGCCGGGTAATTCGTCCCGGCGAATTTCACCGGAACCGGCGTGATGCCGACGAGAAGTTTCGTCTTCGGCGGGACGGCGGCGCGGAAGTCGCGGCTCAACTTCTCCAGTGTCACGCTCAGACGGTACTCGGCGTTGCCTTTCGCCGGATGCGCGCCGGGATCGACGGCGCTGCCGTCGTGCGCGGACATGAAGCGTTCCAGGTCTGTAGTGAATCCATAGAAACGGCCGAAGCTGTTGGTGAACGGGGTCGGCAGCGCGCGGCTCAGAAGGCGGCCCTGGAACACATCGACCCCGGTGATGGCATTGAAGCGTCCCGCGAACGTGCCGGCCTGGTGAAGGTCGGTGCCGGCCAGAAAATGGGTCAGCACGGCCAACGGATAGGGTTCGGAGCCGGCGCGACGCAGCGCCTCGGGGTGCATGAGCAGCACGACGGCGCGCGGCTGGCCGGGATTGGCCTGCGTGAACTCGCGCAGCAACCGCGCGTGCGCCCCGAGATCCAGGAAGCTGATCGTCCCGAGGTTGAGCGCGCGGCGGCCCAGAGCGACGCCGAGTTGGCGGGCGTTTACGTCCATCAGGCAGGAAGAGTCGCCGAGGAGGAGGACTTCCGCGCCGCTACGCGTGCGACTCGATTCGGCCTGGTGGATGAGGATGGTGCGGTCTACATCGAGCGCCGGGCGCGGCGCGGGGAAGACACCGAAGCGCGCGCCCCCCTCCATCGCCAGCGCAAAGAGCGCGACCGGCACCAGCGGCGGCGCCACGAGGTTGAGCAATTCTCTCGGCCTAAACTCGACGGAGTGACTTTTCATCTCTAAGTAGTCTGCAGTAGCCGCCGACGTAAGGAGGCGGATGGACCGTGGTTCCACGTTCTCCGCCTCCTTACGTCGGCGGCTACAGGCTGGCGAGTCTTCAAGCTCATGGGAAGAAATGGCGGCTAAAACTGAAAGTAAATGAACGGCGCTTTCTCGCGAGTCCAGAAGACCAGGATGGCAACCAGCAAGGCGCCTTGCAGCAGCGCCTTCGCCCAGCCGGCAAGCGTGAGAGGCGCCAGTCGGTTCTTCGCGCGGAACTGCCAAAGTTCCATCGCCACAAGCGGCGCGGCGAACGCCGCGAGAATCAATGCAAAACTGCCCAGCCACGGCGGCGCGGAAGGATTCGCCAGCGCTTTTGTCAGCGCGACGACTTGATGCCACGAGCCGGCGCGAAAGAGGAGCCAGCCGTAGAATACGATGAGCATGGTCGCAAGCCAGCTCGCCAGGCGGCGCAGGGGATGGGGCGTGTTGCGTGTTGCGTGTTGCGTGCTGAAGACGCGTTCGGCCACGAGGCCGGCGCCGTGCCAGGCGCCCCAGAGGACGAAGTTCCACGCCGCGCCGTGCCAAAGCCCGCCCAGAAGCATCGTGAGGAACACGTTCAGGCACGCGCGAGCGGGGCCGCGGCGGTTGCCGCCGAGGCTGATGTAGAGGTAATCGCGCAGCCACGTCGAGAGACTGATGTGCCAGCGGCGCCAGAACTCGCGAAGGCTCGCGGCGGCATAGGGCAGGTCGAAGTTCCACATGATGTCGAAGCCCAACACGCGCGCCAGGCCGCGGGCGATGTCCGAGTAACCGGAGAAGTCGCAGTAGATTTGCAGCCCGAACGCCACCGTCCCCAGCGCGACGGCCATTCCGCCGGGGGGCGCGTCGTGAAAGACCATCTCGACCAGCGGCGCAAAGTTGTCCGCGAGAGCGACCTTCTTGAACATTCCCCAAATGATCAGCCAGATGCCCTCGGTCAGCATCGCGCGCGTGAGGACCAGCGGGCGCTCGAACTGCGGCAACAGATTTGACACGCGCTGGATGGGACCGGCGACCATGTGCGGGAAGAACGAGACGAAGGCGAGGAAGCTCACGAAATTCCGCGTCGGCCGGATGTGCCCCCGATACACGTCGAAGGCGTAGCTCATCGATTGGAACGTGTAAAAGGAAATGCCGACGGGCAGGATGACGTTGAGGGTGCCGGTGTGGAACGGCACTCCAAGCTTCGCCAGGAGCACCGTCAGGGATTGGACGAAGAAATTGCAGTACTTGAAAAAGCCGAGGATGCCGAGGTTGACCAGGATGCTGCCGGCGAGCAGGGCTTTGCGGCCCCGAGCGGTCTGCAAGCGCGCGATCCCGTAGCCGACCGTCCAATCGAAGGCGCTCGAAAAGAAGAGCAGCCCGAGGAATTTCCAGTTCCACCAGCCGTAAAACAGGTAGCTGGAGGCGACGATGAGGAGATTGCGCGCCGTCAGGCTGTTGCGCGCCAGCCAGTAGAGCAACAGAAACGCGGCGAAGAACTGGAGGAAAATGCCCGAGTTAAACAGCATGGCGGCGGGACTCGAGGCGCGGGCGAACAGCGGGCATTGTTTGACCCATCATCTATTTCTGGTAGTCTTGACTCACGATTCCGATCAAAACCAGTTCATTTAGACACGTGTCTTCCACGCGGCCGCCCTCGTTCACCCTCATCGAGCTGCTGGTCGTGGTCGCCATCATCGCCATCCTGGCCAGCCTGCTGTTGCCGGCCCTGGCGCGCGCCAAGGAGAAGTCCAGGGCCGCGCAATGCCTGAACAACCTGCATCAGATCGGCGTGGCGACGTTCCTCTACGCGGGAGATTTCGAAGGCCGGATGATGCTCGAGTCATTCACCCCGGGCGACACCAACTTGTCGTGGGGCAGCTTGATCGCGACGAATACCGACGCGGCGGCGCTTGCCATTTTCGTCTGCCCGTCCTACAAGCCGTTTCAATTTTTCAACTGGCATACCATTTACGGCATCCGGCGCGACCCGCCATCCAATTGCGTCAGCGGACCCGGCCGCGTGTTTTTCCAACTCGAGTGCGTCGAGCGGCCGGTGGATTACCTGCATGCCGCGGACACAACGAGTCAGGCGCAAGGCGGCTACACCGCCTACCAGTATCATTTCTTCCGCGTGGCCAATGCGGTCCGGATCATACACGCGCGGCACTCGGGCCGGGCCAACGGCCTGTACCTCGACGGCCACGTCGCCCCGACCTCCCGGGCGGAACTCGACAGTTACGGCTACCCGGTCGAGTACGGGCAGGACGTCGCGGTGGGCTATTTTCCGTAGTCGTCTTACTCTTAATCTTAATCCTAATCTTACTCCCTGTACGCTCGTGGAGCGCGAGCCGGATTAGGAGTAGGAGTAAGATTAAGATTAAGAGTAAGAGTAACGATGTCGTCGCCAACAAGGTGCTTTGCGCTTACATCAGTCAGCGTGCAAATCCGTGCTCGGCCAGAAACGCCCCGCGGGGCGCGCTGATGCGGACCCTGCGGCGGGTGAATGGATCTTCATAGCCCAACTCCACGGCGCGCAAGCCGAGCCACCCGCCCTTGGCCGTCGGCGACGCTGGTGGCCGACCGTAGAGTTCGTCCCCGACAATCGGGAGCCCGGACTCCGTAAGATGAATCCGGATCTGGTGCGTGCGGCCTGTGACGGGGCGGGCCTCGATCAGCGACAGACCGGCGCGCGTGGCCAGGAGCTTGAACTGTGTCTCCGCCTCCTTGCCCGCGCGCGCGTCGGCGCGCATCCGGCCGACCTGCCGTGGATCGGGCGCGAGCTTGAGGCGGCACGTCCATTCGCGTTCCGCCGGTTCACCGTGCACGACTGCCAGGTACACCTTGTGCATCCGACGCGACTCGAACAGATCGCTGAACGTGTCGAGCGCCCCGCGGCTCTTGGCCAGGAGCAGAACGCCTGTGGTGTCCGCGTCAAGCCGGTGAACGTGACGGAGAAACCGGATGCCACGTGAGCGCGCCCAAAATTGCCCAGCGGCAATCGACGAGACGAGAGCGGCCTGCAGATTGCGGTTGGTTTTCTGCCACGAGTAGGGAACCAGCATCCACCCGCGCGGCTTGTCGATGGCGAGCACCGAGCGGTCCTCGTGGAGGATGGCGATGCGGGTGCCGTCGCCGAGTTCGATGTCGGAGGTTTTGGGCACGGGCTCTTGAAGGCGTGGACCGGAAAGCAGCAATCTTAAAAGAAGCAGTTGAAGCCACACATGGGCTTTGCGCGGCTGGGGCCACAACCAAAGATGATGACCGCAAGAGAAAGCAAAGTTCGCATAGAGGACAGGGCGAAGTCGTCATCGCGTAGCGATGAAGCGAAGGTAGCCGTGGGCTTGAGCCCACGGTGCACTGCCAGAGGCGCACGCGTCGCGGAGCGACGCTTGAATTGCGCCGCCGGTTTTTCAAGCGTCGCGACGCGACGCGGCCACGTCACCGGGGCGGTCCGTGGGCTGAAGCCCACGGCTACCCTCATCCGGTCGCTCCGCGACCTGTTGGAAAAAGAAGCATCTGCTTTGAAATCCGGCGTTGTGACGGGTCGTTTCAGCCAGTCTCCCAGGCGATGAACCGCGAATGGACCTGGCGCGGCCCCAGCCGCGCCAGGTCCATCTGTGCTTTCCGATCTTTTCATCAATTCCAACTCCGGCATCCAAGATAATGGCGTCAGGCGCCTGCGTGCTTAGCCGCCGGAGTTTTCGCCGAAGAAGCTCGTGAGCACGCGGCGATCGCGCTTCGTCGGGCGGCCGGCGCCCTTGGGGCGCAGGCCCACTGGCGCGGAGAATTTCTCCCGCGCCTTTTCATACTCGGATCGTGGTGTGAGGTCTTCGAGATACTCCGCGACAACCTTGGCGCCGACGCGCCGCTCCAGGATTGCCAATACCTTGACCGTCCGCGTGATTTCGCCGAGCAGAGCGTTGACGAGATCGCCGGGACGAAGCGCGCGGGAGGGCTTGACGGCCTGGCCGTTGACCTGGACGTGGCCGGCGTTGCACGCCCGGGCAGCCAGCGTGCGCGTCTTGAACAGGCGGACCGACCAAAGCCACCGGTCAACTCGCGTTGTCGCTGTCGGTTCCATGAGAACCGCCGCTGTGCGGCCAGTGGCCGCCGGAGGGCTCGTGGGAATGGCTGCTGGAATGGCCACGCGTGCCGGTATGGCTGCCGCCTCCACCGCCACCGCGTCCTCGACCACGACCGCCGCGACGACGTTTATCGTCGCCGGAAGGATTGCGATACACTTCGGCCGGCTCGCTCATATCGCGCGGTTCGTGCGTATCGCGTGGCTCGCGCGCGCCTTCCGGCCGGCGGGGGATCTGATCGGCCGGCCCGTGAAAGCGCCGGACCACTTGGCGAAGCGCCTCGATCTCGCGCTCGTCGGCGGTTTTTTGGCGCTCGGCTTCTTCAATGAGTTCGAGCAGCTCGTCCATCGTCTCCGCGGCGTCGCGCAAGGCGCTGAGCGCCGCTTCGACTTCCTCGAGCGCCTTGCGGATGCTGGCCGGTTTGGCCGGCTGGGCAGGGGGTGGCGGCGCCGGTTCCGGAGGCGCATCGCGGTGCGCGCGATGTTGCGGTGGCGCATGGCGCTCGCGCGACGGGCGGGCGGGCGGCTCGTCTCCCGACTTCTCGAAGGCTTCCGCCGGAGGTTCGGCCGCCGCCATTTCCTCGGGAGCTGGCGCGAAGAACGCCTCGTCATCGGCGCCGCTCTCCTCGCCGGCATCGGCGTCGGGCACGTCCGCGCCAGCCTCGGCAGGCACTTCGACTGCGGGAGTGGACGCCAATTCGCCGGCGTCCTCAGGAGTCGATTCCGCGGCGGGTTGGGCGGCGGCCAGAGGCGTCTCGTCGCGTGGGCCGGGTCGGCGCGCGCGCCCACGCCCGCCGCGGCTGCGGCGACGGCGGCGAGGGCGGGAAGATGGCGCTCCGGATCCCGGATCGGATGGCGGTGCTGGATCAGACATGTCGTTCAGCGGGCGACAGCTTGCCCGGTGGCAGGCGTGAATTGCAAACAAAACTCAGGAAATTGCGGTCTGGCCATTTGAAGCGCGAGGGCGCAAACTGCGTCGTTTATCATATGAACGCCTTTCGGCGAACTCCGATATTCTCGCTCGGGCTGGCGCTGGCTGCGACAGCCGTCGCTGCGGATACCGAAGCCTTGAAAAGAATCGATTTCAAGCGCGACGTGCAGCCCATCTTCGCGAGCCGCTGCGCGGAATGCCACGGGGAAAAGAAAGACAAGGCCGGCGTGCGCTTCGACCGAAGGAACACCGTGTTCCAGGGCGGCGACTCCGGCAAGCCGTTGCTGGTTCCCGGCAACAGCGCCGAAAGTCTTCTGTTCCGAAAAATCACCAGCGACGATCCTAACGACCGGATGCCCGCAAAGGGGGAGCGGCTCACCGAGGCGCAAATTGCCACGCTGCGCGACTGGATCGATCAGGGCGCCTCCTGGGCGGAGGACGGCGCGGCGGCCAGGAAACACTGGGCCTACGTGAAGCCTTCGCGGCCCGCGCTGCCGAATGTCAGCAACCCCAAATGGTGCCGCAACGACCTTGACCGCTTCGTTCTTGCCCGGCTCGACCAGGAAAAGCTCAAACCGGCGCCCGAAGCCGACCGTGCTGTGTTGCTGCGTCGCGTGAGCCTGGACCTCACTGGCCTTCCTCCCACGCTGGAGGAGGTCGATGCGTTCCTGGCGGACTCTCGGGCCGACGCTTACGAGCGGGTCGTGGATCGCCTCCTGGATTCCCCCGCCTATGGCGAACGCTGGGCGCGCTCGTGGCTCGACCTGGCCCGTTACGCCGATACACAAGGCTACGAGAAGGACGCCAAACGCACGATGTGGCCGTATCGCGATTGGGTCATCCACGCGCTGAACCGGAACATGCCTTTCGACCAGTTCACCATCGAGCAACTTGCCGGCGACCTGCTCCCCGACGCGACGCAGGACCAGCAGGTGGCGACCGGCTTCCATCGGAACACGATGACGAACACCGAGGGCGGCACCGATAACGAGGAGTTCCGATACGAAGCCGTCCTCGACCGCATCAACACCACGTTCGGCGCCTGGATGGGCAGCACGTTGAACTGCGCCCAGTGCCACAACCACAAATACGACCCCTTCACCACCGTCGAGTATTACCGCGTGATGGCATTTCTCAACAACACCGAGGACGCCGACGCCGACGATGAAAAGCCGACGATGAAGGTCTTCAACGACGCCGAACAGAAGCAGAAGCTCACGCAACTGCGCGACGCGGAAAAGGCGGCGGAGAACAAGTTGAATGACGCCGTCAAGTCGCCCGACTTCCAGCAGGCGCTTGCCGACTGGGAGAAAAAGCTGAACTCAGAGAAGGCGACTTGGGACACGCTCGACCCGGTAAGTTACAGGTCGGAAGCCGGCGCAGCGCTGACGAAGAACAACACCAAGTCGATCATCGCCGACGGCGTCAACCCGAGCAACGACACCTACATCGTCACCGCACCCGTCGGCCCCGGCAAACTGACCGGCATCCGCCTGGAAGCATTGGAGACCGGCGCTGACAAGGCCGTGGGCCGGGACTCCAATGGCGGCTTTGTTCTACATAAGTTTGAAGTCGCCGCGACTCCGAAAGACGCGACGGAGCCGAGGACGGTCGCTTTCCAGAGCGTCGTCGCGGATTTTTCTCAAAAGAAGTTCGAGGTCGACAACCTGCTCACCGGCCAGGGCGACGGCTGGGCGGTCGATACCATAAAGCCCGAGAACAAGGTGCGCCGCTCGGC
>DASTLJ010000052.1:0-22402 GCA_035715125.1 Verrucomicrobiia bacterium
ACAACGTCAGCCTGGCCATCGGGCGTGGCGAATTCTTTTCCCTGCTCGGCCCGTCCGGCTGCGGCAAGACCACCTTGCTCCGCATCATCGCCGGACTCGACTTGCCGGACACCGGCGAGGTCCGTCTCGCGGGCCGCAACGTGACGAACACCCCCGCCCACCGCCGGCCCGTAAACACCGTCTTCCAGTCCTACGCGCTGTTCCCTCATCTCTCCGTGCGCGAGAACGTCGCCTTCGGCCTGCGGATGAAGAAGCTCCCCGCTCCTGATATTGACCGGCGCGTGGCCGAGGTCATGGAGAAAACCAGCATCGGCGAACTGGCCGCGCGCCGGCCAGCCCAGCTCTCGGGCGGCCAAAGGCAACGCGTCGCCCTGGCGCGCGCGCTGGTGAACGAACCCGAAGTGCTGCTGCTCGACGAACCCCTCGCCGCCCTCGACCTCAAGCTGCGCCGACAGCTTCAGATCGAGTTGCACGCCCTCCAGCGCCGGCTCGGCATCACGTTCATTCTCGTGACGCACGACCAGGAGGAAGCGCTCGCGTTGAGTGATCGCATCGCTGTCGTGCATGCCGGCCGCATCGAGCAGATCGGCCAGGGACGCGACCTCTACGAACGACCGCGCACGCGGTTCGTCGCACAATTCCTCGGCACCTGCAATTTGCTGCCGGGCACCGTTCGCGAAGTGCGAGACGGAGTGCTTGTGGCCATTACGGAGCTCGGCGAACTGACCGCCGCGCTCGACGAAGGCCACCGGAAGTTTTCCGCCGGCGACCCATGCACGCTGGCGGTGCGCCCGGAGAAAATCATCCTGCGCGAGGCGCGCGGCGAGCTCCGCCCCGGTGAACACGAAGCCAGCGTCCTGGAGGTGGTCTACAATGGCCCCGACACCGACCTTTCGCTCCAACTTCAGGCGGGCCTCAAGCTTCAGGTCTGCTGTTTGAATGCCAACGCTCGCGCAGCCAATCGCCAGCCCGGCCAGCGCCTTATTGTGACGTCGCTGGCGCCGGAGAGTCTGATCGTGCTAGAAGATTGATTCTGACTCGGCCAATTGGAGTGGCGCGGTTTGCCAAACCACGAATGAACACGAATAGACACGAATGAGAATCAGGATGGAGACTCATCTTCCAGTGGGATGGCCTCGTTCGCTCCAACGCCTTGGCGATTGGTGTCCATTCGTGTCCATTAGTGGTTCAACTTCTTCCCTAGGCTGATGCCGCGCCACTCGCGCTCCATTCAAATTCACCGCGGCGAGGCGCTCAGCGCCCGCCAGCGGGTCATGCGCATTCTTGGCGCTGCGGGCCCAGCCGGCCTGTGGCTGCTCATGTTCTTCCTCGTGCCGCTGCTTCTCATCGTGAGCGTCAGCTTCCTGTCCCGAGGCGAACATGGGACTGTGGAGACGCCGTGGACTTTCGAAGCCTACCGCCGGCTGGCGGGCTTCGGGTTGCTGGGATTCGACCCGCTCTACCCGATTATCCTCGCCCGGAGTCTTGCGCTTGGAGCGGGCACGGCGTTGTTCTGCGTGCTGAGCGCCCTGCCGCTGGCCTTCTACATCGCCGGCCTGCCGCCGAAGTGGAAAATCGCGGCGCTGACGCTCGTCATCATCCCGCTGTGGACGAACCTGCTCATCCGCACCTACGCCTGGCAGCTTCTGCTCGCGCCGGAAGGGGCGCTCTCCCGCGCCGCCGCCGCGCTCGGGTTCATCGAAGCCGGCGCGGGCCTCTATCCGGGCGTAGTCGCGGTCTATTTGTGCATGGTGTGCGATTACCTTCCGTTCATGGTCCTGCCGCTCTACGCGTCGGTCGAGAAACTCGACTGGACGATGGCCGAGGCCGCGATGGACCTTGGCGCCAACCGCTGGAACGTTTTCCGACACGCAGTCCTGCCGCAGATTAAGCCCGGCCTCGTCTCCGGGAGCCTCCTGGTGTTTCTGCCCGCGACAGGACAGTTCGTGATCCCGGACCTGCTCGGCGGGGCGAAGACTTCCATGATCGGCAACGCCATCCAGCAGCAATTCCTGGCCAGCGGCGACTGGCCGTTCGGCTCGGCCATCGCCGTCGTCAGCCTGGGAGTCGTGATGCTGGGTCTCTGGGCTTTCTCGATGCAAACTCGCGGAAAGGAGGAGGTGGAACTGCTATGAAGCGCAACACTGCTTTGCTCCGGGCGGCGGCCCTGGCGCTCTTCATTTTTCTCTACGCGCCGATCGTGGCGGTCGTGGTTTTCTCGTTCAACGCAGCCAGGTTTGGAACGGGATGGAAGGGCTTCACGCTCGAATGGTACGCGGCGCTTCCCGGCAACCACGTCGCCCTCGCCGCGGCCTGGAACACGTTCCTGTTGGCGCTGTGCAGCACCGCCATTGCCACGGTCCTCGGGACCCTGCTCGGCTACGCCCTGCGCCGCTACGAATTCCCCGGTCGCCGCCTTCTCGGCCGGCTGCTGCACGTACCCGTGTTCGTGCCGGACATCATCATGGCCGTTTCGCTGCTCATCTTCTTCGGGCTGGTGCGTAATAGGTCCGGGTTGTTCGAGCTGGGGCTGGGCACGATGATCGTCGCGCACGTCACCTTCCAGATTCCGTTCGTCGCGATCGTCGTGCGGTCCCGGCTGGCCGGACTCGACCCGTGGCTGGAGGAAGCCGCGCACGATCTCGGGGCCAACGCCTGGCAAACTTTTCGAAAAGTGACATTGCCCCTCATGCTGCCGGGCGTGCTCGCGGGCGCGATGCTGGCATTCACACTCAGCCTGGATGATTTCGTCGTCAGCTTTTTCACCAGTGGTCCTGGTTCGCAAACGCTGCCCATTCTGATCTACGGATCGGCCCGGCGCGGAATCACGCCGGACATCAACGCGCTTTCGACGCTTATTATCGTCTTGTCCGCGTTGGCGACGGTCGGCGTGACGATGCTCCAGCGCAAGCGCGAAGGTTGATTGGCGTCCAACTTGCGATATCCAGACTTCATGAACCTGGCTGCCTTGTTTCCCGACGAAGATTACCGGTTTGCCATGCGCTTCGAGCGCGGGCAGCCGGAGGATTTTTTCGGCCCGACGGACGCAGGACCGCACCTGCTTGCCGAGCGCGAGCGCTGGTTGGACGAGGAACCGGCCCACTACGCCGCAATGTTGCCCGGCGGCGAGCCGTTGCTGGAAGAAACCCTTGATCTCCTCCGCGCCTGGCCGGCGACGGCGACAATCGCCAGCCTCAGAACTCCTGAAGCGACGATTTCAAGTGAGCCGTCGGAACCGCCCCTCACCGGCCCTTCGGGCACCCTCTCCCCCTCCGAGGGGGAGAGGGCCGGAGTGAGGGGGATCTCGACAATTCGTCGTGCGGCCAAAGACCAAGGCGATGCGTCGAGAGGTCCGAGCCTGGTGGACGGAAATGCATTTGCGCGCTGCATCGAACTTGGCTGCAGGTTGGAGCCGGATTTTCTCCTGCTCAAGCCTGATGCCGCGGGCGCCTTTCGATTGCTCGCCGGCTGTGTCTGTTTCCCGTCCTCGTGGAGCCTGGAGGAGAAGATGGGCCGGCCGCTCGAAGAAGTTCACGGCGTCGTGCCGGGGCTGAACACGCAATTGTCGCGCCCCATCTCCGGATTCCTCGCGAAGATGGCGCCAGGCGTTTCGTGGTTGCGGGCCAACTGGGGGCTCAGCCGTTCGGCCGAATTGAATCAGCATCCGGCGCGCAAACTTCCGCGGCTCGACGCCAGCGTGCGCGCCGATGAAGTTTGGCTGCGCGTCGAATGGCAGTCGCTCGTCGCGCTGCCCGCGAACCACGGAGTCCTGTTCGGCATCCGTATCGAAGTATTTCCGCTTGCGCAGGTGAAACAAGATCGGACGGCTGCGGAAGGCTTGCGCCGGGCGCTTCACACGATGCCCGGAGAAATGGCGGCGTACAAGGGAATCGCGTCGGCGCGAGAGCGGCTTGTGGGTTTGTTGGTGCAGACTAACTTCTGAAGGGGTTCACGACCGTCACAGAACCATAGCGCTGACCGTGGCTCATATCCTCGGAGAAAACCGTTTTCGCAGATAGCCGCTCGGCAGCGGCGAGAACGGCACCGTCCCAGTACGAAATCTGGTAGCGCTGGCTGAGGGCGGCACCGCGCTGAATCAAGGCCAAGTCCACGGGCACCAGTGGGAATGCAGCAAGCGAGCGGATGAACTTGAGCGCATCCTCCGGCGGGATGGGTTGCTTCAGCTTGCGGGTCGTGGTGACGTAAAACTCCTGCAGGATCTGGGTCGACACGCCGAAGTCTTCCTCCTCAATCAGTTCCAACGCCCGCTTCTTCTTATTCGCTTCGGCGGGAGCTTTGGAGACGGCATAAACGAGAACATTCGCATCGAGGAAACATTCAGCGGTCATAAAGATCGTCGCGCGTCCATTCGCGAGGTCCGACTTCGCCCTTCGCACCGGCGCTCAGCCGCTTGATCCGGCGGCGAGCGACTTCCCGGCTGCCAGAAATGGTGGTGAGCTGCCGCAGGTAGTCGCGGAGCAACCCGGCGACCGAGGTCTTTTTCTCGCTGGCGAGCTTTTCCGCTTTCGCCAGCGTGCTTTCATTGACCGTGACGTTGATGCTTTTCACCCCCTAATTCTAGCAGACTTCTAGCGGGGGTGAAAGGCCGACTTCAGCCTCTCCACGGTCAGCGACTCGAGTTCGGCGGGCACGAAACAGAAAAAGCGCCGCGCCCACCCCGCGTCGCGTAGCGACGCTTGAAACGGCTCTCGTGCTCTCTCATGCGTCGCTACGCGACGCGACAGAATTTTCCGCCATTCCGTGGGCTGAAGCCCACGGCTACCATCACCCTGTCGCTCCGCGACAGGAGGAACGGATCAGCTCTAACAACTGAAAATGATTCGGCTGCGTTCTGTTTGCCACGTGCCGGTTCGTCAGGTGCGGCTGCACGGCAAAGCTAACACTGGGTCACAATTGTAAGAATTGCCCCTTCACTGTCATCGGCGCGACGCTTACTTTAGATTCACCAGAGACTCAAAAGTGTACTACTTGTAAAACTCCTTACGTACTACGGTATCGTGCTGATCGTACTGAACAAGAATACGAGCGGGAGCCTGGGGAGATTCGTATTGCCGAAGCGGTCTCGGAGGCAGGTAGTATACATTAGTTCCAGCTGCGAGTCTTGGTGGGCCAAGTATCACTAAGACTTCGTATCGCTTCATCCCAAGTTGAACTCTATCGAACAGTTCCTTAGCGCCGTCGCCATTAGGCGGCGGCGTATTGCAACCAGCAGTCAGCAAGAGAGCTAATAGCGCTGCGAGCTGCATAATATTGTGATACTGGCTGCATTCTCTTTTCATAACGATCCGCTTTTAGCGATGACACTTGTCTCTCGCGTGTTGTTAGGGACGACATCACTCACTTTAGCCTCTCCGGATTCAGCGGCTTAAGGTCCGCGGGCAGGAAACGGCCATCCTTGCGGATCAATTCGCCGTCGAACCAGACCTCGCCGCCGCCCCACTCGGGCCGCTGGATGAGCACCATGTCCCAATGCACGGCCGAACGGTTGCCGTTGTCCACGTCTTCGTAGGCCTGGCCCGGGGTGAAATGGAGCGAGCCGGCGATCTTTTCGTCGAAGAGAATGTCGCACATCGGGCTTTGGATATACGGATTGAAGCCCAGGCTGAATTCGCCGACGTAGCGGGCGCCGGCGTCGGTATCGAGAATCTCGTTCAGGCGTTTGGTGTTGTTCGAGGTGGCGTTGACAATTTTCCCGGCGCGGAATTCGAGCCGGACGTTTTCGAAGCGTGTCCCGGCATAGAGCGTCGGTGTGTTGAACTGGATGACGCCGTTCACGGATTTCTTCACCGGACAGGAGAAGACCTCGCCATCGGGGATGTTGCGGTCGCCCTTGCACATCTGGGCGCCGATGCCCTTGATCGAAAAGGTGAGGTCCGTGCCGGGGGCCTTGAGGTGAACACGGTCGGCCTTCTTCATGCGGCGTTCGAGCGGGACCATCGCGCGGGCCATGCGCGGGTAATTCATCGTGCAAACGTCGAAATAAAAATCCTCGAACGCCTCGGTGCTCATGCCGGCGGCTTGCGCCATGCTCGGCGAGGGCCAGCGGAGGACGACCCACCGGGTCTTGTTCACGCGATAGTTGAGGACGGGGCGAAGGAGCCGGGAGTAAAGCTGCATCTTGTCGCTCGGCACGTCGGCGGTTTCGCTGGCGTTGGCGCTGCCGCGAAGGGCGACGTAAGCGTTCACCTTTTTCATGCGGAACAACTCGACGCCGCGGGTGAGCGCGGCGTGGCCGGGGTTGGTGTCGCGGAGCAGTTCGCGGCTGACGCGGCCATGGCGGACCTCGACCAGGGGAGTGGCCCCGGCGTGGCGAGCGGCGCGGACGAGTTCGACGGTCATCTCATCCGGAATGTCGATGGCATCGATGAGCACGCGGTCCCCTTTCCTGAGACGAGTGGAGTAGCCGATGAGCACTTTGGCGAGCTTCGTATACCGCGGATCGGTCATAGGTTTGGGGGCAGGACGCTAGCGAAGCCGGTCGTTTTGTCGAGCGGGATCTGGATTGAGTTCGGTTACCATTGATCCACTTTTGAAATCGCGGCACGATTCCCGGGCGCGCGAGCGCTCGTAGCGCAGATTTTCAATCTGCTGTATCGCCGACTTGTAGTCCGCAGGACGCGCGAAGTCGCGGCGCGCTCCGAAAAGCCGAACGGTCCGCCGATTGCAAATCGGCGATACAGCAGAGTGCAACTCTGCGCTACTTTGGTTGCGGCCCGGCCGCACTGGGAATTGTCCGGGCCAAAAACTTCGGACCTACTATGAAGACATCCAACGAAAAAGCGGCCGTCCCCCCTCTAACCCGCCGGCGATTCGCGATTCATTCTTCGCTCGCGATAGCTGCGGCGTTGGGCCGGCCGGATTGGCTCGTCGCCCAGCCGGCGTCCGCGCCCAAACCCAAACGCCGCGCCGCCATCATCGGCCACACCGGGCATGGCGACTACGGACACTCACTGGACGTGGCCCTCAGTGGACTTGAGGGCGTCGAAGTCGTCGCCGTCGCCGATCCCGATGACGCAGGCCGGGCCAAAGCGGCGCAACGCATCCCGGCGCCGCGCCAATATGCCGACTACCGCCAGATGCTGGAGAAGGAACGTCCGCAATTGGTCTGCCTGGCGCCGCGATGGACCGACCAACGATCCGCGATGGCGCTGGCGGCATTGCGAGCGGGGGCGCACCTCTTCACCGAAAAGCCCTTCACGGCCACGCTGGCCGAGGCGGATGAAATCCTGGCCACGGCCGGCCGTGCCGGGCTGAAGATTGCCGTCGCACACCAGATGCGGCTGGCGCCGAGCATCGTCCGGCTCAAGCAATCTCTGGACGAGGGCTGGATTGGCGAGTTGGTGCAACTTCGCGCCTGGGGGAAGCAGGACACCCGGGCCGGCGGCGAGGACATGCTGGTGCTCGGCTCGCACCTGTTCGACCTGCTCCGCTACCTGGCGGGCGACGCGCTCTGGTTTTCGGCGCGCGTGCTCCAAGACGGCCGCGACATCACGCGGGCGGACGCACGCATCGTGAAGGAGCAAATTGGCCCGGTGGCCGGCAACGAGATTCACGCCCAGTTCGCCTTCGCCAAAGGTGTGAACGCGACGTTCACCAGCAGCGCCCGCTTGCGCGCCACGCTCGGCCCCTGGGGCATCGAATTGCTCGGCAGCAAGGGCGCCGCGCGCATCCTGGCGGAAGTCTTTCCCACGGTTTATGTGCTGAAGGCTGGCGGCTGGGACGCGTCGGGCAGGAAGGACGAGTGGACGCGATGGGACGGCGACCCTGGCGCAAAACTCTCGGCGGAGGAGCGCGGCTTCGGACCCGCGAACCGCCGCGTGGTCGAGAACTGGCTGGCCGCCATCGAACAGAACCGGGAACCGGCTTGCAGCGGCCGCGCCGCCATGAAATCCATCGAGATGATCATGGCCGTCTACCACGCCGCGCTGTCCGGGGCGCGCGTGACGCTGCCGCTCAAGGAGCGGAGGCATCCTTTGGCGGCTGGCTGAGTAGCCGGCTCAGCCGGCTGGCGATTACCGGAACGTCGGTGAAGCGCAAACTGAGGTCTTGCCCGATTGGCATTTGGGTATTACCTTCGCCAGATGCATACGCTGACCATTAAGCTGGAGTCGGAGCAGGACGCCTGGTTGCGCGGGCAGTCCAAAGCGTTGAAGCGGTCCAAGGGCGCTATCATCCGTGAACTCATCAGCCAGCAGCAAGCAGGGAAGAACGGAAGCCTGGGACAAGCTCTGGCCGATCTGCGCGGCTGTCTGAAGGGCTCGAAGGACCTGAGCACGCGTCCACTGAAGGGTTATGGCCGCCGTTGAGTTGCTCTGCGACACGGGGCCGTTGGCGGCGTTTTTCAACCGGGGCGACCAGTTTCACTCGTGGGCTGCGGAGCAGTTCGAGCGGCTCTCCCAGCCGATGCTGACTTGCGAGGCAGTGATTTCCGAGACGGTATTCCTGTTGCTGGACGACGGCTTGTCGCCAGACCCCGTGTTTGAAGCCATTGAGCGCGGAGCATTTCAAGTGCGCTTCTCGGCCACGGAACACTGGCCAGACCTCCGCCGGCTGATCCGCAAGTATGAAGAGCTTCCCATGAGCCTGGCCGACGCCTGCCTCGTGCGAATGGCCGAGATGGCCGGCAATTGCCAGGTGTTCACCACGGATCGGCATTTTCGCATTTACCGTCGGCACGGGCGTCAGATCATTCCTCTGTTGGCGCCGTTCTGACGCCGCGAACTCACTTGAGCGCGGCGGGCGGAGTGGGGATGAAGCATCGGCGCGCCGGTTCACACGCCTTTGGGCACGGCCCAGTGGTCCGGCCGAGACGTGCGCCGGACCATCGGCGCGGCCTTGGGGTCGTCGAGGAACGTTTCGGTCTTCGGGTCGAAGTGCATAAGTAAGATTGCCGGAATGTGCCCGGCTGCATCGAGCTTTGCTCAAGTTTACGCCGTTTCGGCAAGGGCCGCGCGAATTGTCAATCCGACGCGAGGGTCGAGCATGGCGGCGGTGGCAAGCTGCACGGCGTGGCCGCCGGCTTCGAGGTGCGCGCGGACGTGCGCGGCCGTGCTAATCCCGCCGACGCCGACAAGCTTCAGCTTTAAGCGGCGATGGCGGATGACGCGGGCGAAGAGGGCGATCTGTTCGAGGGCCGGTTCGCGAATTGCATGGCCCGCGATCCCGCGGCGCTGGCCCTCGAAGAGCGGACGCTGTTGGGCGTCGGCGACGTGGGCCGAAATGCAGTTCACCATCACGAGCGCGTTGACGTGGGCGGAAACTGCCGCCGCCAGCGCCGCGGCTTCCGCCTCCTCGGGGACATGGCCAATTTTGATGAGCAACGGCGTCGCGCCGACAGCCGCTCTGAGCCGGGCCGCAACGCAGCCCGCGGTCTCGGGCTGTTGGTAAAGCTGCGCGTCAGCGCTCGCGACGTTTGGGCAGGAGAAGTTCGCTTCCACCGCGTCGGCGCCGCTTTCGACCGCCCACCGGGCGCAGCGGGCGAAGTCCTCGGCCAAATCGTCGGCCGACCAATACGGCTCGGGTGTCGCGACGACCGAAACGGAGAGGAGCTTGTGCTTCGCCAGCACACGGCGTGTTCTCTCGATGTCCGCCCTCCACACGTCCGGCGATTTGGACGGCATGCCGAACGAGACCGCCCAACTGCCCCTCATTTTCTGCCCGGCACGCAACGGAGGGCCGCTGCCTACCAGGCGTCCGCTCTCGACCGGCTGAAGATTTGGCCGTGCATAGCTGTCGCGGTGCCGGCTGCGGACGGTCTTGTAAGTCAGCACGTCGAACCCGAGCGCGGCGTAATAAAGTATCCACTCTCCGTTCAACAGCGGGCCGGCCGCGATGCCGAGCGGCGAACGGACCGGCAGGCCACAGAAGTCCCAGGAACCGGTCACTTGCGGCTCGTCGTGAGGCACGGCCGCGGGCGCATGGGTGTAGTTCCAGTCGTAAGTCTGGCGCGGATCGTAGCGGGGGAGCACGGTCAGGCGCATGAGGAAGCGAGCTAAGCGACTGAACGCTTGGGATTACTTTGACTTTCGCGCGGAAACTTTTTCGATCCGGTGCCCATGAAGTTCAGTGAGAGTTCCTTCACGTACATGTCAGGCTGGCGGGTGCCGTTGCCGGCGACACCCACCAAGACGCTTGAGCCAAACACCCAGGCGAATTCCGGGTGCGGCACCTCGTGACGGGAACCGTCCGACAGGAACAACCGAAACGGCCGAAACGGCTTGGCTTCAAGATAGGCTTTGAGTTGGCGTGCGGTAATCACAACTGCGCCACGGTTCAGCCTTATCACGGGCCGGCGCCACGTGCAATGGCGGCGACGCACCTCAGGGAGCAATTGCCATCTTCCGGAACCCCCGCGACTTGAGCGGAGATCGAATGATGGCCGCGTCGCTCGCCCTTGCAGTTTGTGAATGGCTTTGGTAACCAACATCCGTGCTATCGAGAACGTCCTTGGTCTTGGCCGCTACCCTTTCTTCGCAATTCCTCTTTGCCGGCCAGATTTTCTTTGATGTCCGGTTCGACAGTCCGTTGAACCAAACAAATGAACCGCCTCCGGTCGACACCGGCCGGGAGACACCTGGCGCGATTACTTCCGGCTTTCCTTTCAACCCGCCGATTGTCGTTCGGTCGTCCGGCCATTTGACCAATCAGCCTCTTCTGTTCAAGGCCGTCGGTTACCAGCAGATCCGGTTGGATAACCAAGCGCCCGTGTTCGGTGGCTTTTCGGCGTCGCACGGCGACGTTTTCGCCGTCCGGATGGGTTTAAGTCCGGTCCACGGGGCCGCAGTGGATAATCCCGACATCCAGGTGGCCGTGGATAACATCCTCATCGGCACTTCGGTACCTCCGCCCCCGCCAACGATCGTTTGTTCTCTGCCCACCGTGTTGGAATGTATCCCCGGCGCAGCCGCCACTCTTCATGCCATCGTGTCCGATTCCGCCGCAAGCCCACTGACCGTCATCTGGAACATCGACGAGGTCCCGTACCAAACGAACCAACTGCCCGCCGGAACCACCCTGACCCCGGCGAACTTGAGCTTCGCTGCAGAGTTCGGGCTCGGCGAACACCAGATTGTCGTGTCCGCCTCAAACGGCCAAACTCCCCCGGCCGTGTGCTCGACCACGGTCACCGTGCGCGACACCACGCCGCCGAACATCCTGAATGTCAAGGCGAACCCGACCATACTTTGGCCGCCAGACCACCGCACGGTTCCTGTGCAGATCCAAGTCGATATGCTCGATTCATGTGGCGTTGGAAGCTGTCGAATTGTGGCCGTTCAAAGCAACGAAACAGGGAATCAAAACAAAGATTCGGAGCCAGACTGGGCGATTAGGGGCGACCTTGCGGTGGATCTTCGCGCCGAATCATCTCATGAGGTCGCAGCTGCGGGCATCACCAGAACCGGTGCTTATCTCAGCTCAACTCGCTTCGGGAATTGCGGGCAGATCTTCGAAGCCCGCATGGACCGCTCGCCTCTTCCGCCGAAAAAGCTCATGACTCCAGACTCCGCGCAGGTCCAGACTTCCTTGGCGCCGGCGTCGAAATAGAGCGCCATCTTCTCCTGGATTTCCCCCTCGGTATTGCTGGGTGAAATCACTTCGACGCAGATTTCCGGGGCGCGCGGAAAACAAACCTGGCGGCCGAGCTCATGCACCAGCGCCGGCGAGGCCCAGGCCACGTCGGCGGCTTTGACGCCGTCGGCAGTGGAGATCGGGCACTCGGTCAGGACTCGACCGGAGGCCATGGAGCGGTCCAGCAAGGAAGCGATTTGAGCCTGGAAGCTTCCGTGCGAAGGGGCGGGAGGGGGGCTCCTAATAACGTGACCGTGACGGTCGGTTTCCACGCGACCTTCGAACCTGGCCAGTTCCCGGTCGGCTAACAGTTCAGCCCAACGGCGCAAATTGAACGTCCTCCGCGCCTTGTGCGGCGGCAAATTAAGTGTCAGCGTCGCCATGCCTTCACTCTATCGCTTTGGCGAGCTGTGCGTCAATCGCCCGGGACTTTCCGGCCTTTCGGCCTGCTGCCGGAAGGGTGGCAGAATTCGTGTTGCTCCTCCTGATATTGGGCCAGCTTAAACTTTGCATTTCCGGACGACTCAACGTTTCAAGAGTTTGGCGGTCGTACGCTACACATTGCCCTTTTGCCTTCTGTTTTACGCATGACATGGTAGACAATCGATCATGCCATGAGCGAGCCGCTCCATCCCGAAGTGGCCATCTTGAACGCCGTGCTGGAGTTGCCCGCCGGCCAACGCGCTGCCTATCTTGACAAGGCCTGCGCGGGCGACGCCGCGCTGCGACGACAGGTGGAAGCCTTGCTTCAAGCGGACGGGCAAGCCGAGGGTTTCCTGGAGTCGCTGCCCCCAGTCCTGGCTTTCAGTCGAACCGAGTTGCTCAACGTCCCGCTCACCGAAAAGCCCGGCGACAAGATTGGCCGCTACAAGCTGCTCCAGCAAATCGGCGAGGGCGGCTGCGGCGTGGTCTACATGGCCGAGCAGGAAGAGCCGGTCCGCCGTCGCGTGGCGCTCAAGGTCATCAAGTTGGGCATGGACACCAAGCAAGTCATCGCCCGCTTCGAGGCCGAACGCCAGGCGCTGGCGCTGATGGACCATCCAAACATCGCAAAGATATTTGATGCAGGAATCACCGAGCGCCCCCTCACCCCGTCCCTCTCCCCCTCCGAGGGGGAGAGGGTGCCGCAGGCGGCTGAGGGGGAGGACACCCATCACTCGCCACTAGCCACTCACTATGGTCGCCCCTACTTCGTCATGGAACTGGTGCGTGGCATCAAGATCACCGACTTCTGCGACGAGAACAGTCTTTCCACGGAGGACCGGCTCAAGCTTTTCATCCAGGTCTGTCAAGCCATCCAGCACGCGCACCAGAAGGGCATCATTCACCGCGACATCAAGCCCTCGAACGTCCTCGTCACCCTCAACGATGGCGTGCCCGTGCCCAAGGTGATCGACTTCGGCATCGCCAAGGCCACGCAAGGACGGTTGACCAACCAGACGCTCTTCACCGCGTTTGAGCAATTCATCGGTACGCCGGCCTACATGAGTCCCGAGCAAGCGGTGATGACCAGCCTGGACATCGACACGCGCAGCGACATCTACAGCCTGGGCGTGCTGCTCTACGAATTGCTCACGGGCCGCACGCCGTTCGATCAAAAGGAACTGCTCGCAGCCGGTCTGGATGAAATGCGCCGCACCATCCGCGAGAAAGAACCGCCCCGCCCTTCGACCCGCCTGAGCACGATGGCCGCCGACGCGTTGACGACGACCGCGAAGCACCACCACACCGACGCGCCGAAACTGATTCATCTCCTGCGCGGCGACCTGGACTGGATCGTGATGAAGTCGCTGGACAAGGACCGCGCGCGCCGATACGAGACGGCCAACGGTCTGGCGTCGGACATCACCCGCCATCTGACCAACGAACCCATCATCGCTCGCCCGCCGAGCAATCTCTACCGGGTGCAAAAACTGGCTCGGCGCAACAAGCTGGCGTTTGCTGCCGCTGGGGCCGCGGCGGCAGCGCTTATCATCGGCTTGGCTGCTTCGACGTGGGAATACCTCAAAGAGCGAACTGCGCGTCAAAGGGCTGTTACTGAGTCAGCCAAAGCGACCGCCACCAGCGCTCTTCTGCAGCAGTTGCTGCGCTCAGCAGCTCCTGAAGATCCCAGAGGCTCGGATTATACCGTCCGCCAGTTGCTCGATGATTTCTGCGCGGGCCTGACGAACCAGCTTGCAGGCCAGCCTGAAGTTGAGGCAACCGCGCGCCTGACGATTGGCTGGACCTATTACAATTTGGGGGTGATCTCCGGGGCCGGGCCGAATCTGCGGCGGGCGCTTGACTTGCGGCGTAACGCGCTGGGGCCGGAACATCCGGACACCTTGGAGGCCCAGCTCACCTTGGCCGGATTTCTCCTTGGGACGAGAAAATGGGAAGAGGGCGGAAGGCTCGCCCGTGAAACCTGGCAGGGCCGGCAGCGAATTCTGGGCCCGGAGGACCCCGATACGCTCAAAGCACAGGAGCTTTATGCGCAGGCCTTGCAAGATGGAGGCCGAGCACCGGAGGCGGAGCCGATCGAGCGCCAGGTTCTCCAAATCCGTGAACGGGTCCTGGGGTCCAATGATGTCCGGACGATTGACGCGCTTGCAAACGTCGGCTACATCCGGGAAGTCCGTGGCGCCTATCCGGAAGCGGAGCAATATTTGCGGAAGGCCCTGGCAGGTCTTGAGCGGCTCGGGCTTGCAGACCAAGGCGACGGGCATTTTTACGTCAAGGAGCTCGCCCTCTTGCGCCTGCTCCAAGGAGATCCCGCCGAGGCCGAAAAGCGGCTGGCGGAAGTCCTCCCTCGGAGCAGCCGGAGACTCGGCCCCGATCATCGCGTGACGCTGCACATTCAGCGGTGTCTCGTCCGTGCGCTCGCCGACGAGGGACGGCTGGATGAGGCGGAGGCGCTGGGCAAGGAAACACTCAACGCGCTGCGCCGCACCAAGACCGACCAGGAAGGCCACGGCACCGCGCGCACCGAGCTGTACCTGGGCCGGGTGCTGGTGGAGGAGAGCAAGCTGGACGAGGCCGAACCTCTGCTGCAAGAAGCGCTGACATTCTTCCGCGATGAGGAATGGAGCAAACCCAGGCCCGAACTGGCCGCCCAGGCTGCGAATTGGCTCGGTGCCATTCAACTGGCGCGCAAAGCCTATCCCGAAGCCGAAGCCCTGCTGCTCCCGGGTTCTGGCAGTTTTTTTGCCCCCGCTGCCGACATGTCTCCCAATGAACGGCGCTTGGCCGTCGGCCACATTCTCAACCTTTACCAGGCCTTGGGCAAACCCGAGCAAGCTGCCGTCTGGCAGAAAAAACTCGATGCCCTCGCCAAGAGCCAGACCGGTGTAAAAGCAAAGTGAGAATTCTGCCTTCTGTCCTCTGACTTCTGCCTTCTGTTCTCTGCCCGCTTACCTCTGTCCTCTTCTTTCAAAAACTCTTTGCCCTTTCCCCGCCGGAACTTCGCATTACTTGATGGTGAGCAAATCGGTTCCCGCAGGAATCGAAAGCTCGACCACGGTCGGAACTTGCCGGAAACGCGGGTTCTGTGCTCAACAAACAAACAACAACATCAACCCAGTCAGGCGCAAGGCGCCTGAGTAGAAAGAAAAAAGAAATGAAAAAGTTACAAACAAATGATCGCGGCATCGGCGCCGGACAACCATTCAAACCCACAACACCAATCGGTATCTATCAAGAAAGGAGAGTTCCAATGAACCGACACACCCGCCGTATCATTCTCTCCGTGGCAACGGTCGTCCTGGCCGGGCTGGCCATGGCCGCGCCGCGGCCTGCGACCGCGCAGTACGCCTTTACCATCCTCGACGTTCCCGGTGCGGCCGGCACCGAGATACTCGGGTTCAGCACCCGAACAATGGTGGGCGATTTCGTCGATGCCGAAGGAAACAACCACGGCTGGCTACTCTCGGCACAGAGCGGGAATTTCCTGCAATACGACGTGCCTGGTGCCTGGTTCACGAGCTTGTCGGCGATCAACCACCGCGGCCAAAAGGGGGGCGTTTACCGCGACGATCCAGCGCACCCGGCGCGACGGCATGGCTTCATCATGGTCAACGACGTTCTCACGACCATTGACTATCCCGGCTCCACCCGCACCTCCATCGTCCAAATGAACGACCGGGGGCAGGCCGTGGGAATCGGCCGCATCCCCTCGGAAGGAGCCACCACGCCGTACGGATTTCTCTGGCAGGATGGCGTCTTCACTGACGTCAGCTTTCCCGGCGCGTTCGGAACCGGGCTGGACGGGATCAATGAGCAGGGAGACGTGTGCGGGTTCACCACCGATGAGGCGGGCGGTCTCACTCATGCCATGATGCGCGTTAATGGCGTCTTCAGCCATGTCGAGCCGCCTGGCGCCATCGACTCTATTGCGCTCTCCATCAACGACCGCGGCCAGTTGGCGGGATGGTACGACGACGCTCTGGGCAACACGCACGGATTTATCTACTACCAGGGCGTCTTCACCACGATTGACCCGCCCGGCTCCCTGGCATCGGAAGTGACTTCGATTGACAACGAGAGCGTCATTGTCGGGGATTACATCGGCGCGGACGGCGTCGACCATGGATTCATCGGGACGCCGCAGCACTGAGCCAGGCCACGGCTTGCGCACTGTGTTAGTCAAGGGCCCGAAACCGGTGGCTAAAGATAACATGGGGTGGTCAGGTGCGGGAAAACCCAATAGCCCTGACCACCTGGACCATACGAAAGAGAGCTATTATGAGGAACTTGGACCATTCCCGAATTCTGGTTATGAAAACGAAAAACCTGTTTGCTTGCCTCGGCGTAGCTTCGGTGCGAAGCCGGGCTTGTCGCGGCGTAGCTTCAGCGCGAAGCCGGATACTGCCCGCGCTGATCGCCGTGCTCAACTTGCTACCGGCGGGCCGGGTGACGGCGCAGACCTTCACGACCCTGCATAGTTTCACGGCGCTCGCTAATCCATTGGATGTATGAGCCTGTGAACTCAAGAAAGCAAATTTTGAACGCAAACAGCCGGATCATCGGCATCAACCACCTATGAAAGCGCTTATTATGCAAAACCGCCGTCTTACAACTAAACTCCGCTCAGCCCTTGGCTTTGAGTCTTTAGCCTTTGTTTATGCCTTTCTCCTTGCCGGCTCGCTGGGCGCTCAATCGGTCTATATCCCTTACACCTTCACGACCCTGGCTAGTGCGGTCTCAATCGGCAGTGCCGACGGCACGGGCAGCGCCGCGCGGTTCTGGAGCGCCTCTGGCGTGGCGACAGATTCTTCGGGCAATGTTTATGTGGCCGATACCCTCAACAACACGATTCGCAAGATCACCCCTGCGGGCGTGGTGACAACGCTGGCCGGGCTGGCGGGCAGCTACGGCAGCGCGGACGGGACCGGGAGCGCCGCGCGGTTTCGGGGTCCTTCTGGCGTGGCGGTGGATAGCGCAGGCAATGTTTATGTGGCGGACACAGGCAGCCACACGATCCGCCAAGTGACCCCTGCGGGCGTGGTGACAACGCTGGCCGGGCTGGCCGGAATCACAGGGAGTGCCGACGGCACGGGCAGGGCGGCGCGGTTCTATTACCCCTATGGCGTGGCGACAGACTCTTCGGGCAATGTTTATGTGGCCGACAGCGGGAACAACACGATTCGCAAGATCACCCCTGCTGGCGATGTGACAACGATGGCCGGGCTGGCCGGAAGCTTCGGGAGTGCCGACGGCACGGGCAGGGCGGCGCGGTTCGGTAACCCCTATGGCGTGGCGACAGACTCTTCGGGCAATGTTTATGTGGCCGATACCTACAACTACACGATTCGCAAGATCACCCCTGCGGGCGTGGTGACAACGCTGGCCGGGCTGGCCGCAATCACAGGGAGTGACGACGGCACGGGCAGCGCGGCGCGGTTCTATTTCCCCTGGGGCGTGGCGACAGACTCTTCGGGCAATGTTTATGTGGCAGATAGCTCCAACTCCACGATTCGCAAGATCACCCCTGCGGGCGTGGTGACAACGCTGGCCGGGGAGGCCGGAAACACAGGGTACAGTGCGGACGGCACGGGCAGCGCGGCGCGGTTCTCTTACCCCTCTGGCGTCGCGACAGACTCTTCGGGCAATGTTTATGTGGCCGATCGCTCCACGATTCGCAAGATCACCCCTGCGGCCGTGGTGACGACGCTGGCCGGGGAGGCCGGAAACGGCGGGAGTGCCGATGGCACGGGCAGCGCGGCGCAGTTCTCTGCCCCTTATGGCGTGGCGACAGACTCTTCGGGCAATGTTTATGTGGCCGATACCCTCAACTCCACGATTCGCAAGATCACCCCTGCGGGCGTGGTGACCACGCTGGCTGGGCTGGCCGGAAGCAACGGAAGTGCCGACGGCACGGGCAGCGCGGCGCGGTTCTATCGCCCCTGGGGCGTGGCGACAGACTCTTCGGGCAATGTTTTTGTGGCCGAGTTCGAGAACTCCACGATTCGCAAGATCACCCCTACGGGCGAGGTAACCACGCTTGCAGGGCTGGCCGGAAGCGGAGGAAGTGCCGACGGCACGGGCCGCGCGGCGCGGTTCTTGTTCCCCATTGGCGTGGCGACCGACTCTTCGGGCAATGTTTTTGTGGCCGATAGCGGCAACACCACGATTCGTAAGATCACCCCTGCGGGCGTGGTGACCACGCTGGCAGGGCAGGCCGGAAGCTTCGGCAGTGCCGATGGCACGGGCAGCGCGGCGCGGTTCCATAATCCCCAAGGCGTGGCGACAGACTCTTCGGGCAATGTTTATGTGGCCGATTCCTTCAACCACACGATTCGCAAGATCACCCCTGCGGGCGTGGTCACAACTCTGGCTGGGCTGGCCGGAAGCGCCGGCAGTGCCGACGGCACGGGCACCGCGGCGCGGTTCTATCAGCCCTTTGGCTTGGCAACAGACTCTTCGGGCAATGTTTATGTAGCCGAAAGTCAGAACAACACGATTCGTCAGATCACCCCTGCGGGCGTGGTCACAACTCTGGCCGGGCTGGCCGGAAGCTACGGCAGCGCCGACGGCACGGGCAGCGCGGCGCGGTTCTATGACCCCTTAGGCGTGGCGACAGACTCTTCGGGCAATGTTTATGTGGCCGATGCCGGCAATAACACGATTCGCAAGGGATTTCTGCCGCCGCCACAACTGACGATCTTGCTTTCGGGCGTCCCGCCCAGCGGGATTGTTTTGACATGGCCGGCCAATGCCGCCGGGTTCACCTTGCAATCCGCCACCAACCTGGTTTCACCCGCGGTCTGGAGCACCAATTCTCCCGCGCCCGTCGTCATCGCCGGCCAGAACACCGTCACCAATCCCATCACCGGCGCCCAGCAGTTTTACCGGTTAATTCAGTAATCGCTAACATCATTTCGAGTTGTCGCTGGTCGTTCCCGCGTTACTCTGGAGCGCGTGAGCGACGTCACGCGCATTCTTGAGGCGGCTCAACAAGGCGATCCCACCGCCGCCGATCAATTGCTGCCGCTGGTCTATGAAGCGTTAAGACGCCTGGCGGCGCACAAGATGGCGAATGAAGTGTCCGGCCACACGCTCCAGCCCACCGCGCTCGTTCACGAAGCCTGGCTGCGGCTGGTCGGCAATGAGAATCAAAAGTGGGATGGCCGCGCGCACTTCTTCGCCGCCGCCGCCGAAGCGATGCGCCGAATTCTCATCGACCGCGCCCGCCGCAAACGCGCCGCCCGCCACGGCGGCAATCACCAGCGCGTGGACATTGGGGAAGTGGACCTCGCATCGCCTGGCAGCGACGACCAACTCCTCGCCCTCAGTGACGCGCTCGATATGCTCACCGTCCAACACAAAGCCGAGGCGGAGCTGGTGAAGCTGCGTTATTTCGTCGGCATGACGATTGAAGAGGCCGCGGAAGTGCTCGGCATTTCCCCGCGCACGGCCAAGTATTACTGGACCCACGCCCGGGCCTGGTTGTTCCGGCAAATCGAGCGGCCGGAACGCTAGCAGCCCATTCAAAAACTGTAGCGGCGCTCTGTGAGCGCCGCAGAAGCTGCGCATTCTGGCCCGATTTCGGCGGTCACAGACCGCCGCTACAGCGCAGCGAGGTTTTTGAACCGGCTGCTTGGAACTCGCTGGATTCTCGATCTTACCCGCCGGTCTCGAATCCGGGATAGAGCGTCATGCCGCCGTCCACGAAGATGCTCGTGCCGTGGATGTAGTCGGAGTTGTCACTGGCCAGCCAGACGCAGGCGCGGCCGATGTCGTCCGGCTCGCCGATGCGCTTGTAGGGAATGAGCCTCATCAACTCGCGATAGGCCTCGGGGGTGCCCCAGGCTTCCATGTTGATCGGCGTACGCACGGCGCCGGGGCAAACGGAGTTCACGCGGATGCGATGGGGCGCCACCTCCTGGGCGATGCTCTTCATCATCAGCATCACGCCCCCCTTGCTGGCCGCGTAATTGACGTGGCCGGCCCACGGGATGACTTCGTGGACGCTGCTCATGCAAATGATTTTGCCGGCGGCGCAACTGACTTCTTTGCAAATGCCGCGACGCTTGAATTCCCGGATGGCTTCGCGCGAGCAGAGGAACTGGCCGGTGAGATTCACATCGAGGACGAACTGCCAGTCCGCCAGGGTCATCTGGTCGATGGGCGCGTCCTTTTGCAGGCCGGCGTTGTTGACGAGAATGTCGATGGTGCCGAACTCCTGGATCATCTTCTTGAACATGGCCTGCACCTCCGCCTCGTTGGCGACGTTGGCGCGGTGGGCATAGACATTCGCGCCGCAGCGCATCGCTTCCTTCACCACCGCCTCGGCGGCGTCCGGGCGCGAAACATAGTTCACCACCACATCCGCGCCGGCATGGGCCAGCGCGAGCGCAACGGCCTGGCCGATGCCGGAGTTGGCGCCGGTCACGAGCGCCTTCTGGCCCTTGAGGACTTTGTTGATGGGACAAGCCGGCAGCACCGCCTCGGGCAGGTTCTCGTCCCGGAGATGCTGCTGCATCAGGTCTTCTTCCTTGGGCGACATTGGCATACGCCGGCTGGGAGGCAGTTTGATTTCGAGTGTTTCGTTCATGGTTTCAGATTCCAGTTTTCAAGCGCAAGTGCGTTGTGCGGCGGTTGGTCGCGCGGGGGAGCAAGTCCTTACAGGAACCAGGCTGGATCGCTGGCGGAATTCACGTCGCTCATTGTTCCATTCCTCCTGACCGCAGGTGCTGGACGAGGATCTCATTCACGTAGCCCGGAATGTTCTTCTGAAGTGAAATGGTCTTTGGTTTGGCCTTTACGGACCGGCAACGCTTGAGGAACTCGCCAGACAGCCTGGGCCTGCTCATCGCGTCGACTCCAGCAAAGCTAGTTGTTGGACCGCAGACTTTGAATACCGGCGGCGAATCCGGAGGCGCTCAGCAAGCGCGGGAGACAAGTAGAGGGATTCGACCGTGATTTCCGACCGGCCTAGCAGGGTGGCTTGTGTGGAACGGCCAGCATGCAGTTCGACCAGGTGGAGCCGCAATTGACTGGGAAGGCGCCGCCCATGGATTTTGTCGCCCGTCCGCCCGTCATAGCTGACGAGGTAGCTGATGTCTCGAGCAGTGAGCGTTTCCAAGACTTCGACGAACTCCGGGAACAGGACTGCTCTCAAGTAACGCGGGTCGCGCTCGCCGCAGACGCCCTGATACGGAGGATCCATGTAGATCAGGTCACCGGCCGTCGCCGTGGCCGCGACTTCCTTGTAGTCGGCGGTGAGGCACTTGCTCCGGCCACGCAACAGAGCGGACGCGGCGAGGATGTTCTCGCGCATCGTGTCGGGGTGCATGCCGTTGCGGCGATTGTCCGGGCTTTGATTGAACGCACCATCGGCGTTGTAGCGCACCGCCGCCTTGACGCATCGCGCCAACAGGTAGAGCAAATGATCAGGCCGGCCCTTGCGGTTGAACGTGTCGCGCACTTCGTCGTAAAATCGGCGACGATCCTCGTGTTGCTGGCGCCAGAGCGATTCGTACTTGCGGGATAGCTCTTGCGGCGCATCGATGAGCGCTTGCCAGAGCCGGACGAGCGGCTGGTTGGCATCGTTGATGACAAAGTGCGCGGCGAGATCGTTGGCTGCCGCCGCCAGGGTGATGGCTGCGGAGCCGGCGAACGGCTCAATGAGCGTTCCTACGTCTTCCGGAAAGTAGCGCAGGAAGGCGGAAGCAAGATTCCGCTTGCTGCCCTGGTAGGGGAATGGCTGCGGCACTTTCACGGACGACGAGTAACAAATGGAGCGCCGAACTGCCAGTCTGGAATTGCGAACACCTCCAACCGCGCGCAACTTTTCCCCTAATTTGGCGTTTGCATTTTCCGAAGATTTGGTAACCTGTGGCGTCAAACAGGCTGTTCGCCGTCTGCAAGAGTCCAAAATCCTGCGCCGCGACGGCGGCGCAAATCGAGAAGTGGAGCGGGCCTATGAGTGAACGAACTGAGCGGGAGAAACTGGCGGGGTTGCTCGCCCGGGTGCGGAGGAGACTTTTCTTCAGAACAGCCTGCCATTGGTTGATGAGGGCTTTGTTGGTGGCGCTGCCGGCTGCGGCGATCTTCGTGGCGTCGGATCAGCGCTGGAACCAGGGGCGCGCAAGCGTCTTTTTTTCCCTCGCCGCCGTGTGCGGTGGGGTCGTTTTCGCGCTGGTCCTTGGCCTGCGTGGGTTGGGCGAGCGCGTGCGCAGCGCGTTGACCTTTGACGAGCAGGCCCGCTTGAAGGATCGCGTGAGCAGCGCGTGGGAATTCCTCGAGTTGCGCAACCTCAGCGAGGCGCACCAGGTGCAAATCCGCGACGCCATTGGCCACGCGGAGCGGCTGGACTGCCGCAAGGTCCTGGGCA
>DASTLJ010000053.1:0-5497 GCA_035715125.1 Verrucomicrobiia bacterium
CCGCCGGGATTGGCAGCCCGCCTTCGGCGACGTGGAAGCTGCCCTGCGTCGTGCGGCGGTCACTGCGCGGATTGTGCAGCACGCCTTGCTTGACGCGGAAGGATTGGATGAGCCCGCACGTGAACTCGTCGCGATCCGGCGGCAGCGACAACGCCCGCGCCAGCCCGTGCCGGTCGAGGATGAACGTCTGCGCGGGCAGTTTGGGCGGCGCGGCCACGTCCTGAAGGTATTCGTAGAGAAAGCTCTGGATGCGGTTGTCCGCCGGGCAAAGGTAATTGGAGAGCAGCCGGTCGGTCTCGCGTTGGTGAACCAGCAGCGCGCTGGCGAACTCGGCCAGTTCGGATTCCTCGGTGCCGCCGAAGGTGGGGCAGCCGATGGAGGCCAGCTTGAGGTTGATGTACTGAAGGAGCCGCCGGTCCGGCGCGCCGGAGGGCGACGCCGGCCAACCGATGGAACGGGACAGATTCATGCGCTTCGCCGGCGCGCAAAACGGCGACAGCCACCGCCGGCTTGGCGCAGGTTACGTTAGCGCGGTTTGGGGCGGCAAGTGTTTGTCCGCTTGGGTGCTTCATTCAATTCGGGACTCTCGAAGCTGGTTACTCGTTTGTGGCCAAGAATTCAGTTCCTTGAGGCCAACTCGCGCAGCCGCTCGATCAATTGCCGCCGCGACCACCAGAGGATCCCGGCGAGATAGAACCAGTTAATGGCCACCGGCAGTACCCAGACCAGCATCAGTCCAATCACAAACGTTGCCGGGAACAGCAAGCCCGACAAAAACCAGATTGCCGATAAGCCAATCCACGGCCCGACAACCAGCCAAAGCAGTCCGTAGCCCACGGCGCGCAACACCGACTCCGTCCTGAGACCCAGGTACAGCCCAAGCCAGCAGGCTGCTACGCCACACAGAAGGTTTTTCGCACATTGCGCGGTCTGGTAAACACCGAAAGAGCCGCCGACACTTCCAAAAGGCCAATCGGTCTCGAGCAGACTCACAATCGTTATGAACCCCGCAAGTGCCGCCGTGACAATAAGCGGGGCGCGCAATCGCTGCCACAACGCGCGCCACTGGCCGAGGACGAGCTCACGCGCCGAGAGCGGCGTGGACAGGAGCAATTCCATCTCTCCACCGCGCCTTGCTTCGGCAAAGCATCGAGAGGTGATGAAGAGCAGGAGCATCACCGGGAGAAACGTGCCGGCCAGGTCAATTGCATTGTGGAGCCCGCCGGTCGATGTGCCAGTTCGCATCATCACTATCACGAGCATCCACGCGAGGTGCGGCCCCAGTCCCAGCGTCACGAGACTGAGCCAGATTACGTGTCGGTGCCGAAGTCGCCGCCGCGCCAACCAGCCAGCCGGATCGTCTTGCATCCGCACGGGCCAGTACTCCTGAATTCTTGCCGGCTCGATCACGTCGCCGCCCGAGCCGGGGGACTGGGCAAGCGGTACAGTGGGCGCGGCAGGCAGCGACTCCTCCTCACGCCAGTCCAATTCCACGATGCGCCCGGCTGCCACCAGCAACACCCAACTCAATCCGTGCGTGAGCCCCAGCGTCATCCAGAACCGCGATGCCGACGTGCCATACACGGTGTCATCCGCCAGGTGCAACGCCACGGAAAGACTGATGTTGGGCAACCCAGCCGGCTGCAATGCGAGCTCGAAGACCCACGGGACCAGTGTGAATGCGAATGCAGCCCCCAGCCCGAGCAACATGCCACGTCCCTCCACTCGATGCCGAGCGCTTGCCCACATGCCCCACGCCAAGCCTGTGAACAGGACATTGAGCAGCACCAGCACGCTTCGCCAGAACTCCCCTGCCGTGACCCCTCCCGCCACGAACGCCACGGCCATGATCGGAAATGCCGCCAAAAGCGCGAAGAAGGACCCGAGCGACGTGGCCGCCAGTTTGCCCAGCACGACATCCAGCCCGCTCAACTCCGTAAGAAAGAGCAGCCCGAGCGTTCCCTCGCGCTTCTCCTGGCTGAGGCAATCGGCTGTCTGCCGCACTCCTTCGACCAGGCAGAAGACGAAGAGCGTCGCAGTAAGGCTCTCGAAGAGCATCTTCCCGGCCTGGGACCCCATCCCCGAAAACCGATGGGCCCACGTCAGCGTCCCTGCCGCCATCAGTGTGGCGAACAGACCCACGAGCACACGCAACCACGCGGTCCACGGTTTGCGGGCGCGGCTGCGCAACTCGCGGGCGAGAATGGGCAAAGCAGACATCGGCGGTGGCTCACGGGAACGGGCGCCCAGGACTTATCGCTCCGGGTTGCAGCACGCGTCTTCAACCATGGACCTGTCCCGGCGTGGTCCAACGCGAGCTTCATCGCTGCCTGCGGTCTTGGCAACCGTTGCTTCAGGGAGTGTTGCTTCAGGGAGGAAACCAGAAACAAAGGCGAATTTTTTCGCTCGTTTCGCTCGTTTGGCGCTAACACATGTGCCCGCAGTTGTGTATCGTCGCTGTTGTGCGCAATCATCGTTTGCACGAACGGACTGGACGAACGCAGGGTCCGAGTTCCAGGCCTTCGCCGCGCCGGAACGCAGAATACGAAAGCTTTGACCACGGATTTCACGGATTCCACCGATGTGTTTGGGACGCTGCAACCTCTTATCCGTGTGATCCGTGCAATCCGTGGTCCAGTCAAATTAAACCAAGTCAAACCTGGTCAGCCTTGGCTGCGTCAGGTTCCGATTTCCGGCCTAGGCCGCGCCGCGGCGGCTTTCGCCTCGGCGGAGTAGCCGGTGCCGCCTGGGTCGGCCGCGCAGGAGGGTTCCGGTTTTGCGAGGCCCCTTCCGGCGCGGGCGCGAGCAGCCCAGTCAAACCCAGTCAAAGGATCAGGCTTGTGAGAAGGATCGATCGGTCGGATGCGGCAACGAGGGACTCCGCGTCCATCCGAGTCGATCCGAGTAAATCCAGGTAAATTCGACTGCCCTGCACTTGTGAACACTCTGAACACTCACCTCGGATTGCGCCCGCCGTCGCTCCATGCTAGAACCCGCGCAATGGAAGCTCAAAGGTTGTGCGGCGGATTACTGCGGTGGGTGCGCCTTGCGCTGCTGGCAGCGATGTTCGCAGGACCCGCTGGCCGCGCCGCGGACATCCCGTTCGACGGCACGCGGCCGGCGCCCGAATTCCCCGAGGGCCTCGAATGGCTCAACACCGACAAGCCGCTCACGTTCGCGGCGCTCAAGGGCAAGATCGTCCTCCTCGATTTCTGGACCTACTGCTGCATCAACTGCATGCACATCGTGCCCGACCTCAAAAAGCTCGAAGCAAAGTATTCCAAGGAACTTGTCGTCATCGGCGTCCACTCGGCGAAGTTCGACAATGAAAAGTTGACGGGAAACATCCGCGAAGCCATCCAGCGCTACGAAATCGAGCATCCGGTCGTGAACGACCGCGACTTCGCCGTCTGGCGCGGTTTCGGCGCGCGATCCTGGCCGACACTCGTGCTCATCAATCCCAATGGCAAGATCATCGGCGCCCACTCCGGCGAGGGCATCTTCGACCTGTTCGACGCCGTCATCGGGGAGGCTGTGAAGCATTTCGACGCGCAAAAGACCCTCGACCGCCGGCCCCTGGCATTGAAACTGGAGAAGGATCGCGTGCCCCGCCCGATGCTCGCCTATCCCGGCAAGATCACCGCTGACGCGAAGAAACACCGCATCTACTTCACCGACTCGAACCACAACCGCGTCATCGTCGCGACGATCGACGGAGAAATCCTCGAGGTCATCGGCGAAGGCGAGGCGGGCCTGCGCGACGGGGATTTTTCAACGGCGCAATTCTTCCGCCCGCAGGGCCTCTGCCTCGACGCGATGAAGGAAATTCTGTACATCGCCGACACCGAGAACCACGCCATCCGCCGCATCGACCTGGCGAAGAAAACCGTCGAAACTCTCGCCGGCACCGGACAGCAGGCCCGGCAGCACAACGTCGAGGGCCGCGGCCGCGAGGCCGTCCTCAACAGCCCGTGGGACCTCCTCCAACTCGGTGACACGCTCTACATCGCGATGGCGGGCCCGCACCAGCTCTGGACGCTCGATCCGAAGACGCTTGACGCGCGCGTTCACGCCGGCAGCGCCCGCGAGAACATCCTCGACGGTCCGCTCAAGGAGGCGCAACTCGCCCAGCCCAGCGGCATCACGACGGACGGACATCGCCTCTACTTCGCCGACAGTGAAGTCAGCTCCGTGCGCGTGGCGGACGTGGCGCCGACGGGCCGAGTGGACACGCTCATCGGCGAGGGGCTGTTCAAGTTTGGCGACGTGGACGGCAAGTTCCCCGCCGCGCGCCTCCAGCATTGTCTGGGCGTGGCGTGGCGCGACGGTTTGGTCTACGTGGCCGACACCTATAACCACAAGATCAAGCGTGTCGATCCTCGAACCCGCGAACTGACGACATTTGCCGGCGCAGGACAGCCCGGCGCCGCCGATGGCGAACGCCTCAAGGCGCAGTTCAACGAGCCGAACGGGCTTTGCTTCGTGGACGATCAGATGCTGGTCGCCGACTCGAACAACCACCTTATCCGCTCGTGTGATTTGAAGTCGGGCCAGGTTACCACGCTGCGCTGGAAGAACCCCGACAAGCTGCGCCGCACCGGCAAGGCGGCACCGTCCACTCCCGAATTGCGGCTTCCGCTCGTCAAGGTCGCTCCGGACGCCAAGGAATTTACCCTGGCCTTCCAACTTCCCCGCGACACAAAGCTGAATCCCCTCGCCAAATCGAGGGTGACAGTCTCCACGTCGGACCCGAGCGTGCTCCGAGTGCCGGCCGAAGCGCGCGAGTTGCCCGACCTCAAGCTGGTGCTGCCCATTGCCGCCGCCGCTGGCCGCGCAGAGCTCAAGGCCAGCCTGGACCTTCTTTATTGCGCCAAGAGAAACGAGGGGCTTTGTTACTTCAAGAACGTCCGGTTGATTGTTCCGGTCGAGATTGTTGCCGGCGCAGACGTTCGGCCATCGATTGAGTATCGCGTCGAGAACTGACCGCCCGCGCCGCCGCCAGGTCGACCCTGGTGTTGATGTTGAGCGTTTGTTCACGCCTGCTCCGTGGCGGCGAAACGAGCGAGGCGCGCAGGGTTCGAGCCAGCGCCTGGAGCGAAAATTCCTTCGCGGCGATTTGCGCTTCGACAATCGAGACGCACTCCACCCGCATCGCGAAGGGAAATCCCGCAAGGCCGCGGTCGAGAGTGAAGGCAGCCTGGCACGATCCAGACAATTTTCGGAGCAGCTTGCGCAACAGTGCCGCCGACACGAACGGCATGTCGCACGCCAGGAACAATTCCCCTTCGGCCCGGCTTGTCCTCAGAGCGGTCAGCACGCCGCCCAGCGGCCCGCAGCGCGGAACGATGTCCCGCCGAATGACGCGCACCCGCAGCCCGAGCGCTTCGGCAGCCTGCCTGGCATGGGCGAGCATCGTGCGACGACCGATACGCAACCGTGACTTATCACGACCCATCCGCGAACTGTGCCCGCCGGCGAGAATGGAGGCGGCCAGGGC
>DASTLJ010000054.1:0-9001 GCA_035715125.1 Verrucomicrobiia bacterium
AGCACGAGCGTGCGCTGGGGCTGGTCCCCGGGCGCATACGGCACCACGTTATCGAGGAGGCCGCCGTCCTTTTCGGAGAACTCGGCCCACAGCTTGGCCTTGGCGCGGGCTTCCTCGACGTTTGGCGCGGCCAGCACCGCCGGCTCGAAGTAGCGGACGTTTCCCGATTCGTCGAGGATCAGGTCGCCGTAAGTGTCGCGGATGGTTTCACCGCCGGTGCGGTAAGCGTTGATGTTGCCGATGACTGAACGGACCTTTCGGACGGCGTCGTCGCCTTTGAAGAGCAGGACGAGCACTCGGCGGCGGCGGTTCGTCTTGGGGTCCGGGGAAAAATTCTGGAGGACGTAGTCGCGAAGGAGTTCCTGGATGCGCCGATCCTGGGTGTCGGCGGCGGAAACGATGGCCTCCGAGTAGCGCTTGACCAGCTCGGGGCCGGGCGCGAAAAGCCGGGCGCCCACCAGTTCGAGGCCGGTGCGGGTGATGAGCCGGGCAATAATGCCGCCCGTGCGGCTCTTGAAGAGAGTGTAAGGAGTGACAATGGCGTAGGCCAATTCCTGGGACATACAAATCAGGCGGGCGGAACAGCCGGCGCGGCCCCGGCGGGGGGCGATGCCTTGCCGCCAAGGATCTTGAACATGACGGTGCCGCAGGTCGGGCACTTGCCCTTGATGGCCTTGCGGCCGTTCTTCATGGTTTCCTCAACGGCATCCGTGATTTCCTTCTTGGCTTTGCACTTTACGCAATATCCTTCGGGCATAAGAGTTTTCCGGCCGAAAGCTTCAAGCGCCCGGCCAGTAGTGGGCGGGAGATTACGGGCCGCCCGCCGGAAGCGTCAACTGGTAAAGCGGAAACGCCCGGAGAGCGAATTAACTGGTTGAAAACGTGGGGGTTCCATCTCCGTCGTTGGGCTTTCTGCGCTTTGATAAAAACCTCTGGATTGCCAATGCTGCGCCCGGTTTTGGAATCACCTGAACGGATCGCCTCCCCTGACGGGGAGGGAACGCATTCGAAAAAAACAGAAATGACAGGCACGAACGACACCCCGGGCTCCGTCCGACTCGGCCAGAAAAGGCAAAGACAGCTTTCAGGAAAAGAAGAAGCTGGCTGCCGGAGATCTTTTTACCTCTTGACCGCTCACGCTAATGGGTGACCCCTTTCTCCTATTGTGGGCCTGGCGCTGGCCGGAGCCTGGAAAGCAAGCCCAACCGTTCCGCGGCGGCACGGAGATGATCGTAACGCCAGAACGACTTTTCGCGAATGGTCCAGTCCGGGCGCTCGCCCAGCCAGCGGAAATGCAAATAGATTCTCGCGGCCTCAAGTGTTTGCTGGAAGTGGGCGGGGGCGCCCTCCGGCCAGCGGGCGCGTCGATAAGCGCGTTCCGACAGGCTCACGATCTTTTCCGGCCATCCTTCGCCTTCCGTCAGGGCCGCGAGGTCAATTTCTCCAGGCGCCAGCGCGGCGGATTCCCAGTCCAGTGGAAAGATACTTCGATTCCGAAGGAGCACGGTCTTCGCATAGTATTCGCCGTGGATGAGCGTTGGGCTGGCCGGAAGGAGCAGGGCCAGCCATTCGTTCTCAAGGGCGCAGAGTTCGGGCAACCACGGAAAGCGCCGGTGCAGCGGGCGCGTGAACTCAGCCGTGCGACGGCACCAGCCGCGATAGTATCTCGCGTCATATCGTTTGAGGAAGGAAGGAACCGCGCGCAAGTCAGACCCCTCATGGGCGGCGTGGAACCGGCCGATCCAACGGGCCGCCGCATTCATGGCCAGAGGTTGGCGGATGTCTTGTTTCACGCTGATGTCGCTCACGCGGACGCAGCGGTCCACGTATTCGAGAATGAGCCAGGTTTCGCCGGTCTTTTGGTCGGTGTGCGCGCCGAGGCGCCGTGGCCGGAAGCCCGGATAGCGCCGCAGGATACGGTCATAGACTTTGGCTTCGTACGCGACGCCGCCGCGGTGTCCGAAGGAAACGTGCCTTTGCCCGGCCTCGTATTTGACGAACAACCGCTGCTTGCGCCCATTCGGCAGCCGACAGACGATCGTTTCGTTTGGGAACGTGCTCATCATTTGCGGTAGACTCCGCTCGAGGATGGACAGCGGTGGCTTCGCTTCGCCATTCAGGTTCAGGGCCGAGGCGAGGCGCGCGGTCAAAGTCGGCAAATCAGGCAAAAAAGAACGTGGTGTTCTCATAAAGAGCCTGGCTTCAGTTCTGGACAGTTTAACACAACGCTTGGAATTTTTCCAAGCACCTGCTCGGAATCGAAATGCATCTGGGCGTAAAGGGGTCACTTCTAACAATCGACAATGGTTCATGTGTCATGGCGCAGGCTTCGCGTTGGTCATATGGGTGACCCCTCAGAGCAGTTCGAGCACCCGCTGCAACTCGGCGTCCGTGTTGTAGAAGTGGGGCGAGAGACGCAGGTAGCGCTGCCCGGCCCGGTCGGCGCGCAGCGAGGCCAGGATGCGGGCCTCGGCCAGTTTCTGATGGAGTCCAGCCAGGTCCACGCCGGGCTTGAAGAAGGTGACGATGCCGCTGGCATGCTCGGGCGGCGCGCCGGCCTCAAGGACGGTAAAGCCTTTCGCTTGGAGCGCCGGAACCAGCCAGGCCCGCTGGCGAAGTAGCTCGGCGGCGATGTTTTCCACGCCCAGTTCGAGAATAAGTTCGAGCGCCGCCTCCAATCCCGCCAGGCCGAGCAGGTTCGCGCTTCCGGCTTCGTAACGGCGCGCGTCGGGCGGATGAACGATCTGCTCCTGCGCCACGTAATTCGGGCAGCGCACATTGTGCCAGCCCAGGACCGTGGGGCGCAGCCGATCCTGAAGCGGCTTGCGCACGTAAAACAGGCCGGCCGAACACGGCCCGAGCAGCCACTTGTGAGCGTCAGCGGCCAGGAAGTCGACCTGCTCGACGTTCATCGGAAATGCGCCGAGGGTCTGGATGCCATCGACGCAAAAGAGAATCCCCCGCCCGCGCAGCCAGGCGCCGATGCCCGGCAAGTCGATGCGGAAGCCAGAAATGAAATGGCACGAAGCAAGCGCGACCAGCCGGGTGTTTTCATCGACCTGCCCCTGCACGTCCACCGCGCGGATGCGGCCCAGTTCGCGGACGTTCAGCAGCCGCACTTCGACGCCGCGCCCGGCCAGCGCCATCCACGGGTAGACGTTCGCCGGATAGTCGTCGTGGTAAACCAGGATGTTATCGGCTTTTCGGAACGGGAGTCCCGCAGCGACGAGACTCAGCGCGAGCGAGGTGGGGCCGACGAGGGCAATTTCGTCCGTCTGCGCATTAAGCAGGCGGGCGGCGAGCTGGCGGACTCGCTGGATGCGGCCCCCGGCGAACGCCTCCTCCTGGTCGCCCAACGCGCAGGCGCGGGCAAATTCCTCGATGCGTCGGGCGACGCGGTGCGGCAAAGGACAAACGCCGGCATGGGCGAGAAAAGCGTGCTCGCGGGCGACGGGGAATTCGTAGCGGCGCAATTCCTCGTTGGAGTGAAGTTCGTGGATCGTCATGAAGCGTTGAAGTGTTGAAGTGTTGAAGCGTTGAAGCGTTGAATCGTTGAATCGTTGAATCGTTGAATCGTTGAATCGTTGAATCGTTGAATCGTTGAACCGAAGCGCCAACGTCCGTCTCCCGACCGGTTCAACGATTCAACGGTTTAGTGCAAAAGGGGCAAGCCGCAAAACGCGCCGTGGAACTTTGGGTCGATTCGCTCAGGCGGTGTAGCTACGACCGTCAGGTCGCGGGCTGGATTCTCAAGCGGGAACGAAATCGAAACCGACGCCAAATGTCTCCGACCCGTGACCTCACGGTCGCGGCTACGCGAAACGCATACGTCGCCGAGTGACTGCCCACGGAGTGAGACGACGGCGTCTACGACGGATTTGCATCGACGCCGTCGGTCGGCCCCGAGGAAGGTTCGGACAGCCTGGCCGGATCGCGAGGACGCTCGCCCCACTGCGCCTCCGCCGGCCCGGGCGAAGATTCCGATAGCCTCGGGGGTCCGGCGGGAGGAAGTTGGGGCGGCGGAATGCCGATTGGCGCCGGGGAAACTTCCACCGGAGCCGTTTCGTTGGTTTGCTCCCGCTTCCGCAGCGCCACGACCGCCGCCACGCACCCCGTCCAGGTGGGCAATAGCCCGAGAACTGGCACGAGCTCAAGCACGAACGTCGGCAGCAGCAGGACGTGAAAGCCCAGCAGCCAACAGGTCAGGCCCATCGCGACGACGTCGATGGCTTCGTCGGGCAACAAGCCGATCGGCCCCAGTGGCAGCAGCGCCAGTTGCATCGCGTCCGCCGCCAGCGCGACCGTAAACGCCAGCACGATGCGTTTCACCGTCAGGCGCGGTGCCGGAAACCTGCGAGCGATGGCGTCGAGCAGTTTCATCGGATGACTGGGCTGCTTCTCCCTCTCCCCTCAAAGGGGAGAGGGCTGGGGTGAGGTGTGCGGCGTCGCGGGCCGTCCATTCCTCCCTCACTTCGATTCCACAAATTTCACGCACACCGGCGCCCCGACCTGAAGCTCCTGCCCCGTCGGCACCAGCTTGCCGGTTTTCACGTCGATGGCAAATGCGACGACGTTGTCCGAATTCTGGTTGGCGGCCAGCAACCAGCGGCCGCTCGGATCGATCCCAAAGCTGCGCGGGATCTTTCCCTTCGTCGAAACGTGCTCGACGAGCTTCAGCTTCCCGGACTTCGCGTCGATGGCGAAGACGGCCAGGGTGTCGTGCCCGCGGTTCGAGCCATAAACGAAGTTGCCGGCGGGATGCACTTCGATTTCGGCCGTGCTGAAACCACGCTGAACCGTTTCGTCCTTGGGCAGGCTGGAAACCGTCTCGACGGCTTCGAGCGCGCCGCGTTTGCCGTCGAACGAGAAGGCCGTCACGGTGCAAGCCATCTCGTTGATGACGTACGCAAACTTCCCATCCGGCCGGAACGCGATGTGACGCGGTCCGGACCCGGGCGGCACCGTACCGAACGGGGGATCGTTCGCGCCCAGTCCGGCTTTGGCGGGATCGAGCTTGTAGATCATCACCTTGTCCAGTCCCAGGTCGCACGCCAACGCGAAACGATTGGCCGGATCGGTCACAATCGAATGGCCGTGCGGCGACGATTGCCGGCCCTTGTCCACGCTGCTGCCTTCGTGCTGGATGAACGTGCCGCCATCATCGAGGCTGCCGTCCGGCTTCACCGGCAATGCCTGCACGCTGCCTCCAGCGTAATTGGCGACCAACACCGACTTGCCCGTCGCGTCCACGACGAGGTGGCACGGCCCCGAACCGCCCGAGGACTTTTGATTCAGCGCGGAGAGTTTGCCTGTCGCCCGGTTGATGGCGAACGCGCTGACGGCCCCGGCGGTCTTGCCTTCAAATTTCGGCACCTCGTTGGCGGCGTAGAGAAACTTTTCGTTCGGCGACACCGCCAGGAAGCTCGGGCTGGTGAGTTCCGCGACGAGTTCGGGCGGCGTCAGCTTCCCGGTCGCCGCGTCGAGGCGCGAAGCGTAGATGCCCTTGCTCGACTTGCCGGTGTAAGTGCCGAAGTAAACCCAGAAGTCCTTCGCAAGCGCTGGCGCGCACCAGGCAAGGGTCAGCGAAAGGGAAACGAGAAGGGCGGCGAAGCGGTGGCGAGGCGGTTTCATGTCGGGATGAAACAACACCCGCACCGCCCGACGCAAGCCCGGCCGCACCGGGCTCACCGGCTTCCAACCGGAACGGTGATTCGCGCAGGCCCGACCGTCGTATGTGTTTAGCGCCTCCTTCACGGACGTTCCCTTTGTCGGAAACTTTGTCGGAAACGCTGTCGACCGTGCGTTCGCCGACAACGTTTCCGACAAATCGCGACAGGAAAAGTCCAGAGAGAGGGGAGGCCGAAGGGCCGAAACTCCCTGCAGTTGCTCAGTGGGTACTACAATCCCACCCGGAAAGGCTAACCACCCCCGGAAGCGAGTCTTGCGTCGTCGTCCGAGAGGGCGGCTCGAAGCGTAGACAGCCAGTACTGAAGCCGTGTGATCGAGCCTCGAAATACACTCATGTAGGAGTCTTCGCGTTTTTGTCCGCGGGGATAGCACCGGCGCGCCGTTGCGGTGAGGTGCGCTCGGTCCGACCGGGGTCCAAGAGCAGGGCAAAGGTACATCGGGGCAACCTGGAAACCTGTGAGACCCGTCCTCGTCCTTGGGGACCAGACCGGAAAGGATGAAACCGGTTATCAACATCCAGGCCGGGCCGCAGCGACTTCCATGCGGAACGGAGCGAAACGGGGGAGTCCACCCAAGGGAACCCGATGCAACGCTGCAAACGGAGTGTTGGGAGTGCGAGGCGGGAGTCGTAGTGGTCTCATAGTACCGCCAACAAAGCCGGCGAACGGGGCCGCCCGGAGCCGGGGAGTAGGGAAGGGGACCATCCGGTAAACGGAGCCGTTGAAGGGAAACACGATGGATACACAGAGATTCGAGAACGTGTACACGAAACAACAACGGATAGCGCAGATAGCTCGACAGCGACCGCAGGAAAGGTTGACGGCGCTCAATCAGTATCTGGATGTCCAATGGCTGAAGGAAGCCTACGGGCGGGTGCGCAAGGACAGCGCCCCAGGGGTAGACGGGCAAACAGTGGACAGCTACGGCAAGGAGTTGGAGAGCAATCTCCACAACCTGCTGAACCGAGCCAAGAGCGGGACGTATCAGGCACCGCCGGTCAAACGGGTCCATATCCCGAAGGACAACGGGGAGACCCGCCCCATCGGGATACCGACGACGGAGGACAAGGTTCTGCAGCGAGCCGTGGTGATGCTACTGGAACCCATATATGAGGAAGCGTTCTACGACTTCTCCTATGGGTTTAGGCCCGGGCGCTCACCGCACCAAGCACTGGGAACGTTTTGGCAACAGGCCACAGAGCTTGGAGTGGAGTGGGTGCTGGAAGTGGACATCCGGAAATACTTCGACAGTGTCGATCGGCAAAACCTTCGGGAGTTGGTGAGCCAACGGATTGGAGACGGAGTGGTGTTGAGGCTGCTGAGCAAATGGCTTCACGCGGGAGTGATGGAGGAAGGTCAGTTGCACTACAACGAGGCGGGGACTCCGCAAGGAGGCGTCGTCTCACCGCTGCTGTCCAATATCTACCTGCACGAGGTGTTCGATAAGTGGTTTGCCGAAGTCGTGCGGGAACGGATGGCGGGGCGGGTATTTGCGGTGCGATTCGCTGACGATTTGGTCATGGGCTTTACGCATCGAACGGATGCTGAGCGAGTGTACCGAGTCATCTTCCAGCGCTTCGAGAAGTATGGGCTGAAGTTGCACCCGGAGAAGACACGGCTGGTAGCGTTCAGAAAGCCCGGTGGTAAGGGACCCGACGGCCAGCCCGTGGAAGAACCGGAGGCGTTCGACTTTCTGGGCTTTACCCACTACTGGGGCAAAGCTCGGACTGGAAAATGGGTCATCAAGCGGAAGACTGCGGCCAAACGGCTGCGGCGAAGTATCCGCGCCCTCAGGGAGTGGTGCCGGAAAAATCGGCATCGGAGTATGCCAGAGCAGTTCCTGGCTTTGGTACGCAAGTTGGCGGGGCACTACGCTTATTACGGGATAACCGGAAACGCGCAGGCTCTCAACCAAGTGCGAAAGGCGACCGTGAAGCTGTGGTACAAATGGCTACGGCGACGCAGTCGCGGCTCTAAAGGGATGACTTGGCAACGCCTGCTCCGACTCTTGAAGGAGAAGTTCGTGTTTCCCTCCGCGCGAGTGGTCCACTCCATCTACACTGCGAACCCGTGACCGGAAGAACCGCATGCGTGAGTTGCGCTCGTGCGGGTCCGTGGGGGAGCCGGTGGGTAACCACCGGCTCTACCCGGCGACGGGACGCGCGGCATTAACGCCTAAACAAAACTGAATTGCGCCCGTCAAAGCGCCAGGTGCGTTCCGCCGATACAGCCAGCCGCCTGCTCCGTTGAATCAGCCGACCAGCCGGTGGAGCGCGCCCAGCGTACCCGCGCCGAGCACGACTGGGATAATGTCCCACTTCCAACGCACAATGCCCGCGAAGGCTACCAGGCAAACGCCAACACCAAACCAATTGATAGGCCCGCCGTCCGGGAACAAAACATGCACTCCGAACCAGACGGCGAGATTGAGAACCACCCCCACGACGGCCGCGGTGATGGCGGAGAGCGCCGCAGTGAGTTTTGCGTTCCCGCGCAACTGTTCGACGTGCGGCGCACCGAGAAAGATCCAGAGAAAGCACGGTACGAACGTCGTCCATGTTGTGATGAACGCCCCGAGCGTGCCGGCCGCCAGCGGCGTCAGCGGTGCGTGCGAACACCAGGCGCCAAGGAACCCGACGAATTGCAGCACCATGATGAGCGGGCCGGGCGTCGTTTCGGCGAGGCCGAGACCGTCGAGCATCTGGCCGGCCGTCAGCCAGCCGTGTTGTTCGACGGCCTGCTGCGATACGTAGGGCAGCACCGCGTAAGCCCCGCCGAACGTGACCATCGCCGCCTTGCTGAAGAATAGCCCCTCCTTCACAAACGTGTGATCGAAGCCGAGCCACGCGCCGAGCGCCAGCACCGGCGTCCACCACAGGGTGAGGCAGATGAGGCACACGCGCCCGGCGCGGGCGAGGGAGGGTTTGGTGTGCGCAGGCGCAGCCGCGTCGTCCCCGAGGACGCTGGCCGCCGTGTTCGGCCCGGTTCGACTGGCGCTGACGACGAACTTCTCCTTCCAGAACCGGCCGCCGATCAGGCCGGCCACACCCGCGCCCAGGACGAGGATCGGGAATGGCAGCTTGAAGAAGAACAGCCCGGCGAACGCCAACAGGGCGATCGCCCACGACACTTCGTTCTGAAGCGCCCTCTTCCCAAGACGCAGCCCCGCGGCCGCGATGATGGCGAGCACGGCGGGCTTCAACCCTTCGAATACGGCCGCGATCCACTTCACGTCGCCGTACGTCACGTAGAGAAAGCTCAACGCCCAAAGAATGATGGCCGACGGCAGCACGAAGAGGGTGCCAGCAACGATG
>DASTLJ010000055.1:0-9734 GCA_035715125.1 Verrucomicrobiia bacterium
TACGAAGTCCGCTTCGACCGCCATGGAAACATGCTTATCGTGGAGATGAAGAACCATATCGTCCGCCGCGTGGAGGCGGAGATGAAGAACGTCCGCCCCGCAGAGCGTGCTAAGCGTCGCACCATCGCCACGGTCGTCGGCACCGGCGAATCGGGCTTCGGCGGCGACGGCGGGCCCGCGACGAGAGCGCGACTCAATCAGCCGCACAGCCTCCAGCTCGACCGGGCAGGGAACCTCTTCATCTGCGACATCGGCAACAACCGCATCCGGCGCGTCGATGCCAAGACGGGTATCATCAGCACGTTTGCCGGCACCGGGGAAAAAGCGCCGACGCCCGATGGCGCCCCCATCGCCGGCACGCCGCTCAACGGCCCGCGGGCGATCGACTTCGACCGTGACGGCAATCTTTGGCTCGCGCTCCGCGAGGGCAACGCCGTCTACAAGCTGGATCTTCGCGCCGGCACGGTTCATCACATCGCGGGCACCGGGAAGCAAGGTTTCACCGGCGACGGCGGTCCCGCCAAACTCGCGACTCTTTCCGGCCCGAAGGGACTGAGCATTGGACCTGATGGCAATGTTTACCTCGCCGATACCGAAAGCCACAGCATCCGCATGATCGACCTCAAGAAGGGGACGCTGGAGCTCATCGCGGGTACTGGCCAGCCGGGCGACGGGCCCGATGGCGATCCGCTCCAGTGCAAAATGAAACGTCCTCATGGGATCTTTGTCGACCCGCAGGACGGCAGTCTGTACGTCGGAGACAGCGAAGCACACCGTGTCCGTGTAATTCCTAATGCCGGCATCGCGGCACTCCTCAATCGTCCTCGTTGAAACGGATGCGATTGCCAAAGGGGTCGATGACTTCCATGCAGCGGGCTTTCCACGGCGCCCGTTCAATGCCGGGGCGCAGGTAAGGATAATCCTTGGCGGTGATTTCCTTGTGATAAGCCTTCAGCCCGGTCATGCGAACGAACACGGTGGAGCCGGGACAGGCATCGCCGTAATGCTCGGAGAGGTGCAGCACCAGCCCGCCGCGCGACACCTGCATGTAGAGCGGCGCGTCCTTGCTGAAGCGATGTTCCCAGTCCACCGCCATCCCCAGGAAGCCGACGTAGAATTCCCTGGCCTTCGCCACGTCGAAGATGCGCAAAATCGGGATGACCTTGTCGAATGTTTCGGGCTGCGTTTTCATGGAAAGGTGATACCAGCAGTTTCTGCGTTCCCGCCATGATTCTTTCGTGGCTTCCTGCACGGGGCCGACCACTCCCTTTCGGCGGGACCCATCGGCCACGTGTGGAGGATGAACCGTCTGGCCGAGATTTGCGGCGAAGGCGAACCGGGGACAAGTGAGATCGTAAGAGTTGCGCAAGGCCGTCGGATGTCATAATGGATAGCCCACCTGCATCATCCTGGCTGGCATTCGCGCGCATTCATGAATCCACTCAACTTGATTTCGCCAGAGAACCGCTGGATGGCGATCGGCCTCGGCCTGGTAATCGGAAGCATCCTCCTTTCCTGGCTCGCCGCGATGGTCCTTGGCGGATTTAAGTTCGGCAAGCTGGAGCGCCGGGTCGCCCATTCCATCCCTCGGGAACAGTACGACGCCTTTTGGAATACACTGCGGGCGCGGCTGGCGGAACTGGGGTTCCAGGCCATCGACGGCGAGAGAGTTTACGTGCAAGGCGGCGCCAGATTCAGCGACGTGGCCACCCAGACTCACGCCAAATCCATGAAAGAACTGCGCGTGCAGGGCTCCGACGACGGGGCGGCCATCACCGTGGAATTGTCGCTGCGTTATCTTGACCCGATTGTGGGTGACTCGGGCGAATCGGCCTATCGGGACGCCGTGCTGGATTATGTTTCGGGCCAGACCGGCGTGATGCAGGTGGTGCCGAACCGGAGTTACAGCGCGCTCAGCAGCTTCGTCGGCGGAGTGCTGGCGTGCGCGGCGATGTTGGTGCTCAAGTTCACCGGGTACAGGCCGGTGACGCCGCCCATCCTGCTGGTAGCCATCACCGAAGCCGGCATGGCAATCCTGGCCCTGATCACCATCCGTCGAAAGCCCCGTGAGTTGACCGGCCAATGGCTGGCGGTGGCGGCTATCGCCTTGAGCGTGTTGGCGGTGTTGGGAGCGATGGTCCTGTAAATCCTCGGTTCAGTCGGCAAGCGGAGGAAACGCGGAAGCGATTCGTGGCAAATGTGCGATAGCCCCAATCAAAGAGACCTCGTAATCCTGGCGTGATGGAAAAAAGATAAACCGGACAGGCCCACCAAATACGCCGGGTTGCGTAGCGATAGACATCTGCGCCGCAAACCTGCGAGTCATCGGCCAGGAGCAGTCGCAGGTCACGCAGCAGGTCTGCTTCACTCAACTGAAGCTTCATCCGCACCCAATCGGCTTGAAGCGGAGCGATGTTGAGGCCGCGTCGTCCCAACACATTTTCCCAATTGGGGACCCAACGCCTACAGAATCCGCACGAATCGTCGTAGAGGATCCAGGCCGTCCGCGGGTCTCAGGGTGATGGCGAAGCGGACATCCAGATGAAGCGCGCCATGGGACTGCAGGGTGATTCGCCGATGATCGAACGGACCCCCGGCTCGAGAAACAACGCCCGCCAGTCACTGGCGACGAGGTTGTAGCCAAGCGAAGGTCTGAATCTCGCGATTTTGCACGTTGCGATGAGGCTTGCAAAAAACCGTTCGGTCAATGAGATTGTCGCCCGATGGCCGAGCCGAAGGATCGAGAGGAAGGCGCTATTAAACGCTTCCTCGGAGTCGTCGAAAAAATCGGCTTGAAAGCCATTGCGACTGGAAACTTCGGATGGTTCGTCTTGCTCGTTATAGCAGGCGGAATTGTATGGAAGCTCCAATCAAGCGATTTGAAAGAGGTTCTTCTCAGAATCACTACCACGCTTGGCTGGCTCGGCTACCCGGTCGCGGGTATCACCATCCTTGTAAGTGTGCGGATTTTGAGATGGAGAGAACAATTTTTCAACGACGAGATGCGCAGGATGGCCGATGTCCGAAACGAGGCTGTTCAAGAAAGGCTCAAATTGCCACTTCAATCATCCATCGAAAGGAGAACAGAGAATGAAAAACGCACTTAGCGTATCCTTGATACTTTTGGCAGTCGGGTTGCCGGTCTACCTGCTCTACTGGAACCTTTTTCGCCCTGTTCTCATCGAACGGCTAAAGTACCGGCTCTTTAAGGCCAGAGACGATCTCCGACTCATGGTAATTCGAGGCGAGATCGGCGAGAAGGAAAAGGCTTACCCGATCTTGGAGCGTTGGTGCAACAAGGCGATAGCCGTAATAGAGTGGGTAGATTTCGCGGAGATTATGGCAACAAAAGTCGACAAGGCAACCGTCCTTGAAGTCGAGCGCGATCTCCAGATTATCGATGAGGCGAATGTCCGGCTGCGGAAGGTCTTCTCTGATCTGAACATGGCGATGATTGGCGCAACTTGTGTGAACTCTCCCGGGTTTCTGTTGATTATAGCCCCATTTGTTGTGTTTGCCGTTGCGATATTTTGGTTCGGCCAAACGAAGGCATGGGCGTATAGGCGCTACAATCATGTACTCGGGTCGATCTACGTTCAGCCAGCATGAAATCGGCTGGTCGCCGCTGAAGCGCCAGTGGTTCACAGGGCGAGCAGCGAGAGTAACCGCCCAGTCAGCCTTTTCTCCCCAATATCCGATCGAGCGAGTCCGACGTCTGATAGACCAGCGCCTCGGGGTAGTGCGGGTAGGGATGAAAATACTCGAACGTGACGTAGCCGCGGTAGCCGGCCGCATCGAGCGCCTCCATCACCGCGGGCCAGTTGGTCGTTCCGTCAAGCAGCGGACGGAACGTTTCGAGGGAGTAGTCCGTCCCCTTTTTCGTGAATTCCTTGAAGTGGATGTTCTGGATGCGCTTGCCGAGCACGGGAACCCAGTGTTCGGCGAACTGGAACATGGAGATATTACCCGTGTCGAAGTGCACGCGCACGTGGGCGCTGCTAAAACTGTCGACGAAGGCGTTCATCTCCATCGGGGTCATCAGGTAGCCGTTGAAGAAGATGTTCTCGATGTTCAGGAAGACGTTGAGCTTCTCGGCCTGCACCATGAGCTTGCTCACCGCTTCGCGGGCGCGGCGGTCGCACACGTCGTTGGGCACCGGCTCGTGGTCGGTGCGCCACGGGATGTGGACGGCGCCGGGGACGACGAGTGCGTTTTGCACGCCCAGGTCGCGGGCGGCCTGGGCGATCTTCCCGGCCAGTTCGAGGCCGCGGGCGCGCTTGGATTCGTCGTTGCTCGTGAGCGGGTAGGGCCAGAAGAGGAACGAGCAGAGTCCGCTGATGGCTATGCCGATCTGGTCGGCCATCTTGCGAATGGCCTCGTAGTCCTTGGTGCCGTGTTTGGGCGAGAGGTCATTGTCGAGATCGTAGTTCAACTCGATGCCGTCGAAGCCGGCGTCCCTGGCGAGCTGGAGACATTCGCGGAGGTTCATCCGGTCGGGATACGGGAAGGCCCAGAGATTGATCGATTTCTTCATCGTATAGCGCTTGGGTGAGGCGCGGCGCGGGTCGGGCTGTGCGGGCGTGTCCGCGGCTGCGGCGGCGCCGGTAACGAGCGCGGCGGCGCCCGCGGCGAGGGTGGACTTAAGCGCCTCGCGCCGGCTGAAGCGGGCGGCGGAGCGCGCCGCGGGACCGATGGGACGAGGGAAGAGACCAGAGTGGAGTTTCATGGAGATTTGATGGCAGGAAAGCCCCGCGGTGGCAAGGGCGGGAGAGAAGTCGCCGCTCACTTCGCGTTTCCGCCCTTTTGGCTCAACGCCGCCTTCGTGGCTGCTTGCAGTTCGTCGAGCGTGGGCTTGAGCGCCTGCTTGTCCTTCGAAGCCATCCGGTCGATGAACAGAATGCCGTTCAAATGATCGGCCTCGTGTTGCACAGCCCGGGCCAGCAGGCCACCGGCTTTGAAGGAGAACGATTGGCCGTCGCGATTGAGCGCCGTGACCTCGACCGCTTCCGGCCGCGCGATTTCCTCAAAGATTTCAGGAAAGCTGAGGCAGCCTTCCGGACCCGGGACCGGCGGGCCGGCGGGCGTGACGTGCGGGTTGATGAGGACCAGCGGCATGGCGGCATCCACGTCCGTCGGCTGGCCGTCCCGTTCCAACGTGGAGGGTCGATCTATCACCCCGCGCAAGTCGAGGACGGTCAATTGCAGCGCGCGGCCGACCTGTTGCGCGGCCAGGCCGATGCCGGCCGCGGCGCGCATCGTCTCGAGCATGTCGTCGATCAACTTCATGACCTCGGGCGTGATGCGTTCAATGCGCGCGCCCTTCTGGCGGAGCATCGGATGACCGTACTTGAGGATGGGCAATATCATTCGTTGCCGGGGAACAAGCTCACACTTCGGGCCACTGGCGCATCAGCCCTGCCAGGTCCTCGACACCGGGGCTTTGAGCCGTGCGGACGTAAAAGCCGCTGGTGCTGACGCCGCACAGGGCGCTGGCGGCGTTGTCAAAGCCCAGCAGCTTGCCGAGGCAGAACCCGGCGTTGAAGTGGTCTCCAGCGCCGGTCGTAATCAGCGGCCGCTCCACGAATGGCCCGTCGACAAACGCGACCACCCCGCCGCCGGCCGCCAACGCGAAGCTGACCGGATGCACCACCAGCGTGCTGACTGGCGTGCGTTTTTGGATTTCCAGCGCGAGCGCGCCAAGTCCGTCGCGCGCGCGGTTCGACGTGTTCAGGCCGAGGACTTCGCCGACTTCGTAAGCCTCCTTCTCATTCAAACCAAGGATGACTTCGAAAAACCGCTCGAACGCGGCAATGAGCTCGAGCGCCCGCGAGATGTCCTTGGACGTGCGCTTCTCCGGGTCGGCAAGGTCGAAGAACATGACGCGCCGTGCGCCGGCATGGGCCGGAGAAAGCTTCGCCAGGAGCGACGCCCACAGATCGCTCATTCCGGGAATCATCGTCCAGTTCACGAACCCGACGAGGTCGGCGGTCGAGAAATGGTTCATGAACTTGTCGTGGCCGTAGCGGCGCTGGATGTTCTCCCACGTCACTTCGTTCAGCGAAGTGGTCTTCGTCAGCATCAGTTTGCCGTCGTCGAACTCGAGCGCGTCCGTGTGGCCGGGATCGGCGATGCCGTGGACCTCGGCGTTGCGCGCGAAGTCGGCGAAGACCGGGTGCAGATGAGGATAGCCGAGGGCGCCGACGTAGGTGACCTTGACGCCGAGGCGGGCCAGCGCGTTGGCCATGATGGGGCCGTTGCCGCCGAGCTTGGTGCGTTGGTTGACCAGTTCAATGTTCGTGCTTTTGCCGGCGGCGCCCGCCAACCGTTCCGTTAACGCGCGGATGCCGCCCAGCCGGACGAAGTGCTCCGGACCGTCTCGTTGGTCGACAACGTGGATGATCTCATCGACGAACCCGTCCAGCCCGGCAAAGGCGCGGAGCCGGGTGACCCGCTCGATGCTGCCGAGGAGCCGGGCGGCGGTCTGTTCACGGAATTCTTCGGGTCGTATCATGACGTTCAGTAATCAGTAATCAGTATTCAGTATTCAGTGTTCAGTATCCAGGGTTGAGTCATCAAGGGTGGGTGGGAATCGGTCGCTACAAGTCGATCCGCAACGACTGATTACTGAATACTGATTACTGATTACTGAATACCTGAAGGCGACAGGCATCGTCATTCCACTGTCACGCCGAGAATTTGCAGGATGCGTTCCAGCTCGTCATCGCTGAAAAACCGGATGTCCAGCGCGCCCTTGCCATCGCGGTAGCGGAGCTGGACTTTTGTCCCGAGGCGCTCGCGCAGTTTATTCTCCAGGCTGGCGACATGAGTGTCCCGGAGCGGCGCGGCGGCGGCGGCTTTGCCGCCTGCCCCTGGCGCCGCCCGATTGGCGAGATGGGCGACCAACTCCTCGGTCTGGCGCACGTTCAGGCCCTGTTTGACAACGCGCTCAGCGGCCAGGCGCTGCTCGGCCTGGCTTGGCAGCCCGAGGATGACTTTGGCATGCCCGACGGAAAGACGGCCGTCGCGCAAGAACGCTTGCACCTCGGACGGCAGCTTCAGCAGGCGCAGGGCATTGGCGACGGCCACGCGGCTCTTGCCGACTTTGGCAGCGACATCCTCCTGGCGGAGCAGGAACTTCCCGACGAGTTCGGCGTAGCCCTGCGCTTCTTCGAGCGGGTTGAGGTTTTCGCGTTGGAGATTCTCGATGAGGGCCAGTTCGAGCGCGGCGCGGTCGTCGGCCTCGCGGACGATGGCCGGGACTTCTTTCCAGCCGAGCTGTTGGGCCGCGCGCCAGCGGCGTTCGCCGGCGATCAGCTCGAAGCCGTCCGGCCTGGGGCGCACGACCAGCGGCTGGATGATGCCCTGGGCCTTGATGGAATCGGCCAGTTCCTGGAGCGCTTCCGCGGTGAATTCCTTGCGCGGCTGAAAGGGGCACGGGCGGATTCTATCCAGTGGAATGTGCTGCACGCGGTCGCGCGGCTCCACGGGCGAGGCGGCCGTGACGGTCGTCGTGGTCGCCGCTGTCGTGAGCGTCGCCGGGGCTTTTGGCGCGGTCGCCGCGCCGCCGAGCAAGGCGCCCAGGCCGCGGCCCAATGCGGGTTTTGCCATGCGACGAGAGTGTCAACGGGAGCGGAAAACGTAAAATGAAAAACGTGGGAACGTGATGCGTGATGCGTGATGCGTGATGCGTAAAACGTAAAACGTAAAACGTAAAGCGTAAGAGCCGCCGGAGGATTGCTGGGCTGCGAGGCGACGGTGTGCACCGACTCGCGTTTACGTTTTACGTTTTACGTTTTACGCTCTCCCGCGTGAGCAAGAAGAGCGCAAAGATCGCCGCCCTCATTGAACGTTGCCGGGGCCGTGATCTGGAGGCCCATTACCTGGGATATTTCGAGTGTTTCAATGCGGGGCTTTTTTACGAAGCGCACGATGTGTTGGAGGAACTCTGGCTGGCTCAGCGCCGGGGACCGAACGACGCTTTCTACAAAGGGCTCATCCAGTTGGCGGGCGCGTTCGTGCATTTGCAGAAGCACACCGCCGCGCGGCCCCGCCTGCGGCCGGCGGCGGCCCTGTTCCGGTTGGCGCGCGTCAATCTACAGGCGTTCGTTCCAGTGCACGAACGCCTCGACGTAGGGCGCACCATCGGGCTGATCGACGACTGGCTGGCCCGGCTGGATTCCGGCGCGCCTGGCGCGAACCCGCTCGGTGCGGGCGGCGCCCCAAAGCTGCTCCCGCTGCCGGGCTGGTAACCGCAAGCTCTCCTTCTTCTTGGCCTCTGTTCTCTCTGTTTGCTCCTGTTCCAATTGAATGATTACCGCTAGCAGCCCGTTCAAAAACTCCAGGTGGGGTTGTAGCGGCGGTCTGTGACCGCCGAAATCGGGCCAGAATGCGCAGTTTCTTCGGCGCTCATAGAGCGCCGCTACAGTTATTGAACAGGCCGCTAAGCGACTCCCCGTATCGGGCCATCGTGGAGTCACCGGGTTCGGCGAGCGCAGGACTCCCAATTCTCCGCTTGTCGCCGGTGCGGGATAGTCCTTCACGGTTAGCTGACAATTGCGCTTGACGCGGCCAGTGCCGGCGCGACAGGTGTGGAAAACGTCGCGCGGGGTAACACGGCTCAGCAGCAGTCCGCTACTCGTGGCCCGGTCAAAGCCGCGGTGGCGTCCTGCGCAACCTGACCCGATTGGTCCGGGCATTAGCGTCCGTTTCGGCGTGAAGCCTCCGAGCCTGGCGAGGTCAGCTAACCGACTTTTTCTTTCACGTTCGTTGGATTTTCTTCTCGCGCGCGGCGGGCGCGCCCGGCATTTTCGGTCCGTTATGAACCCTTCTCCTTCCCGCACACGCATTTCCCGTCGTCACTTCCTCACCACGACCGCAGCCGCGCTTGCGGCCCCCGCGTTCATTCCGGCCCGCGCGCTTGGCGCCGAGGGCCGCCCCGCGCCGTCCGAGCGCATCGTCATCGGGATTGTCGGCTGGGGCATGCAGGGACCGCACAACACGAGGATGTTGATGGCCGAGAAGGATTGCCAGGTCGTGGCGGCGTGCGACCTGGACCAGCGTCCGCTGAAGCAGGCCGTGGACACCGTCAACAAGCACTACGGCAACACCGATTGCAAATCCTACAAGGATTTCCGCGAAATGTTCGCCCGAAAGGACATCGATGCCGTGATGCTCGCGATTCCCGATCACTGGCACGCCATCGCTTCCGTCGAGGCGTGCAAAGCGAAAAAAGACATCTTCGGCGAGAAACCGCTGGCGCGCACCGTCGCCGAACAGCAAGCCATCGTGAAGGCCGTGCAAAAGAACAAGCGGATCTGGCAAACGGGCTCGTGGCAGCGCTCCGAGGCCAACTTTCACAAGGCCGCTGAAGTCGTCCGCAACGGGCTGATTGGAAAAGTGAAGCACGTCGAAGTCGGCCTGCCGGGCGGGCACAGTGATTTCAAGGGAACAAAGGACAAGCTCTTCGTGAGCCAGCCGCCACCCGAGCTCGATTACGAAACGTGGGTCGGCCCGTCGCAAATGATGCCCTATATCGAGGGCCGGGTACACATGAACTGGCGCTGGAACTACAACTTCGGCGGCGGCCAGTTGCTCGACTGGATTGGGCACCATTGCGACATCGCCCATTGGGGGCTCGACCTCGACAGCAGCGGCGGCCCATTGGAAGTCGAAGGCAAGGGCGAATTCCCGCCCAAGGACGCCGTGTGGAACACGGCGACCACTTATCGTTGCGA
>DASTLJ010000056.1:0-5100 GCA_035715125.1 Verrucomicrobiia bacterium
CAAACCAGCCGGCAAAGAGTTCCGCGCGTCGGGCAACGCCAGAAAGATGATCGGCCAGTGATTGCCCTGGGTGAGCGAGAAGCGGAGTTGTGTTCATGGCTTCTTCAGTTTGCAGAAATGTTTGTCGGTTGGTCGAAAACAATTTCGAGGAAAGCCGGGATGCCGTGGTTCCTGGTCGCGCACAGGGCGGTGTCGTCACGGGATGGCCGGACGTAGTCCGGAACAAATTCCTTGGCTAGGTGCGCCACGTTGCGGAGATGCGTGGACAGAAGCTGCCAATGCCCTTGATCCCGGTCCGGCTTTCCGTCCGGCAAGGTGGCTGTGTGCGCGAAGTATTTAGCCGCGGTTTTCACTGGTTCCTTCTCGACGCTTGGTTGCATTGGTACATCGTCCTTCCTGCGTGACAAGTCATCGTTGTTCCCATTTTCACCAGAGTATGACATCGGAGGTGGGACAAAGGCGGTCCAACCAGAGGACTTGCTGGTTTTCGCGTGTCTCGCGGTTCCCAATCAGGATTCCCTAACAAAAATCGGGAAGGAACAACGAGAACGGCTTCGCCGATTAGACCGCAAGAACTCGGCGTGGTGAAGCCGCAACCGAAGCGACGCACGGACTTTCCACCCTCCGTAGTAGCATGGCTACGGAGGACGGGTAGTCCGCGGCAGGCACCTAATCCGAAGACCCAAGGAAACGAATCAGTCCCGTGCGGCGGCCGAGCGTTGCTGCGGAATAAATTCCGCGCTCCGAGAATTATCACGGCCTGCGACGAATTCCTCGGACAGTCACAGGGCTTCCTTCGCGCCTTTGAGTCTTTGCTGTTCCATTCTGACTTTGAACGAAACAGCCAAGGCACCAAGGCGCGAAGAGGGAAAACGATAAAAAACCGGTCCCGGTATCTTGAAATCCTTCGCCCCTTCGCTTCGCGTCATTCCGTCTTCGTTTTTTGAATGGTTGTCGCCCATCGTAAACCTCTCCGGCTCGCGGTCGGGCCTGCGAACAACCTGCCAATAACATCCGGTTGCGAAAATGTGTGGGCTGCCCCATTCTGCGGCACGCAACTCGTGAATCCAAAGGCGTCGCAATCGGAATTGGCTTTACCTTCTACCGAGAGCCCTTGGCCAAATTTGGTCCCCCCGGATCGCCCCGCGTTCGGGCTGCTGGTCACGCTGGATTACGTCGGCGGTTTCATTCAGCTCGATTGGACGCGCATCGGAACGGTGGCGCATCAGGCCAACCTCCGAATCCGTTGCACGGGCCTCAACGAACTGACCTGGGAATTAACGGTCGGCGGCGCAATTGAACGGGATCATTCCTCGCTCCACCGCTCGGCCATTCGCGCCCGGCTGGCGCGCTTGAGCAAGCGATTCTTCGTCGCCGAAGAAGCCTTCATCACCCGTGCCAGACGATACTCAGACCGCAACAAACCAGTCGTTGAACCGCTGAAGCTGCCGCCGGCTTTCCCAAAATGGCGCTGGCTTGAGGGGGAGGTAGTGTTCATGGCGCGGGACGTCCGCATTCTGTTCAGTCCGCTGGGACAAATGATGCGCGATATCGAAGAGGTGGACCCTCTGCCCCACGTCGTCATTGAGGAAGCAGCGCGGCGCGAGGAGAAGAAACGCCGTAAGCACGAGGAAACACTGGCCCGTCTGCGTGAGACGCAGGAACGCCTGCGCGTCAAGCGCCTCAAACGTGAGGCCGTCCGGGCCGCCGAACGCAAAGAGCACGAGCGCGCCGCAGCCGCCAGTACCGCTGCCGGCGTCGCCGCGCCGGTTCGGCCGCAGCGGCACGTCCCGCCCATCCCGGTCTCGCTGCAAATGACGCCGCTGGTTATTCAGGAAACATTGATTCCGCTGACCGACTTGCGCGACTATCTGCTGCGCGAACGCGCCGCGCGCTGGTGGGTCTCCAACCAGTCCGACGATCTTCTCTGCCTGCCCTACTGTCGCATCGAGCGACTCGATTACCAGATTCGTTCGGCCTTGCGCGTGCTGGGAGCGCTGCGCGGTCGCGCGCTCCTTTCGGATGAAGTCGGCCTGGGCAAGACCATCGAGGCCGGGCTGGTGCTCAAGGAATACGTCACCCGCGGCATGGTCAAACGCGCGCTCATTCTCACCGTGCCGTCGCTGGTGGACCAGTGGGCGGAGGAACTGGCCGACAAGTTCGGCCTGGAGGCCGCCACCACCAATCAAACCTCCTTTCGCAGCGACCCCTCCGCGTTCTGGCGCGAAAGCGGAGTGATTGTCGCTTCGCTTCACACGCTCAAGCAGCCCGCCCACCTGCAGGTGGCGCAGTCGGTGAAATGGGACCTGCTGGTGGTGGATGAGGCGCATTACCTCCGCAGCCGCGAGTCGCAAGCCTGGCAGGCGGTCAATGCACTGCCGCGCCAGTTTCTGCTCCTGCTCACCGCCACGCCGGTGCAAAATTCGCTCGAGGAACTCTATAACCTGGTCACCTTGCTCCAACCCGGCCAGTTGCCGTCGCCGAAGGAATTTCGCGCGCGCTTTATCGACAAGCGCCGCCCGCGGCAGCCGCGCGAGCCCGAGGAGCTGCGCCGGCTGCTGGGCCAGGTCATGATCCGCAACACGCGCGCCAACGCGGGCATTCAACTGCCGCCGCGCCGCGCCGAGACCGTGTTGTTCGAGCCCGATCCGGAGGAGCGCGCGTTCTGGGAATCGTGGGAAGCCCAACTCCGCGCGCGGCTGGCCGAGCTGAACGCGAGCCAGGCAAGCCTCTGGGGACGGTTGCTCTTGCAGGCGGCCGGAAGCAGTCCCGCTGCGTGGCGCGATGCGCTGGAAAACTTTCCGGATCGCGACGCGGCGCAAGACTGGCGGCGAAACGGCCTGCCCGAAGCCAGTTGGGCGCGCAAATGCGATCCGCTCCTTCCGCTCGCCCGCAGCGAAGGCGGCGTGGTGATCTTCACGCAATTCCTCGAGACCCAGGCCGCTCTGGCCGCGCGTCTGCGCGAAGCAAAGGTTCCCGTGTTCGTCATCAACGGGCAGACTCCGGCGCCCGAACGCCACCCGTTGACCGAGGCGTTTCGCAAAGAGCGCGGCGCCTTGCTGCTCACACGCAGCGGAACTGAGGGGCGCAACCTTCAGTTCTGCCATCGGCTCGTCAACTTCGATCTGCCGTGGAATCCGATGGAGATCGAGCAGCGCATCGGCCGCCTCCATCGGCTCGGCCAGCAACACCCGGTGCACATCTACAACCTGGTTCAGGCGGGGACGCTGCAAGAACACTTGCTGAACGTTCTTCAGGAAAAGCTGAATCTTTTCGAGTTGGTCGTGGGCGAAACCGGCCTCATCCTGGGCGACCGGTTCAGCAGCGACGAGTTCGCCGAAGAAGTCTTGCGCCGCTGGCGCGAGAGCGAAGGTCGTGTCGGCGAAGCCCTGCAAAGCCTGGGAGAAGAACTGGCCGCCGCCCACAACGGTTACCAGCAGATCAAACAACTCGACGAAACCCTGTTCGCCAAAGACTACGAATCGTTGTGATTGGCCATGAAACTGCACCGTCTCGCGCACGACCCCGCCAGGTTGATCGATTTCTTCGAGGAAGGTCTGACCGCGCTCGGCGCGGTGTGCGACCGCTCCTGGCACGATCGGCTGGAGCTGGTAGCCGAAGGACGTGCCGCGTCGTTGTGGAACCCGGCAGGCGAATTCGTCGAAAAACAACTCCGCTTCGTGCCCGCCGACGCCACCGCTGGCCGGGATGCGGAGACGGAAGTTTTCCCCGGTTGTCCGCTCGCGTTTCGGCTGGCCGAGGCGCTCCGGGCCGGGTCTTTGCAATTGGAGCGGGTAGCGCTTCAACCCTTCGACCAGGGGCGCGCGCCAGCTCGCGACGCGGTCGAAAAACTCTGGCACGCCCAGTTTCCGGCCTGCTCGCGCTGGCAGTTGGAACGCCCTTTCCAATCCACCTGGCATTTCTCCCTGCTCCTGCTCGCGCGCTGTGAACTCCAGGCGATCGACCAACACTGGTCGCTGCACCGACTGGCGCTGAGCTTCTGCGACGGCCGGCGCGACGACTCCCTGGCCGAGCAGATGGATTTTGCGCAAGCGAACCCGCGGCCGGATGAAGCCATCGACTGGCCGGCGCTCGACCTGGCGCTATGGCAGGAGAAGATTGGCGCCGCGTTTCACGAAGAACTGACGGGCGACCTCGCGGGTATCCGCGCCCGCCAGGAGAGCTACTTGCGGCGCGAGTTGGACCGCGTTGATGCTTACTTTGAGAATTACGAACGAGAGATGCAACAGCGCGCCACCCGCTCGCGCTCCCAGGACGCCCAACTGAAACTGGAACAACGTCTGACCGCCGCGCGGGCGGAACACGAGCGCCGGCGGGGTGACCAGGTCCAACGTCATGAAATCCGGATTATTCCTCACCTGGACGCGCTGCTGGTGATCGCAGAACCTGCCTGGGCCGCCCTCGTTTGTTGCCAGGAACGCCACCAGGACCGCCGCGTCGCCGCGCATTTTTTGCCCCGCACCCGGCGATGGTTCCTCGATGAGACCGTGTCGAATACAGACCGCGGAATCTAACGCAAATCCATGAACTTCCTGCTCCTCAGTTCGATCGCGATCGGCGTGACCCTCAGCGCGAATGCCGCCGACGACCTGCGCATCGGCATGATCGGGCTCGACACGTCACACGTGACGGCCTTCACCGCGCTGCTTAACGATCCGAAAAGCCCCAACCACGTCCCGGGCGCGAAGATTGTCGCCGCCTTCAAGGGCGGCAGCCCGGACATCGAATCGAGTTGGTCGCGCGTCGAGGGCTACACCAAAGAACTGCGCGACAAGTACGGGGTGACGATCTACGACACCATCGAGGAGATGTGCCGACACGTGGACGCCGTGATGCTCGAGAGTGTGGACGGCCGTCCCCACCTGGAACAGGCCCGGCCGGCGATCGCTGCGCGCAAACCGCTTTACCTTGACAAGCCGATGGCCGGTTCGTTGAAGGACGCGCTCGAAATCTTCCGCCTCGCCAAGGAAGCCGGCGTGCCGGTGTTCAGTTCTTCATCGCTGCGTTACGGCAAAACCACACAGGCCGTGCGCAACGGTTCCATCGGCAAAGTTCTGCGCGCGGAAACGGCCAGCCCCT
>DASTLJ010000057.1:0-6653 GCA_035715125.1 Verrucomicrobiia bacterium
CAATCCTTGACGCTCGTGCCGGAGTTCACTGGGGTCTACCTCCCGTTCCAACGGGGATACGAGAAGGTCACCGGCATTATTCCCGCCCCGGGTATCATTTCCGGCCCAGGCACCGAAATCGGCGGCCGTCCCCTCTCCGGGGGGAATGCCCCGCCGATCGCGTTGGATGATCGACTGGCCACCGACGAGGATACGGCCCTGATCATCACCGTGCTGGAGAACGATATTGAACTGGACGGGAACGATTTCCTTCACGTCATCAGCGCGTCCGTGTCCAGCAGTCTTGGGGCAGCGTTGACGGTGACGGCCACGAACATCACTTACAATCCAGCGATCTCCGCGACGATTCAGTCGTTGCCCGAGGGCAGCAACCGCGTGGATTCGTTCACCTACAGCCTGATTGATTGCTGCAATCCGGTCACCGGCACGAACTGGCCGACCGCGACAGGTGGGAGATACACCGCGACCAATTTCATCACAGTGATCGGTGTAAACGATGCGCCCACGCCGCACCTCGACTCCGTGGCGACCAACCCCCGGCTTCGAACCTTCGAGAACCGCGTGCTGGAGATCAATGCGGTGACGGACCTCCTGCCCAACGACACCGACCCCGACACGGACGACAACAACACCACGCTGGAGATGGCGTCAGTGCATTCCAGCAGCACGCACGAAGACACCTTCGTGGCCGTCAGCCAATTGGGCGCCCTGGTGACGCTGGAACTTCGCTTCAACCGCAACGAGACGCGCATCATCTATGATCCGACCGGCTCGGCCACGCTCAACGCGCTCTCCCAGGGCGAAGTGACGAACGACGTGTTCTACTACTCGCTCATCGACAGCCACGGATCGATTGGCATGGCGGAAGTGCGCATCCAGGTTACGGGCACCAATGATCTACCGACCGCCAACGCCGATGCGCTGGCCACCGATGAGGACACGGAGATTAGTATTCCCGCAACCCTGCTGCTGGCCAATGACACCGATCCGGACACAGACGACAACCGGACGACGCTCACCACCTTGCACATTACGGCCCTCAATGGAGCCGTTTCCCTGGTGAGCACATCGAGCTTCGGCGCCAGAATCCGGGTCGTGGGCGCCAACCTCTTCTATACGCCGACGGTTTCCTCCAATCTCAATGCCCTCTCGCGCAAGGAAGTGGTGGTGGACGACTTCACCTACACGGCTTCGGATAACTTTGGAGGCAGCAGCACCACAACCGTGCTGGTCACGGTGACGGGTGTGAATGACAAGCCCGTCAGCGCGCCTGACAGTGGCGTGGTCAATGAAGACACGCTCGCCATCTTCCCGGCGCCGGGCGTCCTGGCGAACGACCGCGAATTCGACATCAACGGCATGCCGCCGGACGACCGGCTGCGCGTGCTGGCCGCGACGAACGTGCACACGGCGCAAGGCGCGACTTTCTCCATCAACGCCGACGGCAGCTTTAGCTTCGACCCGCGGGGCACGTTCGACTACCTCAAGGAGAACCAGACCACCAACGACGGCTTCAGCTACACCGTGGTGGACGACAGCTATACCATCGCCAACGACGATGAATTCAGCGTGGCCGCCAACGCCGTCAGTGCCGTGCTGCCCGTGCTGGCCAACGACGTGACCCTGACCGGAACGGGCGGGCGCCTGCGCGTCGCGTCGCTGGGGCTGCCGGACAACGGAGGCGTCGTCGTTCTCGGGGCTTCGAGTAACACTGTCGTTTACACGCCCCAGATTAACTCCGATGGCGTGGAGACGTTCCAATATGCCATCGAGGACGGCCAGGGCGGGCACGACACGGCCACCGTGCGCGTGAAAGTCACTCTGCCGATCCGCAACGGCAATCTCGTGGCGAATGCCGACCGGTTTACGGTCGCGCGCGGCACAGCGCCGATTCTGGACGTGCTGGCGAACGACAATATCGTGCCGGCCGGAGGCGACGTGCTCACCATCACCGCGGCCGGACCACCCGATCACGGCGGCACAGTCTCCATCACTGGCCCCGGGCCGAACAACGCCATCCGCTTTACTCCAAACACCAACTCGCTCGTCTTTCCCTACACGGAGAGCTTCCCGTACACCGTATCCGGCGGCGGGGTGGCGCTGGCGACCGGCGTGGTCATGGTGACGGTCGTGAACCGCCAGGGAATTCTGCCCGTCAACGACGACGTGTTTACGGTGATTGCCGGCGCCAGCAGCAGCTCGCTCGACGTGCTGGCCAACGACCGCATCGTGCCCGGCACGACGACCAACCTCGTCATCACGGGCCTCGACACCAGCGGCGTGAGCGGCCTCGTCTCCATCAACACCAACGCCACCCGGCTGCTTTACACGCCGCCCGTCGGTTCGACCAGCCATGTCGAACCAGTCTTCCACTACTTCATCAGCGATGGCAGCGGCGGAACGGCGACCGGCGAGGTGATGGTCAGCGTGATGCAGATGGGCCTCAACGCGAACGACGATTTCTGCACGGTCGCGCGCAACAGCACGAACACACTGCTCGTCCTGGCGAACGACAATGCGCTTCCCAACGTGGGCCAGAATCTCCTCATCACGACCATCGGATTGAGCAACAACGCCCCGAACCACGGCGGTCTGGCGAGCGTCAGCCCGAACGGCAAGAGCCTCATTTACACGCCGTCACCGACCAATCTAACCGGCGAGGAGACGTTCGCCTATGAGATCACCGATGGCACCCTGGCGCGCGCCCAGGGCCGGGTGAAGGTGCAAATTCTGGACCGGCAGGGCGTGGTGAACGTCAACCCGGACACGTTCAGTGTCGTCCGCGACAGCACGAACAACCTGTTGCGCGTGCTGCGCAATGACAACATTCTGCCGGACACGCGCGAGCGCCTCACCCTCATTGCCGTGGGCGTGCCGAGTCGCGGCGGAGCGGCGCGCATTGTGGGGAGCGCGCCCAACCAATCGGTTCTCTACAGCCCGCCGCTCGGGTTTGTGGGCGACGAGGACTTCACCTACTCGGTCGCCGACAATCGTGGCGGCACAGCGCTCACGACGGTGCGTGTGCACGTCGGCCACCTGATTGCGCCCGATGACCTTTTTACCGCCCTTTCAGAGAGTCAGGACAATCTCCTCGACGTGCTGGCCAACGACAAGCTGCTGCCTGATGTCACTCCGGTGCGTCCGATCCTGACGGTCGGTTCACCGGACCACGGCGGCACGGTGCATCCCAACACGGCGCGCGACGCTCTGCTCTACGCTCCTGCGGCCGGCTTCCGCGGGCTTGAGTCCTTCAGTTACCAGGTGGCCGATAACAGCGGCGGGATCGTCACGGCGCGGGCCACGGTGCGGGTGCTTCCAGCGGGAGGCGACCGCAGCACGACCTCAGTGGCCATCACGGTCATCGGCGTGAACGATGCGCCGACAATCACCGGCACCACGGGCGGATTGGGCATTACGGACAAGGAGATCATCCGGCCATTCCTCGGCGTGACGATTGCCGACGTGGACGAATACGGTTTGCAGCCGTTGACCGTCATCGTGAAGCTGGACGACGCGGTGAAGGGCAAGTTGCGCAATGCCGGGGGTTTTGTCGAATCGCCCGCCGGCATCTACACGTTCCACGGCACCGGGCCGGCGGCGACCACCTCGATTCGAAAGCTGGTCTTCGATCCGACAGACAATCGCATCACGGTGCCGGCGACGGAAATCACGCGCTTCACGATCTGTGTCGCCGACGGCTACGTGCCGACGCCGGTCATCGACGACGCGACCACGGTTGCCGTCATCGCCACGAACGACCCGCCAATCATCAGCGGCACGGTCGCGCAGCAGACGGTGTATCATCGGGTCCCGATTCGATTGTTCTCCTCGGTGGTCATCACAGAAGTGGACGATTTGAACGCGCAGAAGTTGGTCGTATGGGTCACGATCGACAACCCGACTCATGGCTTCCTGGGTTCGATTGGCGCCTTCGTGGACCAGGGTGGCGGCGTCTACCAGTTGGGAACAGCCGGCGCCGGAGTGACTGCCGCCGCGGCGACGGAGACATTGCGCGGAATGCAGTTTGTCCCCACGACCGGGGGCCGGGTACAACCGGGGCAACCCCCCGAGACGACGGGATTCACGATCAGCGTCGAGGATGGATTCGATCCTGCCGTCGTGGACAGCACCACCAGCGTGGTGGCGATTCATGAATTCGTGAACAAGCTGCTCGCCAGTGATGGCATCGGCAACGACTCGTTCGGCCTGTCCGTGGCGGTGAACAACGACGTGGTGGTCGTGGGCGCGCCGCAGGCGGATCCAAGGGGCAATGGCTCAGGCGCGGTTTACGTTTACCTGCCGACGAACAATCCTTCGCTGCACTGGGTGCAGGTCCAGAAGATTGTGCCTGCGGATGGCGCGGCCGGCGACGAGTTCGGAACATCGGTCGCGGTGCAGAACGGCACGCTCGTGATTGGCGCCAGGGCCGCCCGTGGAACGCAGATCTCGGGCGCGGTTTACGTGTATTCACGCGGGGCCGGCGGCGTGTGGACCCAAACGAAAAAGATCCTCCCCGCCGACGGAGCGAATAATGACGAGTTCGGCTATTCCGTGAGCCTTGACGCCGACACGCTGGCCGTTGGTTCGCGGCTGGACGATGACCACGGGACCTCCTCAGGCTCCGCTTATCTCTTCGGGCGCCACCAGGGCGGAACGAACAACTGGGGTCTGTTGAAAAAGGTCGTGCCTGCGGACGGGGCGGCCGGTGAGGAGTTCGGACGGGCCGTGAGCGTCCACGGTGACAGTTTGGCGGTCGGCGCGACTTTCGACCCGCCGCCTGGATCGGCGTACCTCTTCGGGCGCAATACGGGCGGGGCAAACAATTGGGGCCAGATTCGAAAACTCCTCCCGTCGGACGGCCTCAGCGGAGACGATTTCGGCTGCTCGTTGAGCCTCGGGCCGGACACGCTGGTCGTTGGCGCGCGGCGCCAGGATCAGTTGGGCAACGACACGGGCGCGGCGTATGTGTTCGCGCGCGATCAGGGCGGCGCGGATAATTGGGGCCAGCTTCGGAAATTGGTCAGCCCGGACAGCCTCAACAACGATCAGTTCGGCAACTCGGTTTCCTTGAGCCGCGACAAAATTGTGGTAGGCATGCCGCTCGCAGGTGTGGACAACCAAAGCAAGTTCGGCGCGGCCTACGCCTTCGCGCGCAACCAGGGTGGCACGAACAACTGGGGCTTGCTGCAAAAGTTCGAGCGCTCCGATCCGGGCAATAATGACCAATTCGGCTTTGCCGTGGCGGTGGGCCAGGACACGGTCGTGGTGGGCGTGAACATGGATGATGACCTCGGCGTCGACTCGGGTTCAGCCTACGTCTACCGCCTGAAGTACAACAATCGGCCTCAGCTCGGCGCGCCGATCCCGAACCAACTGACAACGGTGGGCGCCAGTTTCAATTTCGCGATTCCGCCCGGCGCGTTCGGCGAGCCGGATGTGAACGACTCATTCACCATTACCGCTGCATTCGGCGGATCGGGACCCGTACCGGCGTGGTTGAGCTTCAATCCCGCCACGGCAACCTTTGCCGGCGTGCCGAACGCCGCCGGGATCCACACGATCCTGGTGACTGCGACCGACGAAGACGGCACGAGCGTCACGACCTCCTTCGACATCGTTGTGCTGTCCGGCGCCGCCGGGGCAGTCACTTCCGTGGAGCAGTGGCGGCTGGAGCATTTCGGCGCCGCCGCGGTCAACAACCCCGCATTGGAGGCCAGCGTTTGGGGCGATGTCGCCGACCCCGACCACGACGGCCTGACGAACCGGGAGGAATACTATTTCGGACTGGATCCCACACGGCCCTTTGGTGGCGCGGACACGGTCCTGTCGATCTCAAGGGGAATCATTCCCAGCCGCGTCATCCTGTACTACCCGCGACGCACGAACGATTCACGGCTCAGCTACTGCCTGGAGGCCTCCATTGACCTCATCCACTGGAGCGACACCGGCCCGCTGGTCGAAGGGGAATCCGTCGTGGCCCTGGATGGAGGCCTGGAATTCGTGCGGCTCGAACTGAGCGTTCTTCCCGGCCCGGACACTCACCAATTCTTCCGAATTAAAGTGATGCCGTAAGCGAAGCCCGTCTTCCCCGCCTGGTTCATCCGCTTACAAACCATGCCGTCTGACACGGTTTGCACAAGCGCTCGCCGGCATCGGTAGTGGGACAGTTTCCGGGTTGGGTGGGGCAAGGTCGCGCCCTTCGCCGACTCCGTGTCCGAACGGTGCAACGAATGGCTCATGGACAAGGCCAAAGCCGGCGCCACGTTCAACGCGGAACAACTCGCGTGGCTCAATTTGATTCGCGACCATATCGCCACGGCCATCAGCATTGAGCCGGAGGATTTGGAACTCTCACCTTTCAACAAGCGCGGCGGCCTGTGCAAAGCGCATCAACTCTTCGGCGAGCACCTGCACAGGCTGCTGGATGAACTGAACACCGTTCTGGCGGCATGAGCCTGATACACCAATATTGATGTTGCTGTATCATGGATTTTACCGTAGAGTTCTAGGAAACGGATGCCAGGCGCTGCCCGGTGCAGGAATTCCTGGACGCACTCAAGTCCAGTGATCCGGACGACTTCGCCGCCGTGCTGGCGGGACTCGCGAAGCTGCGCAACCGGCAGTATCACCGCGAGCCGTTGACCAAGGCGCTC
>DASTLJ010000058.1:0-1701 GCA_035715125.1 Verrucomicrobiia bacterium
ACGTTCTTCGGGCTGTTCCTCACGCCGGTGTTCTACGTCGTCATCCGCAAATTGACCGCGCAATTCAAACCGACGAGCCAACCTGCGGCGGAGACACTGCTTACTCCCACACCCCATGAAGCGCATTGAAGATCAAAGCCGCTGGCGGTTGCTGGCCATTGGATTTTTGCCAGCCGTTTTCCTGACCGCTTGCGCCGTTGGTCCAAACTACAAGCAGCCACAAATGCCCGTTGCTAATTCGTTCGCCAATGCGCCGACCAACGCTGTTTCCCCCGACGAAGCAGCCCTCGCGGCATGGTGGAAGGGCTTCAACGACGCTCGACTCGATAGCCTCGTGGACCGGGCCATTACTAACAATCACGACCTGCGGATCGCGACGGCGAATCTCAAAGAAGCCCGTGCGCTCCGAAGACTCACGACGTTCGACCTCGCACCTACAGTGCAGGCCAATGCCGGCTACGCGAACAGCCTTCTCAGCAAAGCCGCCGCACCGCCCGGCACACCGCGCCACGCACGCGAAATGGAATTCTACGACGCCAGCTTTGACGCCACCTGGGAACTGGATTTGTTCGGTCGCGTCCGCCGCTCCGTGCAAGCCGCCAATGCCCAACTCGCGTCGGTTGAAGCCAACCGACTCGACGTTCTGGTGAGCGTCACAGCCGAGGTTGCGCGGAATTATTTCGAATTGCGCGGACTGCAAAACCAGCTTGCCGTCGCGCGCAAGAACGCGGGCGTGCAGAGTGAGACGCTGAAGATCACGCAGGCGCGTCTGGACGGCGGCCGTGGCACGGACTTCGATGTCTCACGCAGCCGCTCGTTGCTCAACTTGACCCTCTCGACCATACCGCCGCTTGAAGCCGCGATTCAGAAAACCATTTACCGCATCGCCGTGTTGACTGGACAGCAGCCTACTGCTCTCACGTCGGAACTCTCCGCCCCCGAGCCGTTGCCCCCGGTAATGCCGGCGATCGCACTGGGCGATCCGGCGACTCTCTTGCGCCGTCGCCCAGACATTCGCTCGGCCGAGCGTTCCCTCGCGGCGGCCACGGCGCGAATCGGAGTCGCGACGGCGGATTTGTTCCCGCGTGTCACGTTCGTCGGAAGCGTGGGTCTTGAGGCGGACACGTTCGCCGGTTTGGGCAAGAACGGCGCAGACACATGGAACTTCGGCCCGCGCATCACTTGGGCAGCGCTCGATCTCGGCCGGGTGCAAGCGCGCATCAAATCTGCAGATGCCCGCACGGAAGCCTCACTGGCTTTTTATGAGCGCACGGTTCTGACGGCGTTGGAGGAAACCGAGGGCGCGCTCGTGGATTTCGGAGAAGAGCAATCTCGGCAACAGTTCCTGGAAACCTCCGCTCAAGCCAGCCAGAAGGCGGCGGATCTCGCGCATCAACGTTACGAAGGTGGCGTGGCGGATTTTCTGAGCGTGCTCGACGCCGAGCGTACGCTCCTCGAAGCGCAGGATCGACTCGCCGCCAGCCAGACGCGCACCGTCACGGCTCTGGTCGCCGTTTACAAAGCGCTCGGAGGAGGAGTGCCCGTAACGGCGAAGCACAACCGATGAATGCATCAGAGAATTCAGTGGCCTTTGGTGCGCCTGGAATCGAGCCACGCTGGACTTCGAGCGCGAAAGAAGGCGTGGGTACGGCCTATCACACCAGTTGCCGCCTCTGGTTCACGCTGAGTCACGGTATCATC
>DASTLJ010000059.1:0-1906 GCA_035715125.1 Verrucomicrobiia bacterium
TGACGAATGGCAGGCCGTGGGTTCCTTCGCGCCAGGTCTCAAAGAGGTTGGTGGCGATGTAATCGACATTGCTGATGGCGACGCGATCGTTGGCGGCGGCGAACGCCGTCAAGGTCCCCAAGCGTCCGTCGGTGCGCTGGAGTCGAATCGAGGCCACCCCGGCGTTCTCGTCCGCGTAGAACTCATTGGAGTCGAACTCGGCATTGCCGGGGCCTGGCGTCGCGTTGCCAAAGACGCGGGCGATGTTAAAGCGGACCTGTTTGTCAGCACGGGTGAACACCGTCCAACGGTTGCGCAAGGGAGCGCGGATGGAGGGATTACCGCCGATGTTGGTGAAGGAACCGCCGATCATGACATTGCCGTCGGGCTGAACGGCAAAGGCGGCCACGTAGTTGGGCGGCTCGAAGCTGAAAGTCTTAATCAGGCCGGCGAATTGATTGTAGGCCGTGTCCAGGAAAGTCGTGTCGAGCGTGCCATTGGCGCGCAGCCGGGCAAAGCCCATGCGGCGGGTGCTGTTGTAGGAAGTGAAGGGGCCGCCGATGAGCGCCTTGCCGTCCGGCTGCAAGGCCACGGTCAGGATGATGTTGTCCGGCCCGAAGCCGGGATCAAAATTCGGGTCGAGTGACCCGTCGGTGTTAAACCGGGCGATGTTGACGCGGGTTTTGGCATCAATTTCGGAAAACGAGCCGGCAATGATGACCAGGCCGTTGGTCTGCACAGCCAGGGCGTAGACGGAGCCGTTGGCGCCACTGCCGGTCTGGAAACTCTGATCCAAGCTGCCATCAGGGTTGAGACGAGCCACACCGCCACTGAAGATACCGTTGAACGAGGAAAAGTCTCCGCCCACCATGATCTTGTCGCCCAGGGGATCGGCCACGATCCCCACCGCCCAGACGGTGCTGTCGGCGCCCGTGCCGACATCGAAGTCCACGTCGAGCGAGCCGTCCGCATTGAGCCGTGCCACGCCGTTGCGTGGGGTGTCATTGAACTGGGTGAAGCTGCCGACCACGACCACCTTTTCATCCGCCTGCAAGGCCAACCCCCAAATCGGCCCGTCCGCGCCGGTTCCGGGAAAGAAGGAGGGGTCCAGTTGACCGCTGGGCAGGAGACGGGCGATGCCATTGCGCTGGGTGCCATCGAAAGAAGAGAAGCCGCCTCCGACCAGGACTTTCCCGCTATTGGGGCTGTTGGTGGAGTAAAGGCTGAGGCTGGTGACGAAGCCATCGACGCCGTTGCCCGGATCGAAGACTCGATCCAGCGCGCCGTTGGTGCCCAGGCGGGCGATGCCGGGCCGGCGCACGGCGTTGACGTGATCGAAGTCGCCGCCCAGGATCGTCTTGCCGTCGGGCTGGACGACCAGGGTGCGCACGATATTATTTGCGCCGGGAGTCGTGTTGAGCGGCGGGTCGGAACCGGGGATGTTCCACGGGTTCCACTCTCGATCCAGCGCGCCGGCGGGCTGGTCGTTGTAGAGAATGGTCAGGCTGGCGATGTCGGCGAACAAGTTGACCGGCGGCTCGCCGATAATCTGCACCAACTCCAGCATGATGTCCTCGTTGAATTCGACTTCGGAGTTGTTCGTGATCCACAAGGTCACGTTTTGCCGACATTGATTATTACCGAAGGTGAGGATTGTGTTGGTGCCCAGGTAATCCGAATAGTTCGTGATCGGGGGTGTGTTTGGATCCGTAAAGAGTGGATTGGGCCAGCCCTGGATGCCAACGAAACCGCCCGGCTCCGGCGCCTCGGCAAAATCCGATCCTGCCTTCAAAAATGAAGGACTGAAGATGGTGGCGCCGCCCGGACGCTCGCGCGTGCGGAAGACCACCCGGCCGGCCATCCCGTCGGGCTTCAAGACTTGAACGTTGACAGGGCGAACACCTCCGACAGCGTTGGGCGACCGGTA
>DASTLJ010000060.1:0-10888 GCA_035715125.1 Verrucomicrobiia bacterium
AACCGCCCAGTCCACCCCTGGATCCCGCCAACCAGATGGTTGTCGACGAACTGAGCAGCGGCACCATTGGCATTATTGGCGGCATTCAGCTCGGCGGCTTCGAGCCAAATGGTCAAGGCTACCTGGGCACGGCCGCCTGCCTGGTTCGCGCTGAGGACGGCCGCACTGGCCTGCTCACCAACCAACACGTTGGCGGCCCCGGTGGCCGGCCGATTTACCATCCCGACCCCGGGCGCTTCCGCATTGGCTTCACGCGCGCTTCGTTCGAATACGATCCCGACGAGTATTATTTCAACAACCTCATCGATGAAGAAGACGCTTATTACCGCGTCGATTGCGCCTTCGTCGAACTTTCCGACAGAGCCAGGCCCCTGGGCAAGCCGGGCCTCCATCGCCTCGGGAACATTGGCGATCCCCTGAAGCTGGACCTTGGCTCCATGGGGCCCATTGGCCGGCGTGTCGTCAGCATCGGTCGCACCCGCGGCATCACTCGCGGCACCATCATGGCTTTCGGCTACGAATGGTACGACGAAGAGGAATCCGTCTATACCGACTACCTGATTCTCGGTGACAACGGCCAGATTTTCTCCGATCACGGCGACAGCGGCAAACTCATCGTTACGGATGACGCCAACCGCAACGCCGTCGCCCTGCTGTGGGGCGGTTGGTTCGAGAAACTCCGCCGCGGCCATGGACAGGAAAACTGGACCTATGCCATCGACATCAACAAGGCCCTCCGCAAACTCGAGGTCAGCATCCTGACCGGCGATTCGGCCCAGCCGGACGGGCCGGGTTTCAACGCCCGCGCTCGCGGCAGGGCCGTCGCCCGTCAACCCCACGGCAAAGGGTTGCCCCACGTGAGGGGCGCCCGCAGCCGAACGCTGCGCCTTCAGGCTGCAAAGCAAGCCTGAATCGATTCGACACTCAGTTCATTCATCCGCAAGCCGCCCCGCCGTGTTCCGCACGAGCGGGGCGCGCTTTCCAACGTCCGCGGCAATGGACTGCCGCGCCCTCGGGTGCATCTTGGAACTGCGATGCGACAAGCTCCGAGGGCGTGGCGCGGCCAAAGTAGGGCAGGCGTCTCGCCTGCCCGGCGAGCGCGCCAGCGCGAGCGGCGCGTCGGCTGCGCCGCCGCGGGGCAGGCGAGACGCCTGCCCTACTTCCGAGCGGCCGACGGAGAGCGGTCAGAGACGTTCCTGGCAGTGTCGGGATGCGCCCCGCGCGCTCTGCGACTTGACTGCCTCACTCCGGCCGGCCGAAGCGGCCGGTTTGGCAGAATGACTTATCGCTAATCGAACACAGCCAGTTTGCGATTGACCGTGCGCAGGCGGCGGCAGAGGCAGAGGCAAAGGTTTTCGAGGAGCTTGATTTTGATCCCGGGATGAGTCGTGCCCAGCCGGTCGAACTGCTCGAGGCCCATCACGTCGCAAACCACCTCCGAGTCGGCCACGATCATGGCCGAACGCGGCGCCCGGTCCATCACGGCCATCTCGCCGAACACCATGCCGCGGGTGAAGGTGGCCAGCCGCTTGCGCGCTCGCGAGGACGCTCGCCCCACCGACGAATCCACCGGCACAAACACGCTGACCCCGCCGCGGGCCAGGAAGAACAGTTCGCGGGCCTCGTCCCCGGCGTTGAGGATGGTCTCGCTCTGCTGGTAGGTCCGCCGCTGGAGCAGCGAGGCGATGACGGCGATCTCCGGCCCGGTGAAGTTCTCGAACAACTCGTATTGCCCGGGGGTGGCGGGGCCGTCGTCGCGGCGGGCGGGCTGGGTGGCTTCGATGACGCGGTTCTCACACCATTCCAGGGCGAGATCGTTCTCTTCCATGGAGCGGAACAGCTCGGAGAAGCGCTCGCCCAGCTTCACCTTCATGTAGCGGCGCAACAGGGGCAGGTGGTCTGTATGGGTAAAAAGGACGACGCGGTCCAGGCCGGCCAGTTTGTTCAACAACTCGTAAAGCAGCCGGCAGGCGCTTTCATTGAGGGTGAGGACCTTTTTGAAATCCAGGATGAGATGCCCAATGCGGTCCACGTTGGCGATGACATCGTGAACGACGGCCTCGGCGCTGGCGAAGTGCAGGTTGCCCTGAAGCTGATAACCCTGGATGTTCCCGCCGGCCTGGTGCAGGGCCTGGCTCTCCTCCGGTGTGCGAATGCGGTTCGAGTTCAGCTCCACCCCGGTGAATTTCAGGCGAATGGCGGATTCGCCGGGGCTCGGCCGGTTCAGGAGATGCAGGTCGCAGTGACGCGAGAGCGCATCGCACACGCGGATGCCGCGCACGCTGTTGCCCCGGGCGTCCAGCGGCGGCGAAAAGACCGCGATGCCAAGCTGGCCAGGCAGCACGGCGATGATGCCCCCGGCTACGCCGCTCTTGGCCGGCATGCCGATGGTGTAGATCCATTCGCCCGCGTAATCATACATGCCACACGAACCCATCACGCTGAGAACACTTTCAACGTACTCGCCGCGAATCGCCTGCTTGCCAGTGAGGGGATTGACCCCGCTGTTGGCGAGCGTCGCCGCCATGACGCCCAGGTCGCGCGCGGTCACGGAAACCGAGCATTGTTGGAAGTAGAGCTCGACCGACGGGATCGGGTCGGTCGTGAGGATGTCGAAGTTGCGCAGCATGTGGCCGATGGCGCGATTGCGATGGCCGGTTTCGTTTTCCGACCGGTAGACTTCGTTGTCGAGCGTGAGTTCGCGCCCGGCATAAAGCCCAAACATATCCAGCAACCGGCGCAATCGGGTCTGAGTCGTCCTCCCTGAGATGAGCGAGGTGGTGGCGATGGCCCCGGCGTTGATCATCGGATTCCGAGGGCGGCCGGTGCCCGGCTCCAGGCTGATGGAGTTGAAGGCGTCGCCCGTCGGTTCCATGCCCACTTTGGCGATCACCTGCTGGCGGCCATGGTCTTCGAGCGCCAACCCATAGACGAATGGCTTCGAGATGGATTGAATGGTGAAGGGTTGCGTGGAATCACCCGCCTCATAGACCGTCCCATTGGCGGTGACCAGGCAGATGCCGAACCAATCCGGGTTGGCCTTGGCCAGTTCGGGGATGTAGGTGGCGACTTTTCCGTCTGTCACGCCGGCAAACTCGCGGTGAAGTTGCTCCAGATAATCCTGCACAGGCGAGGAGCAGGCGGTATTCGATTTCGAGCTCAAGGGCAATGGGCGACCGGACAGTCCGACGGCACGGTGTGATGGAGGATGTCAGGCAGACGCTTCGGCGAGGTCAATTGGCACGAGCGGGTGAAAGTCGAGCCTGAACCTCACGGCGGATGTCCTCGAAAAATCGGCCCAACTCGGCTTCTGTTGTGACGCGGAGGAAGCGTTCCGGGTGCTCGAAATATTCCTGGCGGCGGCGCAGCAGTTCGGCCTTCTGTGCTTCCGTCACGTCATCGCTGCCGGCAAACAACTCATACCGGTGCTCATCCAGCCAGAGCAACAACCGCTGGCGTTCTTCGGGAGGCATTTGCCGAATAGCGGCCTCGACTTGCTCGATGCTCATGCTCCCGAACTTACTACTTCGCGGCCCGCTTGCGAACGAAAAAGTGGATGCGCTTTTCTTGCTCGCCTTGGGGCTTGATTATGACTAGCGTCGGGTCCGCATCCTCCCTGCATCCAATGAAACCGTGGCCGCATGTTTCGCTCGCGCTGGCGGCGTGTCTGATGTCCCAAGCCCAGGCCGACCAGCGGTTGTTGTTGTCCGAAATCCATTACCACCCCGTTGAACACGCCGAGTTCGACTCGAACGGAGCGCCGGTGCTCGACATCTCGGACGACGTGCACGAGTTCGTGGAACTCCACAACGCAGGGACGAACGTCGTGGCCCTCGATGGGTGGAGCCTTTCCGGTGGCATCGGCTTCGATTTTCCGGCCGGCATCATGCTGTCGCCCGGCGGCTTCGTCGTCATCGCCAAGAATCCGGTCCGGCTGGCATCCATCGCTCAGTACGGGCTGACGACGAATCAAATCCTCGGCCCCTACTCCGGCCAGCTCGGCAACGACGGGGACGTGGTGCGGGTCAAGGATTCGTTCGGAGACGTGGTGGATTCGGTGGCCTATTCGCCGGCCTCGCCGTGGGCCATCGGCGCGGACGGCCTGGGGGCCGATGACGAATGGACCGGGATCAATTCGGCTCTGCACCAGTATCGCGGCCGTTCGCTGGAGCGGGTGAGCTTCAACTGGCCCGCCAATGATCCGGCCAACTGGCTGGCCTCCCCCCTGGCCACCGGCCCGACGCCGGGGCGGACCAATTCGGTGCAGCTCGCGACACCGCGCCCAATTGTTCTCTCGTTTTCCGCGGTCGAGACGAACGGAGGCACGAGCCTCATCCTTTCAAATCAGACTGTGCGCGTCGAAGTCATTTTCTCCGCGACGAACCAGATCTCCAACGTCTCCGTCGAATACTTCGTCGACAACATCAGCGTCACGAATGAAGCCCGCCTGACGGTCGCGCTGACGCCATTGGCCAGCCCGTCGGACGGACGCTACGCGGGCACCCTGCCCGCGCAGGTCGACCGCAGCGTGGTGCGCTACCGCATTCGCGCGGATCGCGGCATGGGTGTGGAAACGGTGTCGCCGCGGGCGGACGATCCCTTCGCCTGGCACGCTTACTTCGTCACGCCGACGCGCACGCCGGGCAATCCGATCTACGACTGCTTCATTTCGGCGGTGTCGCTGAACAGCTTGACGACGAACATCAGCCAGTCGCCGCGACGCGTTGTGCTGCCGGACCCGCCCGGCACGCCGCGCGACTCGTGGAACGCGACCGAACCGGCGATCATGATTTACAACGGCGAAGTGGTCGACATCCGGATGCGGCATCACGGCAGCCGCTACAATCGCAACGCGGGACGCAACTCCTTCAAGTGGCAGTTCCCTCGCTACCACCGTTTCGAGGGTGGCCGCGAAAGCATCTTCATCGCCGACAAAGGCGAGGAGCATCGAGTGGGCACGCAACTTTACCAGGCGGTGGACCTTTTCTCCTTTCAGTCCCGCTACGTGGATCTCTACATGAACAGCAACGGCCGGCTGCAACGGCTCCAGATAGAGGAGTTGGACGAGACGGCTTATCGGCGGTGGGACCGGGAGCAGGCGGCGAAATATCCCGGACGCGGCACTGAAGGAGTGGGTGGCATTTTCAAGGCCACCGGGGTGATTCCGTTCGAGAACGGGTCGGGGCAGGGGCTAACCACGTATCTGAACAGCGGCGAAGGCCCGTATTACATCGGCAACTGCACGCTGCCCCCCGCCAAGCCGGGTTGGAACACACGGCAACGCTGTGAATGGACTTACGGTCCGCAGATCGGACAATGGAAGGGCGGCGCGGAGGTCGAGCAACTGCTCATCGGCCTGTGGGCCGCCCGCGGGGATTCGCCGCTTGCGCCCAACCCAACCCTCGCCGCGCTGCGTCCGTGGCTTGCGGCGACGTTCGACGTGGACGCGACGCTCACCTACATGGCCATCCGCGACTGGAGCGCGCCTTTCGACAACGCCACGCACAATTACTTCCTGTGGCGCCACGGCGACGGGCGGTGGGGAATGTTGCCCTGGGATCTCGACATCGAGTTTGGCACCAGCCGCGCCGGCCAACTCATCTTCTGGGACGAGTACGTCCTGGCGCAGCCTGACGCGTTGCGCGGGCCGCAGTGGATCAAGGACTCGTTCTACAAAGCGTTTCGCGAGGAGTACAAGCAGAAGCTCTGGCTGTTGAACAACACACTCCTCAATCCGGCGGACTACGCCTCCAACGGCTGGACTTCGATCCAGAGCTTCGGCAACTCCCGCATCACGAGCGTCAATTCCCAGCTGGGCCTCGGCGTCTTCCAGCGTCCGCTGCGCCCGACCAACAGCGCTCCCGCCAACGGCCAGGCCGCATTGCCGCCCGACGCGCTGACCGCCTCGCCCTACCTGCACAGCGCAATCCCCGCGCACGCGCACGGCTCGACGACGTGGATGATTCGCCACCTCAATGGCACTTACGCCGCGCCTGTGTTCCGCCGGACGAGCACAACGAATCTCACCTCTATCCCAATTCCCTTCGGGAATCTGGCCTTTGGCGAGCGTTACTTCTGGCGCTGCATTTACACGGACACGAACGGGCATCCTTCGCCGCCGTCGGCCGAGACTTCATTCCTCTTCGGCGGGGCCGCCGTGCCGGGCAACGTGGTGCTGAACGAAATTCTATCCGACAACGTCCTCACCGCCACCAACGGCAACGCCGTTCCCGACTACATTGAACTCCACAACACGACCGGCGTGCCGCAAAGCCTCGTCGCGTTCAGCCTGACCGACGACGTGCTTGTGCCGGACAAGTTCCTTTTCCCGGCCAACGTCTCCATCCCGGCGGGTGGCTACCTGGTGGTCTGGTGCGACCGCGACACGAACGCCCCGGGCCTGCACACGGGCTTCGCGCTCGACAACGACGGGCAGACCGTCGGGCTTTTCGCAGTGACGTCGAATGGCTTTCAGCTATCGGACACGATCACGTTCAGCCTGCAATTGCGAGATCGGAGCGTCGGGCGCCTTGGCGACAGTTGGGGATTGAACGTGCCCACTCCGGGCACGGCCAATGTCGCCGCCGCCCTCGGCTCGCCCGCGACGCTCAAGATCAACGAGTGGATGGCCATTTCCTCGAAAGGGCCGGATTGGTTCGAACTGTTCAACCCGGACCCATTGCCGGTCGATCTGAGCGGGCTGTTCGTGGCCGACTCGGGGACGAACCTGATGAACACGCGCATCGCCCCGCTCACCTTCATCGCAGGGAATGGGCACAGGCGCTTTTTTGCGGATGAGGATCTCCACCAGGGCCCGCGCCACGTGAACTTCAAATTGAGGGGCAGTGGCGATTCCATCCGCCTGACGCAAACCAACGGTACGCAGATCGATTCGATTAGCTTCGGCCCGCAGAGCACCGACGTTTCGCAAGGCCGCCTGCCCGACGGCGGCGCGGACAACGTCGCCTTTCCCGGTTCGGACACGCCCGAGGCGCCGAACCATCTCCTCATCGCCAGTATCGTGATCAACGAAGTTCAGCCCGAGATCGAGCTGCTCAACGTCGGGCCGGCCAGCGTGAACATCAGCGGCTGGTGGTTGAGCGACGATCCGGCGGCGCTACAGAAGTACCAGATTCCTGACACTCCGCCGCTGGCGTCCGGCGCTCACGGGTTGGTGAATCACGGCGCGCTGCCCTTCCAGCTTCGCCAGGACCTGGGCGGCGTGCTCTACCTCTCGCAAGGCGGAACCAACCAGGTGAGTCAGAAGTTCGGCCCCTACGACGGGCACAGCTACGGCACCGTGCCGACCAGCGCGGGGGTGGATTTCGTCCGGCTGAGCAGCCCCACCTTCGGCAGCGCCAACGCAGGGCCGCAAGTCGGCCCGATTGTCATCAGCGAAGTGCAGTATCATCCGCCCGACCTGCCGGGCGACGACGACGATTACGAATTCATCGAACTGGCGAACATCTCCGGCGCCGTGGTCAGCTTGTTCCTGGCGGGCTCGCCGGAAATTACGTGGCGGCTGCGCGACGCGGTCTCCTACGGCTTCCCGCCGAACACCTCGCTGTCGCCCGGCGAACGGGTGCTGGTGCTGGGCTTCGACCCAACGACCAATGCCGTTGCGCTGTCGAACTTCCTCGCGGTCCACGACGTGCCGGGCACCGTGCGTCTCTTCGGCCCCTTCTCCGGCAAGATCGACAACGCCGGCGAGAGCGTCGAGTTGGTCGAACGCCGCCGGGCGATCACGACGCCGGGCGCGGACTACGGCAAGGTGCCGGAAATTCTGATGGACCGGGTGAACTTCTCCGACAGCCTGCCGTGGCCTCCGGGTGCGGATGGCCTCGGGCCTTCGCTGCAACGGGTGTCGCTCACTGCATACGGTAACGAACCCACCAATTGGTTCGCCAACGGCGCCACACCGGGCGTCGCCAACGGCACGAACGCACCGCCCTCCGTCACGCTTGCCGCTCCGGCCGGAGGATCCATCATCAGCTTTGGCCAGCCCATCACGCTCACGGCAGCCGTCAACGACAGCGACGGCTCCGTGAGGCTGGTCGAGTTCCTCGTGGACGCTGTCGAGATTGATCAGACTTTCGGTCCCAACTTCAGCGTCGTTTGGACGAATGCCCCGCCCGGACCGCACACCCTGATGGCGCGCGCCACCGACAATCGGCTCGGCCGCGTTCTATCCGCGCCGGTGAGCATCACCGTCAGCAACCAACTCCCTACTGTCGCCATCACCAGCCCGTCGAACGGCGCGGCGTTCGTGCTGCCGACGAACCTGCTGCTCCAGGCGATTGCGTCCGACGCGGAAGGGAGCGTGGTCAAAGTCGAGTTTTATGACAACGGCGTGAGGCTCGGCGAGGATACGGCCAACCCCTTCACGTTTGCGATTGCCGACCTCCTCCCCTGCTCACACGCCTTTACCGCCGTCGCCACCGACACCGCCGGGCAGTCCGTCACTTCGCCCGTCGTGACAATCCATGGAGTTCGCACCAATACGTCCTATACCGCCTACTCCGTGCCGGCGGGCACGGTCGGCACGCAGACCCTCCCCAATCCTTACGCCATCGGCATGGACTTCGAGGTTTTGTCGCCGGTCATCGTGACCCGCCTCGGCTGCTTCGACAGCGGCAGCGATGGCCTCAACGCCAGCTCGACTTTGACGACGCAGATTTACAACCGCAACGGCCCGGCGCCCGTCGTGGTCGCCACGACGAACTTCCCCTCGGCCGCGCCGGGCGAACTCATCGGCGGCAGCCGATTCAAGGCTTTGGCGACGCCGGTGCTGCTGACCAACGGCGCTTATTCCTGCGTCGGCTACGGCTATGATGGGAACAATCGCAACGGCAACATTGGCACCGGCAACGCCAGAGTCTGGACGACGGACGATGCCTGCGCGCTGGCTTTTGTCGGCGGAGGCCGTTACGGCCCGGTGGCGCCCGGGGGCTTTCCCACGACGCTCGACGGAGGGCCGGCGGATCGCTATGCGGCGGGGACGTTCGATTTCATCGCCGTGCCGCCGACGCCGCTTATCATTACTCAGCCGACGAATTTCTACGCCCGCCCGGGCGCCAGCGGGACCAACTCGGTCGTCGCCGTGAGCGGTTCGCCTCTTCAGTATCAATGGTCCGTCAACGGGACAAACATTTCCGGCGCGACGAACGCCTCGATCATCCTCTCCAATGCCCAATTCTCTCAGCGGGGCGCCTACCGCGCCGTCGTGAGCAACGCCCTGGGTATTGCGATCAGCCAGCCGGTGCTGTTCGACATCCTGGTCAACCCGTTCATCATTTCACAACCCCTCAGCCAGGACGTGGCGACCGGGGCGACGGTGACGTTGAGCGTGACCGTCACCAACACGGCGACGTTCCCGATCAGCTACCGCTGGCGCAAAAGCGGCACCGGTTTCGCGTTCTTCCTGTTGGATTCCTACACGTCCTTCTTTACGGTCACCAATGTGACGGCCGGCTCGAACACGGTCTCAGCCAACACCAATTGGACGGTGGTCGTCAGCAACATCGCCTCGCTCCCCACCAGCGGCTACCTCAGCTCCAACGCCTTTCTCAACATTCTCGCCGACAGCGACGGCGACGGCATCCCGGACGCTTACGAAATCGATTACGGCCTCAGCCCCACCAACGCACTGGACGCCGCGCTCGACGCCGACGGCGACGGCGTGTCGAACCGCGCCGAGTACGACAGCGGCACCAACCCGACCAACGCGCTGAGTTTCCTGCGCATCGACTCCTTCGCCGTGGGCGGCGGCGCGGCCCTGAGCTTCTTGGCCGCGTCGAACAAAACTTACGCCGTCCATTTCACCGCGCGGCCAGGCGTCGAGCCGTGGCAGGTGCTCGAGCGCGTCTCCGCGCAACGGACCAATCGCGTGGCCGTCGTCTTCGACCCCGCCTTCACCACGAACCGCTTCTACCGCGTTGCGACGCCGCAGTGAGGCATTGGATCGTTAAAACGTTGAATCAGTAATCAGTAATCAGTCTCCGGTCGCGAGGCGATGGCCGCGCGACTGATTACTGAACACTGGCTCACTCGTTCATCGCCGCCAGATACCGCTCCGCGTCAATCGCCGCGGCGCAACCCATCCCCGCCGCCGTGACGGCCTGGCGATAGACGTGGTCGGAGCAATCGCCCGCCACGAAAACGCCGGGGACGTTCGTTTCGGAGCCGCGTTTTGGTCGAATGTAGCCATTCTCGTCCATGTCGAGCACCCCTTTGAAAATCTGTGTGTTCGGGATGTGGCCAATGGCGACGAACAGGCCCGAACATTCGAGCACGCTTTCCTTGCCAGTCTTGACGTTCTTGAGGCGGACACCGGTGACCTTGTCCTGCTTTACGTCGAGGACTTCGGTGAGGACGGAGTCCCAGACCGGTTTGATCTTGGCATGAGCGAACGTGCGTTCGGCCATGATCTTCGAGGCGCGCAGTGTATCGCGCCGATGGACGAGATAGACGACCGAGGCGAAACGGGTGAGATAGGTCGCTTCCTCGCACGCGGAATCGCCGCCGCCTACGACGACCAATGGCCGGTCGCGGAACATCGGCAGCGCGCCGTCGCACGTCGCGCAGTAGGTGACGCCTTTTGTCTCCAGCTTTTCCTCGCTCTCCAAACCGAGGTGCCGGTGGCTGGCGCCACTGGCAATGATGAGGGTCTCCGCTTGCAGCGGTTCGCCATCGACGGTGAGCGTGAAGGGTTGCTTCGCGACATCGACGGCCTCGAGGGTGCCGAACTGGACGCGCGCTCCGAATCGCTCGGCTTGCTTCTGCATCTTGACCATGAGTTCGTAGCCGTCGATGCCCTCGGGAAAACCGGGATAATTCTCCACAATGCTCGTGGTCGTCAGCAGGCCCCCGGGCATGGCGCCGGTGAGCA
>DASTLJ010000061.1:0-12551 GCA_035715125.1 Verrucomicrobiia bacterium
CATTCTTTCCGGCGACCGCAATGTGCTGCAGGGGGCCGCAGTGCCGACGGCGAATGGCACGAAGCAGTTCTTGACACAGCCGCTACCGCCGGCGGTGGGGGATGCGAACTGGGACGCGGCAATCCACAAGAATGCAGGAAACCTGGGTCTGGGCGACGGAAGCGCCCATCAGGTGACGATCAGCGGCTTCCAAAAGCAGATTAATTCGGCCATTCAAAGCGTCACCATTCCAAACACCGTAACGCTGCAATTCCCTGGGCCCTGACGCTGAAGCTGCCCCAAGTGATGGTTCTTTTGACTCCGCAGTGGAAGGCATCTGGAATAAGGCGCCTTCCGCTGCGTCTTAAGGATGGGGCGTCGCTGCCGCGCAAACGGCTCCGTCGCCAAAATGATTGACAGTATTTGAACATCACTTATCGTCTCGCTGAACCCAGACACCGATATGAAAAACTTCCGCACAAAAACCTTTGGCTTCACCCTGATCGAACTGCTGGTGGTTATCGCCATCATCGCCATTCTCGCCGCCCTGCTTCTGCCGGCCCTTGCCAGGGCGAAGAGCCGCGCCCAACGGGCCGCCTGCGTCAGCAACTCGAAGCAGGTCAGCCTGGCGTTCCTCCTCTGGGTGAATGACCACGAGCAAAACAACCTGCCGTTCCGGATCCAGTATTGGAACGGAGGAACCAGGACCCTCGCTCCGCCCAATCCGCCAGCTGGCACTCCCGCGCCGCCTTGGGCGGGCCTCCAGAACAACGCGTGGTTTCAGTTCTCCTGGGTTTCCAACGAGTTGGAGAGCCCGAAAATTCTCGTTTGCCCTTCTGACAAAGAGAGACACGTCGCCAATAATTGGGGATCCCTTGATCCTCAAGGCGGCTTTCGCCACAACAACCAGCAAAACAATTCGGTCAGCTACGATCTGTGGCTGGATGCTGGCATTGTATATGTCCCTGGTTATACTGTAGCTCAGCTCTCCTTCGAAAACGCGCAGAACCACATTCTGATCTCGGATCGAAACCTGAATTACGATGGAATAATCAATACGTGCTCGTCAGGTGTCTCCCCGGCTCGCGAGGTCAACGGTCAAGGCCGCGCGACGATTATCGCCTGGCAGAACCAGCCCAAGTATGGCCACAGCGACAGTGGCGAGGTCGGCTTGCTCGACGGCAGTGTGTCGTCCGTCACCACCAAAGGACTGAGGGACTTGACCCGGCTCGGCGACGACAACGGAAATATGCACTACATCTTCCCCCAGTAGTTCTCCAACTGCCCGCCCGATCACAGCCCGGCCTGTGCTGGGCATTTGAGGAGCGGGGGAAAACGTGAAACGTGAAACGTGAAACGTGAAAGGAGCGCGGACAGCTTTGTCCGCGTTTTTCTTAGACTGCATTCGCCAGCGACGATCGTAGCCGCCGACATGAGGTAGCCGCCGACATGAGGTAGCCGCCGACGTGAGGTAGCCGCCGACGTGAGGAGGCGGATGGACCGTGTACCCACGTGTTCCGCCTCCTCACGTCGGCGGCTACAGCGGATTTACGTTTCACGCATCACGCATCACGTTTCACGTTTTACGTTTTACGTTTCACGTTTTACGCTTCACTCCCCCACCACATCCGGCTTCTTCTCGTCACGCGGGCCGATGATCAGTTCAATGGCTTTGTCCAGTTGAGGATCGCGTCCAGCCAGCCAGTCCTCGGGCGAAAGCGGGACGCAAAAATCGGGCCATTCGCCGTTGTTTTCGAGATTCGTGCCGTCGAGGCGGTAGGCGCCATTTTGCGGAATCCGGGCGCCCGTGCCGTCCACCAGGCGCAGGTCGCTGGTCCAAATCACATAGCCAGGCGTGGGCATGCCGACGAGCCGCGCCAGGCCTCGTGAGCGCAGTGCGGCGGGGAATATCTCGCCGTTGGAGTAACTGTGTTCGTTCATCAGCACGATGCAGTGCTTCTCCCACGCGTGGTAGGGAGTGGCCTCGGGAGCGGCGTCGCGCGGGCGTAGCCAGCCGTGGGGCTTGCGCTCGATCCAGTCGATGAGCGTGTCGGCGATGTTGCCGCCGCGATTGAAGCGCACGTCGATGATCATCGCCTCCTTGCCCGCCATGTATTCGTAGGCCTCGCGCTCGAACTTGACCTGATTGCCGGTCTGCATGGCTTGAAGATGCACGTAACCGGCCCGCCCGCCGGATTTCTCCTCGACCTGCTTGCGAAGCCGGTCGGTGCGATTTTTGTAACTGAGATCGTCCCATTCCTCGAGGGTCAGCACCTTGTATTTCACGGTGCGGGCGCCTTTCCTGTCGGCGTTCGTGTTGACGAGAAACTCGAACTCGCGGTCCTGTTTGTCGTTGATAAGTTGATAAAGCTTTTCGTCGAGGGTCACGTCCTTGCCGTTGATCGCCAGGATGTATTCGCCGGGTTTGATCTCCGTCTTCCGGTACCAGCCCGGGGCGCCCTGCGGCACGTCGCGCACGCGCACGCCCGGCCCGGCGTAGGCGTAGTCGAACGTGAAGCCCAGGTGCGGCGTGACGGGCGGGCTCGGGCCACCTGGGGCGGGCGTGACCTCGGAATGGGAGGCCTCGAGTTCCCCAACCAGCATTTGAAGCAGCGTCGCGAATTCATCGTGCGTCTCGACGGACTCCAGGAGCGGCTCGTATTTGCCGCGGATGGCCGCCCAATCGCGCCCGTGAAAATTCGGGTCGTAGAAGCTGCGATTGTACGCGTTCCAGAACTGCGTGAAGGCGGCCTTGCGCTCGGCCCGCACGTCCCGCTCCCACTCGGCGGTGAACGCGATTTTTTCCGCGGAACCTCCGAGGCCGGAGGTGTACATGTCGCCTCCCTGAATGTAGGAAATCTTCTTGCCGTCCTTGGCGACGCGCAGGGCCTGCTTGCCGCCTCCGCTCGTCACGCGTTTGGTGTCCTTGCCGTCGTAGCTGACAGTCCACACGTCGCCCTCCGAGAGAAAAACGATGGTGCCGTCGGGGTTGACGGTGATGTCGGCCTGCGGCGATTGGGAGGAGAGGCGCCGGATGCGCCGCGAAATGTCGTCGAAATCGATCTCGACGGCGACCTTGGCCCCGGGCTTTTCGAATTTGAGGTCGGTGTCGGCGGTGCGAACCGGCTCGGGTTTGAGTGGCAGGACGTAGAGGCCGGGCCCTTCCCGGTCACTCTGAAAGTAGAGGTATTTGCCATCGGGCGACCACGCCGGCTCGGAATGTTGCGCGTAGAGGCGGGTCACGTTGTGCGGTTCACCGCCGTCCGCGCGGACGATGTAAATGTTCCACGCCCGGCTCGCGCTGCGGGCGGAATAGGCAATCCATTTCATGTCGGGAGACCAGGCGTAATCGCCGCCTCCGTTGCCGCGGAACTGGGAGCCGGGGATTTTGATGACGCGGTGGGGTTCGCCTCCTTCAATGGGCAGCACATAGAGGCCGCCCTCGCGGCCGGCCATCCAGATGGCCAGGCTCTTGCCGTCGGGGGCGACGGTGACGCGCGAAATGTTCTCGTCGCGGTTCCAGAGCAGCCGGGCCTTGCCGGTCTTGATCTCCAACTCGTACAGGCGCGTGGTGAACTCGCGATCGCTGGTGAAGTAGAGCTTCGCGCCGTCCGGGGACCACGAGAAGTCCGAGTCGTCGCCTTCCCAATCCGTCAGACGCCGGGCGAACTCGGAGCCGCGGCCGGCCACTCCCTTGGGTTTTTCGGTGGCGATGGTCCAGATTTCCCCGCGCAATCCGAACGCGAAGGTCTTACCGTCCGGAGAAAGCTCCGCCTCGGTGACGCCCGTGGTGATCTTTTCACGGCGGCGCGTCGTGAGTTTCTCGTCGGCGGCGATGATGAACTGCAGCCGCTCCGGCTGCTTGCGGCCCGATTTAAGGAGAAACAAATCGGGGCCGTACTCAAAGGCGATGTCGCCGGACTTCGATGCGACGCTCGGGCAGCGCACGCCGCCGCCGATGAACGCGGTCAGGCGCCGGGCGTTGCCCTCGAGATCCAATTGCCAGAGGTTGGGCGTGCGCTCGGTGCTGTCGAGGAACGGCGCGATCGTGTCGTTCACAGGGCTCGACGACGGGGTGGCTTCGCCGACGGTGACGGTGATGACGCTCTGGCCGTCCGGGAGGAACCGGGTCCAGAGGTGTTGGGCGCCGTTGGTGGTGAGCGGGCGGCGGAGGTTATTCTCGCGATCCAAAATCCAGATCTGTTGCGCCGCCGAGCCGTGGTAGCGCGGGCGCGTCCAATGGAAGCCGTAACGGCCGTAGACGACCTGGCGCCCATCGGCGGAGACGTTCGGGCCGGCAAGCGGCGCGAAGTCTTCGGCCAGCATTTCGGTGCGCAGGTTGCCCGTGTCGACGGAGTAAAGGGCGTAGTTGGGCGTGTCGCGCTTTCCGGTGAAGAGGATGAAACGGCTGTCGGGGCTCCAGCCGGCGGGGAATTCGTGCCCTGAATGCCAGGTCAACTGCCGGGCAAGCCCCCCCTCCACAGGCACGGCGAAAATGTCGCTGTTGCCATTGCGTCGGGAAGCAAAGGCGATCCACTTGCCGTCGGGCGAGAAGATGGGATGCGAGTCGGTTTCGACGTGTTGCGTGAGTGGCATGGCGCGTCCGCCCGACGAGGACGCCAGCCAGAGGTCGCCCCGATAAACGAAGGCCATTTGTTTGCCGTCGGGACTGAGCGCGGGCATGCGGGCGCCGACGATGGGCGTCTGCGGCGTGGGAGTCAGTTGGGCCGTGGCGCCGCCCGCGGCAGCGAGGAAGGCACCGAGCGCCAGGGCGATGGGGCGGAATGAGGGGATCATGCTGTGCGCACGCTACTTTGTAGCAGAAACCGGACGAATGGAAAGGTTTCGGTGTTCAAACACCCTCAGTGCAGAATCGGAATGTCATGCGGCTGGCGAATCAACTCCGCATCGACGTCAAGGTAGTAGTCCAGACGCTCGTCCGTCTCCGGCGCATCGATGCCCCGGGCCAGCCGCAGGTAGGTGGCGTAGTGGTTGCCCTCCGACTCGACGAGACCGGCATAGAATTGCGCCAGTTCCTCGTCGCGCCCGCGCAAGGCCCTCGAGAGCTTTTGAAACTTCTCGCAGCTTCGGCCTTCGATCAGCGCGCAGCAGATGAGATGATCGATGGCCTGTGGGCGCGTGCCGTTGCGGACCGTCCGCATGAGGCCCGTGATCCAGGGGCTGGGATGCGCCTGGTCGAACGGGATCCCCCGTTTCTCAAGCAAGTCGAGCACGAGCTGGAAGTGCTGCAATTCCTCGATGGCGATGGCGTTCAGCGTGCCGACGCGCGGATGCAGGTCCCGATATTTCTCCAGATTCAGGGCGCTCGTGGCGGCCTTGCGTTCGAGGTGCGCGTGGTCCACCAACACGGCGGGCAGGTTGGCCAGCACCTTCTCCATCCACGACTCGGGGACATTCGCGCGCCACAACAGCATCCGCTTATGGATTGTTGGCCAGCCAGGCGCGAATTTTTCCGGCTTCCTTGTGGTTGGGATTCAGCTCGAGCACCCGCGTGTAGTGCTCGCGGGCCAGCGCCGGCTGGCGAAGCTGCTGGGCGCCGAGGTTGGCCAGCGAAAGGTGGGCGCGAAGTTCGTTCGGGTTTGTCGCGAGAAGCTTGCCGAGTTGCTCGGCGGCGTCCTGCGCATAGCCGCTGTCCTTGAGGGCGAGGGCAAAGTTGAAGCGGGCGTTTGCGGAATCGGACTTGAGCGCGAGCGCAGTCTCGTAGGCGATCAATGCCAGTCCCAAATCCCCCGTGTCCTGCGCGGCCACGCCCAGATTGTAGCGGGCGTCGAAGTAGGCCGGATCGGCGCGCAAAGCGTTTTGGTATTCCTCGATCGCCTGGGCTGGCTTGCCGGCCTTGTGCGCCTTGACCCCGCGATCGAAGGCTGGCTGGGCCTGGGCGCGATTGCCAGGACGCGGCGCGGCTACCGACTGGTAGGGATATCGCGGGACCGGCGCCGGAGCCGAGAGCGCCTCCACCGGCGTGGCCGGTGGCAACACAGCCGGTGCAGCGACGGCGTTGGTGCCAGCCGCCGGGCCCTTCGCCGGTTCCGGTTCTTTTGGTTTGCGGTTGAACGGATTCAATCGCGCGATAAGGCCGCGCTTGGCCGCGTCAGACTTTGGGTCCGCGTAAGGCACCGCGTTCGTCGGGCTGCCCGGAGGCGGCGTCGCGGCCGCGGCTTTCGGGTTCGGAGTGGCGGGGGCGCGCGCGGCCAGATCCTGCGCGGGCTTCACGACCAGATCGTCGGAGACGGCTGTGGCCGGGATTTCGACGGTCCGAGGAGGCGGGTTCGATGCGACGCGCGGCGGCTCGGGCGGAGGGCGGGCTGCGACAACCGGGCGATTCGTCGGGGTGGGATGAACTCGCGGAGGGCTCGCGGCCGGGGCGGGGTTCGTCCGGGCGGCCACCGCAGGCGGTGGGTTGAGGGTGGCCCGGGGTGGAGCGGGTGCGACCGCGACGGCGCTGGTCCGTACGGTTGGCGCCGGTGGCGGGTTCGTCACCACCGGCCGCTGCACGAGCGACGGCGGTTTCAACTCCTCGTCGAGCTGGCGGGTAATGGCCTCGACCGCATCCCGATCGGCGCCGCGCGGCTGGCTGGCCAGATAAGCCTTATATTGCTTCAACGCGGAGCCACGGTTGTTGAGCGCCTGATGGTTGACGATCGCAATGTTCAACTGCGCCGGTCCGTAGCCGGGGTTATGGGCGAGGGCGAGGTTGAAATAATTGTGGGCGTCCTGCCAGCGACGGCGTTGGAACTGGACCACGCCCAGATTGTTCAGGGCGTCCGGGTGGCGGGGGTGGTGATCCAGCGCGGTGCGGAAGCACCGTTCGGCCAAATCGAGCCGCTTGGCCCGAAGGTGCGCGACACCGAATTTGAGCCAGCCTTCCGCGTCCGATTTCTGGAGGAACGTGTAGGCCGTCAACTCCTGAGTAGCGCCGTCGAGATTATTCTGTTCCAGGTAAAGGCAGCCGAGGTTGTAATGCGGAGCGGCCAGTTTGTCGTCGCGCGCCAGGGCGGTCTGGTAGGCCCGTGCCGCCTCGTCGAGTTGCCGGTTGCCGTGATACGCCAGGCCAAGGTGGTTCCAGGCCTGCGCATTCTTCGGAAGCATCACCGTGGCTTTTTTCAAGCGCGCGATTGCCTCTTCACATCGGCCTTGCTTGATCAACTGCTCGCCTTGCAGCAGCGCCTCCGGCCCGGGCGGAGCGCAACTCGCCAGGCCGATGGCAAGAGCCGCCATCCACACAGCCTGGAAGTTCGCGCCGCGCTTTTTGTTGGTCGCCACAATGGCTGGTGCTAACATTCGTCTCCTGACGTGTCAAGAATCACACGGGTTTGCCTCAATCTCATTTGGCTGCTTTGCCTGGTTGGCCAGACGCCGACATTGCGCGCCGACGCGCCCCCAGCGGCGCCGCCGGATCACGGCCGTGTCCTGGTGGTCCACGATCCGGAGGCGACGGACGCCTATCGGCCGCGGCCTGAAAGGGTCTATGAGATGGTCCGGCGCGGCATCGAGAAATTAACTGGCAAAACCAACGCCGCCGAAGCCTGGGGCACGCTGGTCTCCACGCAGGACATCGTCGGCATCAAGGTCTATTCCGCCCCGGGGGCTGGAAGCGGCACGCGGCTGGCCGTGGTGGAAGGTGTCATCCGCGGACTCCTCGCGGCGAAGGTCCCGGCCAGGAACATCATCATCTGGGACCGGCAAAAAGGCGACCTGCGTCTGGCGGGCTACTGCGATCTGGCAGAGAGCCTGGGCGTGGGCGTGGACGGCGCGGCCAATGCGGGCTTCGATGAGGAAGCGTTCTACAATCCCGACGCTCCCATCCTTGGCCAGCTCATCTACGGCGACCTGGAGTTCGGCCGCAAAGGTCCGGGCATCGGCCGCAAGTCCTATCTCTCGAAGCTGGTTTCCAGGCGGCTGACCAAAATCATCAACATCACTCCGTTGCTGAACCACAACACCGCGGGCGTGTGTGGCAACCTGTTCAGCCTGGCGACGGGCAGTGTGGACAATGTGCGCCGCTTCGAAGTGGCTACCCGCCGCCTGGCGGAGGCGGTGCCGGAGATCTATGCGCTGCCGCAGCTCGGCGACCGCGTCGTGCTCAACATCACCGACGCCCTCATCTGCCAATATCATGGCGAGCAGCACAGCCTGCTGCACTATTCGGTCGTGCTGAACGAACTGAGGTTCAGCAAAGATCCCGTGGCGCTGGATCTGCTTTCCCTGCGCGAGTTGGATCGCCAGCGGCAGGCCGCGAAGGACGCGCCGCCGTCGCAATCCCTCAGCAACCACGTGCAACTCATCGAAAACGCGGCCCTGCTCGATCTGGGAACAGGCGAAGCGGAGCGATTGCGGATCGAGCGGTGGCCGTAGACGTGGGTGCGTGATGCGTGATGCGTGAAACGTAAAACGTAAAAGCTACTCGAAGCGCCGAACTTCTTTCACATCTTACGTTTCACGTTTTACGTTTTACGTTTTATGTTTCACGTCTCCAGTTCCTTGAGGAAGGACACCTCCTTTTGCTGGAGCGATTTGGCCGCTTCGCGGCCCTCCCGGTATTCAGCCAGCACGCGGGGCAGATCCAGCGTGGCGACTTTGAGGTCGGCAGCGAGGCAAAGTCCGGGCCAGAGCGCCCCAAGGCAAGAAACGAGCAGCAATTTCATGGGCCGAGCGTGTCCGGCGAAGCCAGCCTCGTCAAGCCTCGCTCCGGGTAGCCATCCCCGCATGGAGTCCCGGCTTTAGCCGGAAGGGCGACCGAAGGCATGGCGGGCTCAGTCTGGCCGTACGCGCATCCGGCTAAAGCCGGGACTCCATGCCTACAGCGCCTCGAGCACGCTTCGTGTTTCGGATTTCGGAACTCGGTTTTCGGCTCTGGCTGCCTTCCCCAACACAGCTCAGTATTGATCGGCGCGCGCGCCCTCGTCTTCCCGCTCGCCTGGAGCTGGGGATTGGCTGGGGCCGCCGTGGCTGGGGCTTGAGCCGCCCTGTTGGTGGCCAGGGGCTCCGGGACTGGGGCCGCGCACGCGATCTCCGCGTCCGCCGCGGTCTCCACGCCCGCCGGAGCCTCCGCGACCGCCGCGATCTCCGTGGTCGCGCCGCTCCCCACGATAGTCGCCGCGTTCACGGCGCTCGCCCCGGTCGGGGCGATCCCGCTGTTCGCGGTGCTCGGGTTGTCCGCCGCCCGCGGGCGGGGCTTCACCGGAGGAGGGGCCGCCATGTTCGGCGTCGCGCTCGGCCATCGCCGCTTTGCGGCTAAGCTTGACGCGGCCTTTTTCGTCGATGCCGAGGCACTTGACCCAGATTTCCTCGCCCATCTTGACGATGTCCTCGACCATCTTGACGCGGAAATTCGCGAGTTCGGAAATGTGGACGAGACCGTCCTGGCCGGGGAGGAATTCGACGAAGCAGCCAAATTCCTTAATGGTGACCACCTTGCCTTTGTAGATCTTGCCAATCTCGGCTTCCGCGGCCATGCCCTCGATTTCGCGCCGGGCGATTTCCATGCCTTCGCGGCTGGTGGAGTAGATGTTCACGCTGCCGTCGTCCTCGATGTTGATCTCGCAACCGGATTCCTCGACGAGGCGCTTGATGTTCTTGCCGCCAGGGCCGATGAGGGCGCCGATCTTCTCGGGGTTGATCTTGAGGGTGATGATTTGAGGGGCGTATTTGCTGAGTTCCTTTCGCGGCTCGGCAAGGGTCGCGGCCATGTGTTCGAGGATTTTCAGCCGGGCGACGCGGGCTTTCTCGAGCGCCTCGGCCAAAATGTCGTGAGGGAGGCCGCGGAGCTTGAGGTCGAGCTGGAACCCGGTGATGCCGTTGACGGTGCCGGCGAATTTGCAGTCCATGTCGCCGAAGGCGTCTTCCCAGCCTATGATGTCAGTGAGCAGGCGGTATTCGTTGATGCGGTCGTTGTCGTCGGTTTCGGAGCAGAGGCCGACACTGATGCCCGCGACGGGACGCGTGAGCGGGATGCCGGCGTCCATGAGCGCGAGGGTGCCGGCGCAAATGGAGGCCATGGAGGTGGAGCCGTTGGACTCCATGATCTCGCTGGTGATGCGGATGGCGTAGGGATAGGAGTCGAGCGGGAGCATCGGTTCGAGGCTGCGCTCGGCCAGCGCGCCGTGGCCGATCTCGCGCCGGCCGGGGCCGCTGATGCGGCCGGTTTCGCCGACGGAGAAATTCGGGAAGTTGTAGTGGAGGATGAACTTCTTGGTGGTTTCGCCGCCGACGTAGGCATCGAAGTCCTGGGCGTCCTCGGTGGTGCCGAGGGTGGCCAGCGCGATCGCCTGGGTTTCACCGCGGGCGAACAGGGCGGAGCCATGGGCGCGCGGGAGAATGGCGACTTCGCTGTGCAGCAGGCGCAGGTCGTCGGGGCCCCGGCCGTCGAGGCGTTTGCCCTGGCTCATGATGAGCCCGCGCATGGCTTCCTTTTGGATGTAATAGAAGGCCTGGCTGACGGTGAAGTCGGTGATGGCTTCCTCGCCATGCTTTTCCTTGAGCCTGGCGCCAACTTCGTCGGCGATGGCGCGGCAGGCGGCTTCGCGGGCGAGTTTGCCGGGGGTGAGCAGCGCGGGCACCATGCGGTCGCCGGCCAGGGCCTTGGCTTCGTTGAGGATTTCGTCCGAGACGATGTTGAGGGTAATCGAGCGCTTGGGCTTGCCGGATTTGGCGACGAGGTGCTTCTGGGCTGTGATGAGCGGCTGGCAGCAGTCGTGGGCGAAGCGGAGCGCGGCATTGAAGTCGGCTTCGGAGATTTCCTTTGCGGAGCCTTCGATCATGACGACGTCGGTTTCGCTGCCGACGTAAACGAGATCGAGGTCGCTTTGGGCACGCTCGGCGTGAGTGGGGTTTGCGACGAAGGCGCCGTTGACACGGCCTACGCGCACGGCGCCGAGCGGACCGTCCCACGGGATGTCGCTGACGGAAAGGGCGGCGCTGGCGCCGAGTATCGCGAGGATGTCAGAGTCGTTTTCTTGGTCGGCGCTCAAGAGAATGGTTTGGACCTGGACTTCGTTGAACCAGCCTTTGGGAAAGAGCGGCCGGATGGGCCGGTCGGTCAGGCGGCAGGTGAGGATTTCCTTTTCGGTGGGCCGGCCTTCCCGTTTGAAGTAGCCGCCGGGGAACTTGCCGGCCGCCGAGGCGCGCTCGCGGTAATCGACCTGGAGCGGGAAGAAATCCTGTCCTTCCTTGGCTTTGATGGCGCCGACGGCGGCGGTAATGATGATGGTTTCGCCGAGTTGGACGGTGACGGCGCCGTCGGCCTGCTTGGCAATCCGGCCTGTTTCGATGGTGATTTGTTTGTCGCCGACTTGGGCGGTGATTTTTTCAGACATGATGTTTGGGCCCCGCCGGCCTCAGAGGAACTTCAGTGAATCCCGAGGGACTTGGGACTGACTGAAATTACCCGGAGCCGGCGGGGCGGATTGGGCGCGTGGATGCGTTGGGTTGATTTCCCCCGGCCCGCCCACGCGGACGGATCGAGAGGAAAGCGGGCGCAACGGGACGACTGCGCCTCAAAACTCAGTTGGGGTTGGTTGACCCGGCTGTCCATGGCTGGAATCAGATGTGCGCGGATGGAACTCCGCGCTGCGAAGAGCGGCGCAATCCGGCGCCACGCAAGCCGCCTCAGTGGCGGAGCTTAAGCTTTTTCGTGATGGCCTGGTAACGGGAAGTGTCGGTGTTGTGGAGATAGTCCAGCAACCTCCGGCGCTGCCCGACCATCATGAGAAGGCCGCGGCGCGAGCCGTGATCTTTGTTGTTTTTCTGGAGGTGCTCGGTCAGCGCGTTGATGCGTTCGGTCAGCAGCGCAATCTGCACGTCTGCCGATCCGGTGTCCTTTTCGTGACGGCGAAAGTCGTTCACGACCTTCGACTTCGTATCCAATTTCGTGCTCATCTGTTCTTCAATTTCAAGGCCGCAGAGTAGGGGTTGCGCAAGGTAGTGTAAAGCACTATTCCAGGACTATTCCAGGACTTTGCGAAGGCCGGACAGACAGCGTTCGTTTTCTGCCGGCGTGCCGACCGAGATGCGCATCCATTCGGGCAATTGGTAGCCCGCCATCGGGCGGGTGATGATGCCCAGCTTCTGGAGTTCGGCGCAAACGCCCGCGCCGTCGCCGACGCGGACGAGCACGAAGTTGGCCGTCGAAGGGATGAACTCCAGCCCCAGCCCGCGGAAGGCGTCCTCAAAGAATTTCAGCCCGGCCTTGTTGTTCTGCCGCGTGCGAGCGGCGTGCTCGGTGTCGTCTAGCGCCGCAAGCGCCCCGGCTTGCGCCAGGGCGTTGATGTTGAAAGGCTGGCGGACCTTTTCCAGCGCGGCGATCAACTCGGGATGCCCGATTCCGTAGCCGAGGCGCAGTCCTGCCAGGCCGTAAATCTTCGAGAAAGTTCTCATGAGCAGCAGGTTTGGCTTGTTCCCGGAGCGAACCAGCGGCAGCAGGTCGCACGGCTCGTCCATGAACTCGATGTAGGCTTCGTCCATCGCCAGCAGGACGTTTGGCGGAACTTCGTTGACGAGGCGCATCACGTCGGCGGCGGGCGCGACCGTGCCCGTGGGGTTGTTCGGGTTCG
>DASTLJ010000062.1:0-5283 GCA_035715125.1 Verrucomicrobiia bacterium
ACGACTTCCACGGAGATCCCCGTCGTTGTCTATGACGATAATGGCACGCCGGTCGCCGCGATCACCAGCCCCATGGATGGCTTCGTGACGCAAGGCCCGACCAATTGGCTCGTCACCGCGACGGCCAACGCCATCACGGGAGTCACCAACGTCGAATTCTTCAACAACGGCGTCTCGTTTGGCAGCGACAGCACCGCGCCTTACTCGGCCCTGTGGGTCGCTCCGTTCGGCACCAACTTCCTCACGGCCATCGCCACCGATGCGGGCGGCGTGAAGGGCACGTCGCCCGTTGTTGTCGCAACCATTACCATTCCGCCTACCAATGTCATCGCGCCAACAATCTTCAACCAGAATCCGCCCGCCGGCGCCACGGTCTCGAACACCCTGACCAGCATCACGGTGGCCTTCAGTGAAAACGTGCAAAACGTGGACGCCTCCGACCTGCTCGTGAACGGCGTGCCCGCGACCGGCGTCAGCGCAAATCACAGCACGTTCGTTTACACCTTCACCTTCGCGCAGCCGCCCTACGGCACGGTCAACATCTCCTGGGCGGCGGACGACGGCATCACCGATTACGGCTGGCCGACGCTGCTGGACTTCGACGGCACTGGCCCCGGAGCGACGTGGAGTTACTCCTTGATTGACCGGTTGGCCCCCGTTGTGTCCGCGCGCACGCCAGCGGCGGGCGCCACCGTGACGAACCTGACACAGATCAGCGTGACGTTCAGCGAACCCGTCACCGGAGTCGATGGACCGGACCTGTTGCTCAACGGCGTGCCCGCCCTGAACGTCTCGGGAGGCGGGGCCAGCTACACGTTCAACGTCGTCCAGCCTTCCGCCGGCACCAATACGGTCACCTGGTCGACGAACAATGGCATTTTCGATCTTGCCGCGACGCCCAACGCCTTCAACCGCTCCAACACGGCCAACAACTGGAGCTTCATCCTGGATACGCGCGTCGCGCTGGTGCAGTCCAACTCGATGTGGCTCTTCATCAAGGGCACCAACGAAGCTTCGGAGCCGCGGAGCGCCTGGCGGCAGCCCGAATACGAGGACTCCGGCTGGTCGAACGCCCCCGCGCCGCTCTTCTACGGTGAGCCTTCGCTCACGAACGCCAACATCCACGGCACCGTGCTCAGCGACATGCAGAGCAATTACACCAGCATTTATTTGCGCAAGGAATTCACGGTGCTCAAGCGCGGTGACATTACCAATGTGCTGCTCAACGCGCAGGTGGACGACGGATTCATCGCCTGGATCAACGGCACCGAGGTGGCGCGCGTGCTCATGCCCACCGGCGAAGTCGCCTTCAACGCCGTGGCCACCGCGCAGGCTAACGAACCCCAGAACAGCGGCGCCGCTTACATCGTTTACTCGCTGACCAACGCCCTCCGCGCGCTCGTCGATGGCCGCAACGTGCTCGCCGTCCACGCCTTCAACCAGAACCTTACCAACAGCTCCGACTTCAGCTTCAACGCCCAGCTCTATTACTTCCCGCTCGATGCCACCACCGTCCCGCCGCGGCTTTTGGACCCGACGCCACCTCAGGGCGACGTGCTCTCACTCTCGAATGTCACCATTACATTCAGCGAGGCGGTCGCCGGCGTCGGCGCGACCGACCTGCTGGTGAACGGCACGCCCGCCACGGATGTCACGACCACGACCAACACCACCTACACCTTCGGCTTCCCGCAGCCGCCCTACGGCAATGTCGTTCTGACGTGGGCGACCAATCACGGCATCACCGATTTCGACAACCCTCCGAAAGCCTTCAACGGCACCAACGCGAACGCGACCCTCCGCTACTTCCTCATCAACCCGAGCAATCCCAAGATCGCCTCGCAGATTCCAGCCGCGTCCACCACGATTACCGGTCTGACCGCCGTCGCGGTCACGTTCACCGAACCCGTTTCAGGCGTGGACGCCGCGGACCTGCTGGTTGCCGGCACACCGGCCAGCGCCGTTTTGAGCCCAGACGCCGTCACGTACACCTTCACGTTCCCGCAACCGCCCTTCGGCGCCGTGACCATTCGCTGGGCCACCAACCACGGCATCACGGACATCGAGGCCGGGAATGCCTTCGACCCGACGCGTTTCGGCGGCCAGTGGAACTATACGCTGATTGACCCCGTGCCTTCGGTCACGCTCAGCAGCCCGACGAATAATTCGTTCTTCCTGCCGCCGGCGAGCGTGACCTTGCGCGCGACCGCTTCCGACAATGACGGCACCGTCGCGCTCGTGGAGTTTTACGAGAGGGCCAACAAGCTGGGAGAAGGGACGACCGCGCCCTACACCCTCGGCGTGTCGAACCTGCTCGTCGGCACCTACGTTTTCAGAGCCGTCGCCACGGACAACCAGGGACTGAGCCGCACGTCCGCGCCGTCCGTCCTGAACGTCGTCACCAGCCTGCCCATCTCGCTCGTGCGCGGCCCGTATCTGCAAATCGGTTCGTCCACCGGCGCTGTGGTGCGCTGGCGGACACAGGTTCCCTCGGACGCCGTCGTCCGCTACGGCCCCGATCCGTACAACCTGACGAACCTGGCATTCGTGACCACGCTTACCAACGAACAGATCGTGACCCTCACCGGCCTGGAACCCGATACCAAGTATTGCTACTCGATCGGCAACGCGGCGCAGAACCTCGTGGGCGGCGAAAATAACGGGGACGATTACTGGTTCAAAACCTCGCCGGTGCCCGGCACGCGCAGGCCGATCCGTCTATGGGTGCTCGGCGACGCGGGCACTGCCGGCAACGGGGATCCCGCACGTCAGCAAAGCACCCGCGACGCTTTTTACAATTTTGCCGAAACCAACGGCAAACCCGCCGATATCTGGCTCCTGCTCGGGGACAACGCCTACAACAGCGGCCAGGACAGTGAACATCAGGCGGCCATCTTTGACATGTATCCGACCACGCTGCGGAATAAGTTCGTCTGGCCCACCATCGGCAATCACGAGACCGACCAGTCCTTCACGGCCGTCAACTTCCCCTACCTGGACATCTTCTCGCTGCCGACCGAAGGCCAGGCAGGCGGAGTGGCCTCTGGCACAGAGAAGTATTATTCGTTCGACTACGCCAATATCCACTTCATCTGCCTCGACTCGATGTCCAGCGGCCGCAGCGCCACCAACGCCATGGGCATGTGGCTGCAGGCCGACCTGGCCGCCACGACCGCCGAGTGGCTCATCGTTTTCTTCCATCACCCACCCTACACCAAGGGCAACCACGATTCGGATCGCGAGAACGAGCTAATCGAGATCCGGCAGAATATCTTGCCCATCCTGGAAACCAACGGAGTGGACCTCGTGCTCTGCGGCCACAGCCACGCCTGGGAACGTTCCTACCTGCTCCACGGCCACTACGGCCTCTCCAGCACCATGACCAACTCGATGAAGATCGACGGCGGCGACGGCCGCGAAGAGGGCGACGGGGCGTATCATAAGAACGCCGCCGGCGAAGGCGTCGTCTATACCGTGGCCGGCAATGCAGGCCAGGTCACTGGCGGCCCGTTGAACCACCCCGCCCATTTCCTCGAGCTCAATGAACTGGGAACCATGGTCATCGACGTAAACAGCAACCGGCTCGACGCGATGCTCCTCCGGGATACGGGCGAGATTCGCGACACCTTCACCCTCACCAAACCTCCGCCCACCCCCTCCGCCCCGATCAATCTCCTGGCTGTCCCGACCGGCCCGAACGAAATCACGCTCTTCTGGACGCCCGGCTCGACGAATCAACTCGGTTTCTCGCTGGAACGTTCCACTGACGGCGTGAACTTTACGCAAATCTTCGCGCTCCCACCTGAAGCCAACAACGCGCTCGACACCCCTCTCCTCGCCAACACGACCTACTTCTATCGCGTCCGCGGCACCAACGCCTTCGGTCCTTCCGACTGGTCGGCCCTTGCCAGCGCCAGCACTGTCATGCCGGCCTCCGCGCCGCGCGCTCCCGCCGGCCTCGTCGCGAGTGCGGGCGATGGCCTTCATTTCTTCCGCAGCCGGATGGTCCTCACCTGGCAGGATCGCTCCACCAATGAAGCCGCCTTCCAGATCGAGCGATCCGCCGACGGCGCCGCCTTCATCCCGGTCGCCACCGTCGCCGCCAACCTCGACGCTTTCGTGGACGAGGGCCTCGACTCCGCCACGCTCTATTTCTACCGGGTCCGCTCTCTGAACGCGCTCGGCCTCTCCACTCCGTCCAATCTCGCGGGCGACCAAACGCATCCGCAGAACCAGTTCGCCCGTGCAGGCCAAACGGTCTCCTTCCACGCGGGCTCCGAGGGCGCCGCGCCAGTCGCCTACCAATGGCGCTTCAACGGCGCCGCCATCCCCGGCGCGACGTCGGAGACATTGGTTCTCAGCAATGTCCAGCTTTCTGACGAAGGCGAGTACGCCGCGCTTATCCGCGACGCGTCAGGCGTGCTGATCACCAAACCCGCCTATTTGATCGTCGTCGCTCCTCCGCGCATCGTCGTCCAACCCCAGGATCAGCTCGGCATTGCCGAAAGCACTCTCATTCTCGCCTCAGTCGCCGAAGGCACCGAACCGATGACCTACCACTGGCGCAAGAACGGCGCCTTCCTCCCCGGCGCCAATAGCCCTTCGCTGTTGTTGCCCAACATCCAGGAGATCGACAACGGCGGCTACGATGTCGTCGTCGAAAACGATTTCGGCTCCGCCACCAGCCGCGTGGCGACCGTGACGGTTTACTCGCTGCCGTCACTGGAGCCGATGCCGGACATCCCTGCCGAAGTCCTCAAGCCGCTGGTCGTGCCCCTGATCGTGAACGACGCGAACCAGCCGCCATTGCTGCTCAACTTGTCTCTGGCGCCCGGCGCGCCCACCAACTCGCGCGTTCACGCAGTCAGCCAGAGCTTTCACTGGACGCCCAACCGGGCCCAGTCGCCTGGGACCCACCCCGTCACCGTGCGAGTGGTTGATCAAACCCGGCCGTTTTTGAGCAATCAAATGACCTTCAACGTGGTGGTCAAAGATTACGTTGAGGCCACCGTTGGCTCCACCGCCCTGCTCGTCGGCACGAACGGCTCCGTTCCCATCGACTTCTTCTCGAGCGCGCCGCTGAGCGAATTGCAGGCCGTGGTTCAGTTGCCCGGCGAACGGCTCCAGAACCTCTCCGTCGAGGCGCTGGCGCCGGCGCTGGCGACCGTCACGTTGCAGAGCCCCGATGCCAACACCGCCGCCATCACCATCGCGGCGAGCGCGGGCAACACACTCCAGGGAACCCAGACGCTGGCGCGGCTGAACTTCACCGCCGTGGCCGGG
>DASTLJ010000063.1:0-21570 GCA_035715125.1 Verrucomicrobiia bacterium
GCATTGCTCACATAACTCCAGAGAACACCGGAGGCGACCATGCCGGCAAAGCCACTCACCGCCATGACAGTCAGGCACCGCCGGCGGAGCAGACCGCGGCCATGCAGGAGCACCGTTCCCAAGACGTACGAAGGAACCTCAAGCGCCACGATATTCTTGCTGGCGCAGGCCATCAGCAGGCACAAGAGCGAACATCCCATCTCGAGCGGCCGAACCCCCGCGGCATCACGGCTTCGGCTCTCCAGAAGAAAGTAAACCGCGCCACTGAACCACATCGCAGACAGGAGATGATCGGCCATCGCGCCAAACAGGCTGATCGCTATCGGCCCGAGCCCTCCCAGTGCTGCGCCCGCACACAGCGACGCTTGGAGAGAAGCGCCCAACTGCCGGGCGATGCCCATGACGATCCAAATCAGGAACAACGCCGCGAGGCCCGTGAGCAGCGCGAACATCGCTCCTGTCCGCGCATACAGGTAACCGGGCAACGCCAACCCTTCGCTGGCAAAGGTCACTCCGATCAACCGGGGATCGTAGCTTGGAAAGGGGAGAATACTCGCATGTTGCTTCCAGAACAACGGCATCGCAAAATGGTAGTCGTCCGTCATCGGGTAGGTGCTGAGGCTCGTGGCGCAGCCGATTGCGATCGCCACCATCGCTGCCGCGAGCATGCCACCTTCCAAGGGATGCTGCCTGATCAACGCCAGGGCTGTCCTGAAGTTCCCTGTGATCTCCGCCCAAGGAAGATTCTGGAGGTGCTGGGATTGCCGGCGCGCGGCGAAGAAAACGGCGACCGTAATCAGTCCGTTGAGTAGCAGCAGCCATCCGCCGGTCAGGTGCCTGAACAGCGAGAGTATTTGAATGGAAATCAGGAGTTGCGCGGCACCCAGGGTGAATGCCATCAAGACCTTGCCAAGGAAACTTTTCAGCGGAAGCCTGTCAACGGTTCTGGCGCCGCTGCCCAGAAGCAGCAGATAAAGGAACACCAGTTTGGCCGCGCCAAGCATCATTGCTGCGTTGAGTTCACGCCCTTGGTTCGGATGGAAACAGGGGCCAGCAGGGCCGTTGCGACGGGCCTGGGCGACCCCCGAGGTGGCCCTGTCCGATCGGTGACAGCGCACGCACGCGTCGCGCCAGCCGATCCCCTTCCCTTCGGCATGCACGCGCCCATAACAGTTCGGAGGGCCGGTTCGTCACAGATTCAATTTCCATGTAAATATCGGAATTCCCCCGCCGGAGCCAAGGTCCAAATGGGGCGCGCGGTCGCGCGGTCGCGGCGAACCCGTGCTCCCCATCATAAATTCACTGCAACACGGGGCTTGCGTTCGCAGCGGCGCTGATCACCACCGCCATCGGAAGACAGGCCGGGCGACGTGCCGGCTCGTCCGACGGCACAGGTTCTCCTGAGTGTAGAGGGCGAAATCAAATGACCGCTGCGAGTAGATCCCGCCCAGCCAGCGCCGCAGCCGATGGTGCAAGAGCACCGCAGGCCGCACTGCTCGCAGCCACCGCGGCGCTTCCTGGAAGTAAGCCGCTACCTCGATCTGCGCCTTCGGATCCAGGCTCAAGTTCCCCCCGGAATGGGTGAATGCGGACGTGAAGCGCCTCAGCACGCCCATTTGGACCCTTGCCTGAAGCAGCCGCTTCACCCACGCGCTATCGCCCACATAACGCCACCGCGGGTCAAAAAGCAGGCCGCGCTCGACCACACTCCGTCGGAAGAACGTCGCGCACGTCAGCACGGAGAGCGGGCAGATCCAGGTATGCCAGGGGAGCGGCCGCAATGTTTTGCGATGCCAAAGGTAGTTGCCCTTCGAGTCTACGACCACGGCGTCGCAGAAAAGCACGTCGGTGTCTTTATGTTCACGGAAGTGTGCTTCGACTGCGGCCAGCGCGCCCGCCAGGTACTGCTCGTCGCAGTTCAGGTAAGCCAGCAGTTCGCCCGAAGCCCGGCGCAGACCGCGGTTGATGGCGTCGTACATCCCTTCATCCTTCTCCACGAAGGGGCGCACCCGCGTGTCGGAGCAGAGCCAGTCGAGCGTGCCGTCGTCCGAGCCGGCGTCCTGGACGATGTGTTCCACGGCGACTCCCTGGTCGCGGACCGAAGCGATGCACAGCTTGAGCCAGTCGGAATTGCGAAAGCTGGGCGTGATGATGGAGAAGCGCATGAGCGGGGGCTTCGATTCAGCAAGGGTGCGGCCGGGCCGCCAGGCCGGACGGAACGACCGGGGTTCGAGCGGACCTGTGCGGGTCGATGCGGCATCGTTCGCCAGGATGCTGGTTGCGTTTCGCATCGGGCATAGCGCGCCAGCGGCGGTCAGATTGCGTGGTTTCTTCCGGTTCGAAGAGGGTGGAATAGCGATTTCCGCGTGCCGGCAGGCGCACAGCTTCTACTCCTTTGACCTGGCGAGAGGGCAAGGGCGCGCGGCGCGGGCGGGGTAGCTGCCCAATTCGTCCGTCGTTCGTTTTGTTCGTTGTTCGTGTCAATGCCTGATGCAGCTGCTGTTCGCGCGGGAGGGCGGGTCGGTTGCACGGCCATGCCTTCGCGGTTTGGACCGGGCATCTCAAGCTCGCCGGGCCAGGACGTTGAATTCGATCGGCAGCCACGGGGCCTGAGAGGTGCACAACGAAGGATACAATTCGACCAGCCGCAGTCCAACCTGGTGCATCAGAGTCAGCAGACGTCCCAACGGTTCGGTGTCATCGCGACGCCGCACGAGGGAGAGCTCGATGACCATCGACCGGGTCACGCGCAGCGCCCTGGCCGCCCCCTCCAATGTTTCGAACTCGAAGCCCTCAACGTCGATCTTGAGCAGATCGATGGCCTGGATGCCATGTTCGGTGCAGAGATCGTCGAGTGTGCGCACCTGGCAGTCAATTTTTTGCGTCGGTTTGGCGCTGGGATTGGCGGCCAGGTATTCCTGGCTGAAACCGAGAAGGCTGCCGATGCCGTCCTGTTGGGGATCGACGTGAAGCGTGGCCTGACCGGGTTGGCTGCCGAGGGCGCAAGGCGCCAGGCGCCAGCGGCCAAGACGCTCGCGGCAACGGCGCTCCAGTTCCGGATGAAGCGTGGGGAGCGGTTCAACAAGCAGCACCTGCGCATCGGGATGACATGCGCTGGCCGCTTGCGCAAAGTCACCATGATTGGCGCCGACACCGACAATCCAGCCGGCGCGTGGCAACTCCAGCCGTTTAATCCAAAGGACAAACTGATTGTAGGCCGCGCGATTGGCGGGCGCACCTGGCCGGAACGATTTCGGTATGAGAGGGAGACCCTGCAGGTTCGGGCCACGCAAAGCAGCGGCGGCTTGCGCGTACAGGCGGAGTTTGGAAAACCAATTCATTCTGAATGCTAATGAGACGTACTGGCCAGCCGCAAGCCGCGAGTGGGGCGGCGCGCAGCTGGCAAAGCCACGCGCGACCTGGTCTGGCACGCTTACGCTGTCTCTTCTGAAGCTGTGGCCCGGGATGCTTTGTCGCCGGTCCTTCCGGGGACAAGCAGAAAGGCGGGCAGCGCTTGTCATGGTTTGAGCGAATGGACCGTGCGGGGTGGTCGCGGTGACAGTAGTCGGCGGCGGGGCCGGTCAACGCCGCGCCAGCCCGCGGCCTGGAAAGAACGGCGCCGGGCGGGGCATTGGCGCCGAAGCCGGCTGTGGTGCCGGCCTTGGATCGGCTTGCTGGCTGGCTTTGCACTCGCCCCCATTGAGGGCGATGCTCATCGCCAGAAATCCGGCAAAGGCCACGAAGTCCGTGTGAATCGCGCCGTAGACGGCGAGGAACAGGATGGTTTTTGCGATGAAGCTGGCGAGGAGAAATATGTTGACTTTCCGCAACGCCGGATCGCCGTGACGATAATTGTTCCAGAGCACGCGGCCTCCTGCCCCGATCAGGAACACGAACGCCAACGCTCCCCAGATCCCAAAGGGGATGAGCAGCGACAATGGACCGCTGTGATAGTCCCCGGCGATGAGTGCCACGTCGAAGTCCTGGCCCAGGCCGCGGAGCGCCGATTGATTGACCAGATAATAGTCCGTCTCGCTGGCCGTAAATCCCTTGCCGACCCAGAAGTATTTGGGAATCTCCGGCCAGAGAACCTGCCACATTCGGACACGCCACTCGGTCGATCCCGCCGCGTTCATCCTGACCGCCGGATGCAAATCCAGCGGCAGAATCGTGAGGGTCCGTTGCATCGACAGAGGCAGCTTGTTGGCGAAGGGAACGAGCATCGCCGAGCCCAGGAGCCCGGCCACGAGCAGAACGATCAGCAGACGAGTCCGATGCAGCCCCTCCAACAGGAATTGCACCGCGAAGAGGATGCCCAGGCTGATGATGGTTGAGCGAAATCCGCCCAAGGTGCTCAGGGCAACGATGGCAAGGAACACCAGCAACCGCCAGGGCTTGGTCCAATTGAAAATGCCCGCCACACCGTATCTGGCCATCAGGAATGCCACCGCGGCGCCCCCGCCCACTGCAAGTCCGCCCATCCGGCCGAATCGGATGGAGGTCGGGTCCCACGAGTAGTCTTCCCCTGCCTGGTACAGGGCATATTGGACGGGAAACAAGTAGTAAAACGTCCAGAAAGCGGGACCCAGGCTATAGGCCAGGCTGACCAGCACGGTCGCCAAATCGGAAACTACGAACGCCTGCAGATACCCGTTCCCCTTCTGCACCGGCACACGCCGCGTGCTCAGCGCGAAAAAAGCCACCACGGCCAACAGAATGTAGAAGTATTTCTTGCCCCCATGCATCGATCCCCCCAGGGATCTCAGGCCCAAGCCGGCGCCCGTCATTTTCATCGTAAAGAGGATCACCAGCACCCACACCAGCATCACCCAATTCATCACCGGCACGTGAACCAGCTTCTGCTCCTTGTCCAAGCCCGCGCCAATCACCGTGAGACCAAGACTGAGCAGCGCCAGCACCATCCAGAGGGGCGGGCTGCCGGGAAGGAAGAAAACAATCATCGGAAAATTCCAACTGAAGACCAGCATCGGGTGATGCCAGCGCAAAAAGACTGGCATCAGCAACAGCATCACGAGCATCCCGAGCAACGCGACGGAGAAAAAGTCCGGGGACACCAGGAGGTAGCCGATCAGGGCCGCAAGTGGCAGCACGATCGCGAGGATGATGAACCTTCGTGGCAACCCAATCTGGTCTGTCATAATCTACAAACGGTCGTTCAGTCTAAAGCAATCGATTGCAGGCGCAAAATGTTTATTCGAGCCCAACAGGGTGCCAGTGAATACGCTCTTGGACCGCGCCGGGCCCTCTGGCGTTCAGTGTTCATCCGGCGCGCGCGGTGCCCATCGCAGCCTCGTAGGCCGCGCAAAAGTTCCGCACCATACGCTCCGGCGACAAATACTCCCTCATTCGCAGGCGGGTCTCCGCGTTCACCCGGCCCTGACCGAAGAGTGGGTGCCGGGCGGCCTCGCGCAATGCCGCGGTCAGTCCGTCCAGGTCCTCCGAATCGACGAGCAGGCCGTTTTCGCCATGGACCACGTAGTCGACCACGCCGCCCACGCGCGTCGCCACGACCGGCACACCCGCCACGACCGCCTCTTTGACGGCATTGGGACTGGTATCCGCGCGGGTCGGCAACACCGAGATGGTCGCGGTGGCCAGCTCTTCAGCGACCTGGGAAGGACTCAGATGTGTCTTGAATTGGATTCGCTCCCATAACGCCGCCGGCAATTCGGCACGCAGCGCGGCCAGGAGCGCGGCATTGGGCGCGCCAACCACCGTCAGTTCAAAGCGCAACTCGCTAACCAACCTCCCGAGGGCCCGGAGCATCAAATCGCTCCCCTTGCGATAGTCGACTGTGCCCACGGCAATGAACCGAACGGGAGCCGTTTGCGGACGACGTTCCAAACGGTGGAAGAGCCAATTCGGCGCGTGTTCCGCCTGGCGCACTTGCAGGCTCGGATATCGCTGGCGCAGGTAGTTCACCGCGAAGCTCGATTCCGTCGTCACGACCCTGGCCCGCCGCAGGCTCGCCCGTTCCACCCAAGCGGCGATCCGCTCGTACCAATTCGGCGGAACCAGCTCTTCATACCACGAGAGCAGACCCTGCATCGTGACGACTGAAGTCCATTTAAGGCGGGATGCCACCAGGGCCGCGCCCCGCTCGGTGCCCCAGGCATGAACCAGGTCCGGATTGAGGCGCTTGAGCGCCCGACGAATCAACACGGTATCCATCCAGAAGAGCGACGGCATCCGCAGACCTGCGCGGGTCTTGAGCACATGGAACACCACTCCGCCACGCTGGAACTCGAAGTCTCGTGGCACGGTCTTGCGAAGGACGACAACATGCAGCTTCAACTCGGCCCGCTGTTGCAGTTCCTCGAGCAAGACCGGCATCCAGGTCATCGGATGTTGCCTGGGAGCCCCTTGCAACTCGGGCGGCGGATCGGCCATCCACTCGATCGGGTAATCAGAAATCCAGGCGACGGTCATGAGTGCACAGGCAAGTCAGCCTTTTGGCCGCCGCTCAGGTTTCTGGGGTCTGCGAGCCGCGGCGCCAGACGCTGGCGTTCGTTCGCTGTCGCAAACCGTATCGTCATGAGGGGTCATTGGATTAGCGAAAGCCGAGGGCAGAGGACCGGACACGCCTGCGCCCTGCTGACATGGTTTCGGCCAGCCACGCGAGCGGGAAGTAGGAGAACCAAGCGACAGTCACAGCAATTCAAGTCCGCTGTGCTCGGCATTGGCCCTCCGCCGGCGAATCGTGTTCCAACCGCGCGACGCCGCGCGAACGAAGCCGGGTCCGAACAGCCGCGCCAGTGCCTGGAACACTGCGTATCGCCAATGAGGCGGCGCAGATCGGCACAGGCGCGCGGTGTTGTAACGCAAGTACATCCGGCTAAAGCCTGCCGCGTAAGACAGCAAGTACGTTGCCGGCATGGGCGAACGGGTCAATTCATCATTCCGATCAAACCGGCTCGCTACGCCCACTCGTGCCTTCAGGGCAAGATTGCGCTTGCGCTGAATGGAAATCAATCCATACGGCTTCCCCGAGCGCAAAACTCGATTGGTCCCGCGGTCCCATCCGGAATGCGAGCGAAACACCCCGACCTGGCGGGCGGTCTCCGCGCCCCCGGCCGCTACAGTAAGCTTTATCCAGAATTCCCAATCTCCACAGTACAACGACGTTTCTCGGAATCCGCCCAGCTTCCGTGCCAGATGCGCGTCGATGAGCTGGCCGGGATACGAAAACAGCGGCTGGAACAGAAAGTCTTCGGGTGTTATTGGGCGCCACGGAACATCGAGCGCGGCGCGGTTCCACTCTGGGAGTGGCCGCTCCAAATCATCCACCACTGTCTCGCGGCCGAAATACAATCCCCGTTCGCCCGCCTCACGGTTCAGTTCGATCATCGCTTCCGCAAAACCTGGCAACAGCCAATCGTCGTCGTGCAGGATCGACAACCAGCGGGTCTGACATTGCTCGATGCAGGAATTCCAATTGCCGAAGATGCCGCGCCTCGCGGGATTCCGGAAGTAACCCACTGCCGGACCGAACTCGCTCTGCACATAAGACTTCAGTCCCGAATCCGGGCCGCAGTCCTCCACGACCATGACACGCACAGGGAGGGTCTGGGCCATCGCGCTGCCCACGGACTGCCTTAGGTACTGACGTCGGTCGAAGACCGTGACCGCAATCGTGATTTGGTCCGGAGTGATGTTCATTCGAGTGCGACGGAAGCTTCGGAATCCCGTTGCGAGCGCAGCAGGACGACGACTTGATCGCCCCGGTTCGCGGCGTTTAATCCCTTGGCCTCGCGCTCGAACTGTTTCAACTGGGCGCGGGAAAAGAGAGCATCGAGCGCCGCCGGCGTGCCGTCTGGATTCGTCAGCGGAAGACCCTTTCTGTACAACTCACTTGCGCAAAATTGAAAACCCACCGAGTCGCACTGCCAGCCAACGACCCGCAAGCCGGCCTGGCGGGCCAGTGCTTCCAGGCTCTTCCGGGTGTGCAGCACCAGGTGGCGCGGGGCATCCAGCGCCACCCAGTACTCACGGTACCGGTCCCAGGCTTCACATTCGACGGTCGGGAAACGAAGCAGGACGCGCCCGCCTGGCGCGAGCCGTTCGCGACACTCCGCCAGCATGCCCCGGCCGTCCTCCACGTGCTCAATCACATGGTGGAGCATGATGAGATCGAACTGTTGGCTGACGTCGGACAGGTGGCCCTTGAGCACCTGCACGCCGGGAACGACCTCGACATCCCCCGGCACGTGCGGATCGACGCCAAGCAGGTGACGGAATCCCGCGCGGCGCAAAATGCTGAGCAGTTGGCCCCGGCCGCAGCCCACGTCCAGGATGCGCATCTCCTCCCGCAGCGGCACTTGGCCGAGTCCTTCCACGTCCACTCGTGCCGGATAACGCCGGCTGAGCAGCCATCCAAACCAGCCGCGGCGCGTCGTCACAGCCCGATCCCGCAAGCCCATCAGGAAGGGTTTCCAGCCGTGTTGCGGCACCGGTTGAAGATGGAAGCTATAGTAGATCGGCGGATAGTAGCGCGCCAGGTCGGCAGGCACGTCCATAATCTGGAGGCAGCCGCAGTGCCGGCACTGGAAATACGCAAACTCGTCGCCCCATCCAAACATCCGCTCGCGGAACACGAAAGTCGCGCGCCCGCCCTTCGCCAGGCAAATGCGGCAGGTCTGGCTCATAAACGACCCCGGACTGCCGCCCGCAGGAATTGCGGTACGGTGAGCGGCTGGCCACGGAAGCCCCGCCAAATCGGATACCAACTACTACACGCCAGCGTCGCCAGCAGCGGCGCCAAGACCAGTCCCCAAAGCCCCAGCCATGGTGTTAACACCAGGCACAGCGCCACCAAGCCGAGGCCGGTCCATAAACTGACCCAGAAGAACGGCACGACGTTCTCAGTAAAGGTCAGCGTTCCGAACTGTGCGTAGACCTGCTGTTGGCCCAGGTAAAGCAAGTAAACGACGAGGTGGGCCGTTGGAAGCAATCGTGTGCCCGACCCCTTCCACTCCAGGAATCTGTCGCCGCTCAGGACCAACAATGCCGCCAGAACCACAAAGCTTCCGATGAGGCATGCCAGCCGGCGCGCAAACAACACCGCCATCTCCTCCAGCCGGCCCTGGGTCCGCAGTATGGTGATTTGCGGCCATTTCACCGCCAGCCAAAGGGCAGAGAAATTTGCAATGAACATGCCGACTTGCGCTGTCAGCCCGTAGGACGCTGTGACGGAAGCTCCAAGAAACTCGCTGCACACAAGGATTGGACCGCTGTAGATGAAATAAACTCCGGCCGAAAGCACCCCAAACTTGCGCGCGTTGGGCCAAAGCCGTCGTAGGATGGTTCGGTCCACCGGGCTGTGCGCCCCGTGGATGGGCGGCACCACTTTGCGGAACGCCACCGCGTTCATCTGCCGGATCACAAACCCGCGCACAAGCGTCGCAACCACCATCGCGAAGACACCCCAACCCAGCAACAACAAAGCCGACGCGCAAACGAGGTAACTCAAGCCGCTCCACATAAACGACGCCTGAAGCTCGCGCATCCGGTTGGTCCCCTGGCAGGCAAACATCCAGTGCGCCCACGCCACATTGCAGGCCACCACAACAACGTACCCCGCCCACGCTACCCAGACCTGGACCGGATTCTCGCACGCGCGGGCCGGTTCCATAACAAACCAGCTGCCCGCGGCCACCATCAGCGCGGAAGCCCCCAGAGCCAGCCGTGAATACAGCAGCCGGGCTGCCGCGTGCAATTGTTGGAGCCGTGGCCGATTGGGCTCACTGTTCGCTGGCGGCGGCCGTAGTCCTTCCGTGTCGAAGTCTTCCGCTCCCGCCCAGAGGTAGCTATAGACGCGGGAAATGGCCTGGCCAAAGCCGAAGTCCGCGAGATTGCCAATCGCCCCAAGCGCCAGAAACACCCACCACAAGCGCTGCTCCGGAATCGACAGTTTCTTCAAGACCACCGGCAAGAGCAGCACATTCGCGCCCACGCGCACGACCGTCCCAACCGCGCCATACAGCATTGCCGACTGGCGCACCCGTTCCACAAACGTCGAGAGCCGCTCAAGGATCATCGACAAATGACATGGTGGCGCCTGGCTCTACTTCACGCGCTGCCAGTGGACTCCTCCCCAGTCGATCTCCACGATCGGCTCCGTGATGTTGTGCGTTCGGCGGTAATCCTCGACAGCTTGCTTGCAGGCCGGCACGGCTCCGTAATCATCGACGATGAGGTAGCCGCCACGAGAAAGTTTCGGATAGAGGTGGGTCAATCCATCCATCGTCGATTCATACATGTCTCCATCCAACCGCGCCACCGCCAGGCGGTCAATCGGCGCGCTGGGCAGCGTGTCTCTGAACCAACCCTTTAGGAACTTCACCTGCTCGTCGAGAAGTCCATACTTGGCGAAGTGCGACTGTACCTGTTCGATCGAGACGGCCAGTTGACGGATTGTGTGATGGATGTCCCCCGTATCCGCCGGATACTTGGCCGGGTTCGGCACCGGCAAGCCCTCGAAAGAATCCGCCACCCACACCCGCCGGTCCCTGACGCCGTAGGCTTTCAGGATCCCGCGCAGGAATATACAAGCCCCGCCTCGCCAGACTCCTGTCTCAATCAAGTCCCCGGGAACGTCCTTTCGAATCACGTCCTCGACACATTCCTGGAGATTGTTCATCCGCTTGAGGCCGATCATTGTGTGCGCCAGCATGGGCCAATCACGACCCTCCTCGCGCCGCCGGCGCGGGTCGGGAGCCACTTCCGTCCCGCTCTCTCCCTTGATCAGCCTCTTCAACGCATTCTTCGTTTTCGCTCCCAAACCCTCTCCAAACGGCTGGAGCTGCGAGCCGTCGCCGGCGTCCCACAGCGTCATGGTCAGCGCGCTCTTCAGCAATTGGAGGTAGCTTTCGCGCAACCCGGCCATTGCCGCGGTGGCTTCATTCGCGCTGTTGGTCATGAGGCGAGCCTATTCCAGTCCGCGTCGCGGTGTCAAACCGACCGGCGACTCTTTACGCACGGAAACAGCGGTTGGACCCGCCACGATGTTAAGTAACTCGGCCGCGCGTCGATTGAGGCTTGGAACCGGCACCCCCGGTCGATACGGTGAGCATCATGAAAGGCATCCTCCTGGCCGGCGGCGCGGGCTCGCGGCTGTATCCGCTGACCCTCGTGGCCAGCAAGCAGCTCCAGCCGGTGTACGACAAGCCGATGGTCTACTACCCCTTGACCACGCTCATGGCCAGCGGCGTGCGCGAGTTCTGCCTCATCTCCACGCCGCACGATCTCCCCCGCTTCCGCCAGTTGCTCGATGACGGCAAGCCGTGGGGCGTCTCCATCGAATACCGGGAGCAAGCCAGGCCGGCCGGCATCGCGCAGGCCTTCCTCATCGCCGAGTCCTTCATCGGCGCCGACCCCGTGACACTGATTCTGGGCGACAACATTTTTTTTGGCGGGGATGCCTTTCCGCGCGCCTACAGCGAGTTCAAGGCCGGCGCGACCATATTCGGCTACTACGTGCGCGACCCACAACGCTACGGCGTCGTCGAGTTCGACCCGCAAGGCCGCGCCGTGTCGATCGAAGAGAAGCCCAAGCATCCGAAAAGCAGCTACGCCGTGCCGGGCGTTTACATTTATGACAATCAGGTCGTGGCCATTGCGAAAGGGCTGAAACCCTCCGCCCGCGGGGAACTGGAGATCACCGACGTCAACGCTGAGTACTTGCGCCGCGGCCAGCTCAAGGTGGTGCGGCTGAGCCGCGGCCTTGCCTGGCTGGACGCCGGCACCAGCAGCAGCCTGCACGAGGCCAGCGCCTACGTGCAGACCATCGAGAAGCGCCAGGGCGTAAAAATCGGCTGCCCCGAGGAGGCGGCCTTCCGCCGCGGATTTTTGGGCGTCGACCAGTTCGAGGCGCTCATCGCCCGCATTCCAGACTGCGAATACCGCGAATACCTCGAGTCGGTGCTCGCGGAGGCCCGGCGCCTGCCGTAAAATGGCCCGCTCATGATCCTGCTTCTTGGCGCCACCGGTTACATCGGCCAGGCTTTTGCCCGAGAGTTGATGCGCCGCCGCTGGGACTTCCGCCCGCTCTCCCGCCGGGAGGTGGACTATTCGCGCTTCGAAACATTGCTCGAGTGTCTCCGTTCCAACAAGCCGTCGTTCGTTCTTAACGCGGCCGGATTCACAGGCCGGCCGAACGTCGATGCATGCGAAACCGCCCGGGCCGACACGCTCCAGGGCAACACGCTGCTCCCGATCACCATTGCCGACGCTTGCGCCGCAACCGGCGCGCCGTGGGGACACGTCTCCAGCGGCTGCATTTACTCCGGCGCGTACATTGTCGAGGGCGAGCGACGCGCCATTGAAAGCGATCTGATGCAACCGGGCGTGCGGGCCTTGATCGAGCGATGTCCCTCGGCGCTCCGAGGCTTCACCGAGGAGGACGAGCCGAACTTCACGTTCCGCCGCCCGCCGTGCAGCTTCTACAGCGGCACCAAAGCGCTGGCGGAGGAGGCCCTCCGAAAGCATTCCAACGGCTTTCTCTGGCGTCTGCGCATCCCATTCGACGAGGTGGACGAGCCGAAGAACTACCTGGGCAAACTGCTCCGCTACGCCCGACTCTACGACAGCTTCAACTCGCTCTCGCACCGAGGCGATTTCGTCCGTGCCTGCCTCGACCTTTGGGAATGCCGCGCGCCGTTCGGCACGTACAACGTCACCAACCCCGGTTTCGTCGCGACGCGCCACGTGGTCGCGCTCATCCAGAAAATTCTCAAACCCGGGCGCGCCTTCGAGTTCTTTGCCAGCGACGAGGAATTCTACCGGCTCGCCGCCCGGGCGCCCCGCTCCAACTGCGTCCTCGACGTTTCCAAACTGCTCGCCACAGGCGTGAAACTCCGGCCGGTGGAGGACGCGCTGACGGAGGCACTGAAAAACTGGAGGCGGGAAGGGGGTTGACGTCCGGACGATTGAGCAACTGCTCGGTACGCCTGATGTTCCTGATTGCAATGGTCGTGATTGCACTTGAAAAGCTGCGTCGGCGCGCCGATACTGCGGATGATGATTTCGTGCGAAGACCTGCTGGCCGTAAATCGGCAACAACTTGAAGCCATGCAGAAGACTGGGGAAAAGCTTCGCCCGGAATACGAGGATTCCTGCCGGGCTTTTGGGATCGCTGTGCGGAATGTTCAAGCTGCTATGATTCACACCTACCAACTCGTTGCCGCTCTCTCCATGCGAGAGAGCGATCCAAGGAAAGCGGCGGAATCATGGCGGTGCATGAATGAATTCTGTGATCAAGCACTCTCGATGCTGAAAGCGTGGAAAGATATTTATCCACATTGCGGTACGCCCGAATTGTATGACTTGGCTTTGGATTACAAGATCGCGGCACAGGAGCGATTGACCGAAAACATGCAGGATGCTGAATGGCTCAAGAACAATCCGGCGGCCCCGAATGGGCTGTTTCAGCCGATGAATTAGAGCGGCTGACCGCTCTGTTCATCCAGTTCGATGGCGCACTTGATCCGAGGGCAATCGAACCGCGCGAGGCAAAAATTGAGTTCCGCAGGATGCTTGAAGAACTCCACGCCACAAAGGTTGCGCCCAGATTCCACTCTGTCGATTTCGCAGCTTTTGAACGGTACGCCCGTCTCGAATGCCGTCAGCGAGCGTGCCGGAAAACCCGCGATTATCCGTCAATCTGAGGTTGCCACCAGCAACATGGAGATGCAGCACGACCAAAATTCCCACGACGCAAGCGCCCATCCCTTCCTCGCCAATTTGCAACGATGGGATGTGGCAACCTTTTGACGATGTAACCGCAATCATGAATCTGCTCCTGACCGGCGGCGCCGGTTTCATCGGTTCGAACGTCCTCCGGCACGTCATCGACAAACCCGAGATTGCCCGGCTGGTCAACCTCGACTGCCTCACTTACGCCGGCCACCTGGCGAACCTCGAAGGCGTCTCCAGCCATCCCAAGTACGCATTCGAGAAAGTCGATCTGCGCGACAAGCCCGCCGTGCTCCGCGTCGTGCGCCAGCACGCCGTCACGCACGTGCTGCACCTGGCGGCCGAGTCGCACGTCGATCGCTCGATTTCCGGCCCGGACGATTTCATCCACACCAACATCGTCGGCACCTTCAACCTCCTGGAAGCCTGCCGCGCCTGCTGGCCCAACCGGGAACCCGCAACCCGCAACCCGGAACACAACTTCCGGTTCCACAACGCCTCCACTGACGAAGTCTACGGCAGCCTCGGCCCGACCGGACGGTTCACCGAATCGACTCCCTACGCGCCCAACTCGCCCTACTCCGCCAGCAAGGCCGCCGCGGACATGCTCGTCCGCTCCTGCCACCACACCTACGGCCTCAACACCGTCATCACCAACTGCTCGAACAACTACGGCCCGTTCCAGTTCCCCGAGAAGCTCATCCCTGTAGTCATCCAGAGCGTGCTCGCCCGGCAGCCGATTCCCGTCTACGGCGATGGCATGAACGTGCGGGACTGGCTGTTCGTCCGCGACCACGCCGAAGCGCTCTGGCTCGCGCTCAGCCGCGGCCAGGCGGGCGAGACCTACAATATCGGAGGCCACAATGAATGGGCCAACCTCCGCATCGTCGAACTCATCTGCGACCTGATCGACGAGATGGCCCCGCAGTTGGGCGGCCATTCCCGAAAGCTCATCACCTTCGTCAAAGACCGCCCCGGCCACGACCGCCGCTACGCCATTGATGCCTCGAAGATCGAGCGCGAACTGGGCTGGCGCCCGGCCCACACCTTCGAGTCGGGGATTCGGGAGACGGTGCGGTGGTACCTGGACAACCAGGGGTGGGTGGAAAGCGTGAAACGTAAAACGTGAAACGTGAAACGTAAAACGTAAGTGCAGGCGAATCGTTCGTTTCGCTTAGATCGGACCTCCCACATTTACGTTTCACGTTTCACGTTTTACGCTCCCCCCATGCCTTCATTCGACATCGTCTCCCAGGTCAACTCGATGGAAATCGAGAACGGCGTGAACATCGCGAAGAAAGAACTCGCCAACCGCTTTGATTTCAAAGGCAGCAAGGCCGAGATCGCCCTCGACAAAAACGAAATCAAGTTGACCGCCGACGATCCATTCAAGATCAAAGCGCTCGCCGAAATTGTCCTGGGCAAGCTCGCCCGACGGAACATCAGCCTCAAAAGCATCGAGCAGAAGGAGCCGGAAGTCTCGCCTCTCGGCCATGCCCGCCAGGTCATCCGGATCAGGCAAGGCATCGAGACACCCGTCGCCAAAGAGATTGCCGCGTTCATCCGCGGACTGAGCCTGAAAGTCACGACGCAGATTCAAGCCGAAGAGATTCGCGTCACGGGCAAGAGCCGTGACGACCTCCAGTCCGTCATCGCCGCCGTGCGCGCGCACGATTTCCCCGTGGCATTGCAGTTCCAAAACTTCCGCGACTGACCGGCGGCGCGGTGATATTTGGAGTGCGCCGGCCGAGCGCAGCGACGACGGCGCTTTGGCTACACAAGCCAACTCTTGGCGACACGAGCCAAAGCGGTGTCGCGCTACGCTTGCCACCGCAGTCCATACCGCCGCGCATGGTGCGTGTGCCGAGTTGCGCCCGGTTGGCGTTCGAGTCCCAAATATCCCTTGCTAAGAGAACTGCGGAGAAACTAAATTCGCGCCCTTCGCTGACGTGGCTGGGTAGCTCAGTTGGTAGAGCAGAGGACTGAAAATCCTTGTGTCGGCGGTTCGATTCCGTCCTCAGCCACCAGCTTCCAAGTTGGGACGCCACGAGGGCGAGCTTCCACCCATGACACGTTGCTTTGTCTCGATTGCCTGCGCCGGAATCGCCTTGCACCTGGCGGGTTGCTCAGTTCCAACGGCGAAGGAACGCAGCGAACCCCCAACGAAACAGACCCCCACGGCCGGCGCGAACGCTTCGACCAACGACCCATTGCGATTTATCGTTTCCGTCCCCACCAACGTCCGCTCGCAGCCCGTCACCGGACGGGTGCTGCTCTTCCTTGCCAAATCGGGGTCCGGTGAACCGCGGCTGTCGGGAGCGTTTTCGATGAATCCACAGCCCGTCTTTGCCATCGACGTGACGAATCTCGCCCCGGGCGCGCCCGTGGCTTTTACGCCCGACAAGTTTCGCGCACCGGATGCCCTCGCGTTTCCGGGGCGGCTCGACCGCCTGGAAGCCGGGGCGTATCGGGCGCAGGCGCTCATCGACCTCGACAACTCGACGCGTGACTTCAACGCCGGGCCCGGCAATCTCTACTCGCGGGCCGTCCGCTGCGAACTCCACGGTTCGCGAGGCGGCGTGATTGAGCTTTCGGCCGATCACGCCATCACGAACACACCGCCGAAGGACACCGACTGGGTGAAGCTCGTCGAAGTCCGCAGCAAGCTTCTCAGCGAGTTCCACGGGCGCGACACGTTCCTGCGGGCGGCCGTGATTCTCCCCTCGAGCTACTCGAGCAATGCCGCCGCGAAGTTCCCTGCGCTTTACGTCATCCCTGGCTTCGGCGGGCGGCACACTGGCGCGTCGAGCTGGATGGACTCCGAGCGTGGACGGAAGTGGAAAAAGGGCGAAGCCGGTTCCCAACACCTGCGCGTCTTTCTCGATCCGGACGCGCCCCTCGGGCATTCGGTGTTCGCGAATTCGGCGAACAACGGACCCGTGGGCGACGCGCTGGTGGGCGAACTTATCCCCGAGATCGAGCGCCGGTTTCGCGCCATGCCCGAGCCACGGGCGCGGCTGCTCACGGGGCATTCCTCCGGCGGCTGGTCGTCGCTCTGGCTTCAGGTGGCCTACGCGGATTTCTTTGGCGGCTGCTGGAGCACGGCGCCGGACCCGGTGGACTTCCGTGCGTTTCAGACGATGAATATTTACGAGGACCGCAATGGGCACTGGACCCGAGAAGGGGAGCCGCGGCCCGTCGCGCGGAGCCGCGAGAAGCCGCTGCTGACGATTCAGCAACTCAACCAACTGGAATATGTCGTCGGCTACGGCGGGCAACTCGACTCGTTCGACGCGGCCTTCAGCCCGCGCGGCGCCGACGGCCGTCCGCGCCAGCTCGTCGGTAAGATCACCGGCACGATTGACCGCAGCGTTGCAGAAGACTGGAAAAAGTACGACATCCGGCTGCAACTGGAACAGAACTGGCCCGTGCTGGCGCCGAAGCTGAAGGGCAAACTTCACGTCCTCGCCGCCGCGTGGGACACGTTCTACCTCGACTCCGCGGTGGAACTCCTGCGCGACTTCCTGGCCGGAAAGGATTACGGCGGCTACATCGAAATCCTGCCTGGCGATCACGGCAGCGTGTTGACGGAGGCGGTGCGGGAGCGGATCGAGCGCGAGATTGGCATGGCGTTCGCTGCGGTGCGCCGGTAGCGGCGAACTGGAGTTCGCCGCTGGTCTCATTCGAGGGGGTGGGCGCGGTCCGCGGTGGGCTTATCGCCGGAGGAGAAGCGCGGCGGACACCATCGACAAAACGCCAGCGGGCCGTGCGGGCAGATGGGCGTCCCGGCCCCACTGGCGTTGAATTATGCGCAAACCACCTTACGGGCGACATTCCTAATCTTAATCTTAGTCCTACTCGTAATCCTGATCCATCCAGGAGTTTAGAGATTAAGAGTAAGATTAAGAGTAAGAGTACGAGTAACAATAAGGATCCGTTTCGCCCGCTTAATTCAGCGCCAGTGCATCCCGGCCCGTTAGCAGCCCGTTCAAAAACTGTAGCGGCGCTCTATGAGCGCCGAAGAAACCGCGCATTCTGGCCCGATTTCGGCGGTCACAGACCGCCGCTACAACCCGACCTGGAGTTTTTCAACGGGCTGTTAGGGGAACGGGAGTCGCAGCGCGGACGTCTTACTCGATCAATCGATGGTATCGGCCCATCCAGTAGGGCAGGAGCCAGATCGTCGGGTCGCCTTCGCCCAAGTCGCTGCCGCCATCGAGCACGAAAGGGCTTTTGTCCCACTTGTGGATGATGCGCTCGGTCCAGGACAGCGGCTTGAGCAGGCGTTTGCTTCCTTGCTCATCCGGGGCCGGATCGCATTTCAGGTCGGCGCGGTGAGAGTTGCGAACTCGCCACTGGATGAAGTCCAGGGGAATTTCGCGGAGCGCGGCGACCGCGGCTTCCACGTCGCAGGGCGCGCCGGTGGAAGCGCCGTAGATGAAATTCCAAAGCGGGCTCCCTTCCGCGCGCTCGAATTCCCAGGTGCGCCCGATGCTGGCCGTGTAAAGTGCGCGCAGGCCAGGGTCGCGCTCCAATTGCAGCAGCGGGTAATAGGCGAGGAAGAGCAACTGGTTGTCGTGGCTGACGCCCGTGGAGATTTTGGCGTTGAGGGTATTGAGGGCGTATTGATGGTCCCGAATGAGGTCGCGATAGGCGGTTTCGTAGCGCGTGCCTCCAACGAGGTGCGTGGCCACTTTGAGATGGGAGAGCATTTCCAGCGAGCCCAGGCCGCGCTCGTGCCACCACTTAGGATCGCCGTTCAGCTTTTCCGGCGCCCAGACGCCCCAGGTCGTGGGCAAGCCGTCCTTGTCCACCAGGTAATAACCGTGGTCGAGGATGTGGTCGGTGACGCGCTGGCAGGTGGCGCGGACCTGGCGCTTTTGCTCCCCGTCGGCGGCCAGTTCGTAAAACAAATACCAGCCGAAGTAGTGGCCATCGAGTTCGTCGGAGGAAGTTTCGCCTTTCCAGAACCAATCCTTCTCGACGGGCGACTCGTGCCATTCGGAATCGGAGCGCAAGGATCGGCGGCCGAAGTGCGGTTCGTTGACATTGCAGATGGCGCGGGCGGGGAAACCGGAGATGCCCGTCAGACTTTCCAGGCGTAACAGGGCCTGCATCGACCGCCATGCCTGTGCCTTTGCCTCCGGCGATTTGGTGGCCGCGTAGCGGAAGGATTGCGAGGCGATGTAAAGCGCGGTCCAAAGCCCGTCGTTGTCGCTGAGTTCCTGCACGGCACCGTCCAACACACCTGGGGCGCGCAGATGCATCTCGGTTACGAAACCGTGGCGGCGGTCGCGGCTCTCGAGCTTCTGTTGAAGAATGTCCGCCTTCTCCGCCAGCGTGAGGGTGCGGTGATGCAGGTGGGCCAGCCCGCTCGGGGTTCCGACCCAGACTGAACCGTCGGCAGCGGGGGCAATGGCGCTCACCGAATCATCGGGCAGCCAGCGCTTGCTGGCCAGGTAAGTCCATTGCCCATCCTTCCAACGGACCAATCCGGATAGGGACCCGAGCCAGACGGTGCCATCGGCCGCGACGGCCAGGCGCGTCAAATCCACGATGGGAAGTCCCTCCGCGCCAGTAAACGCCTGCCAGGAGCGCGCGCCGTTGGAGACGTTCAGGCCCTTGTCGGTGGCCACCAGGAAATGCGTTCGATCCAGCCAGGCTAAAGCTCGCGTATGCCGGCTAATCAAACCGCCGGGCCGCACTTCCAGCGAGAGCCAATAGCGGCGTTTTCCCATCATGCCGAACAAGCCTGTCTCGGCGGCCACCAGCACGTCCTGCGGCCCGGCCGGCAGCAGACTGTGTGGCTCGGCCATGTCGTCGTCGTCTACCACATGGATGAATTGCCAGCCATTGGTCCAGCGAAAGACGCCACTGGGCGCCAGGACCCAGGGTGTGCCGTCCGGCTCGGAAGCGAATGCGATCGCGCGAGGGGGACTTCCCGATTGAAGTTGCCACTGACCGTTGGCGAAAGCCCACACACCGTTGGTCGCCCCGGCCAGCGCTTCCGGTCCCTGGGCCGGGGCGAAGAGCGCCGTCACTTCGACAGGCCCGGCCTCCTTGCTCCACCGTTCACCATCCAGGCGGGCCACGGCGCTGCCACCGGCCGCGAACACCAGGCCCTTGCGTGTGACAGTCACCGCCCGGATGTCGTCCGCCGGCAAGCCGTCCGTCGTCGTGTAGAACTGGCGGACGAGTTGGGAATGGCTGCCGGTGGGATACGGCAGTGCGGCCGTGACGTTCTGGGCGCTCCAGACTGGCGTGATGGCCAGTAAGAGCGCCAAAATGGGCGCAAGGCGTCGCAGGCGAAGCATAGCATCCTTGACTGACCGAGGCCGGCAAGAATGAATGTAGTTCATGAGGGGACTGGGGCAATTCGAGGCGGACTCTAATCAGGGGATGGGAGAAGTCAAACTTGCGCGCGTGCCGTCGCCGGCAGGTCATGACAGAATTCTTCACAGCGCAAATCACGCGCCGCCCGACTGTGTCCCGGAGGGACAATCGACAATAGCCCCGCGTTTCAACGCGGGGTAAGATTGGCTGGACATCTCAAGTCCCGAAGGGACGGCTGAAAACTCCATCCGCAAGTGGCGCCTGGCTGGCTGCCTCAACCGTCCCTTCGGGACGGATTCACTTAGGGCGCCGGACCCAGCGTTGAAGCGCTGGGCTATTCTCATGAGTCCCTTCGGGACAACGAGCGATCCGCATCGTCAATATGCGTCTGCCGAGCGACGTCGCCAGGGCCAGCCGCGCCGCTTGAGTTGATCGAGCAACACGGCCCCGAGGATCACCAGCCCAAGCACGACTTTCTGGTCGTAACTCTCGATACCCGTCAGGTTCATCCCATTGCGGATCACCGCGATGATAAGCGACCCGACGAGCGACCCGAAGATCCGGCCCTCGCCCCCGCTCAAGCTTGCGCCGCCCACGACGACCGCCGCTATCACGTCCAACTCGTAGCTCAATCCGTAGGTCGGCGAGCCGCTCTTGAGCTGCGAGGCCAGTAACACACCTCCCAATCCCGCCAGCGCGCCGCAAAATGTGTAGGCGAACAGCCGCACGCGGCCGACGCGCACGCCGGACAAACGCGCTGCCTCGTCGTTGCCACCCACTGCGTAAATGCGCCGGCCCAGCGCCGTGCGCGACATCATCAGATGCGTGGCGACATAGATTGCCGCCATCAACACGACCGCGTGCGGGATGGAAAAAAGGCCTTTGCCCCGGCCCAGCCAGGTGAACGACTCGGGCAGTTCGTAAATGGACTGCCCTCGCGCCAGCTTGAAGGCCAGTCCGCTCGCAACGAGCATGACTCCGAGCGTCGCGATGAACGGCGGCACCTTGAAGCGCGTGATCACCAATCCCGAAAGGGCGCCGAATCCGGCGCTGACCGCCACGCCAGCCGCACTGCACGCGACCAGCGCCGCCATGCCCGCATTCACGCCGCCACCGGCCTCGCGGATGAGCAGCGTCACGAGCACCGCCGAGAGCGCGATCAGGCTGCCCACCGACAGGTCGATGCCCCCCGTGATGATCACCACCGTCATCCCCGCGGCGAGAATCGCGACGACGGCAATCTGGTTGGCAATGTTCAGAAGGTTCTCCCCATTCAGAAACGTCGGCCAGCGGTAGTTCCGGGCGAAGACGAGTCGCGGCTCACCGAGGGTGGGGAATCGCGCCTTCAAATCCTCGAACACCGTCCACGCCCCGCACTCGGGCGCGACGGCGATGAAGTCGAGCTTCGTTCCTGCGTCCGACAGCTTTTGCATCGCTTGCCGGGCGTCGCGCGGCTCGCCCAACACTGTCGCCTCCACCTTGAAGCCCGCGACGGCCAGTCGCGCTTCGAGCGTTCTGACGAAG
>DASTLJ010000064.1:0-6376 GCA_035715125.1 Verrucomicrobiia bacterium
CTTCGGCGCGACCGCATCGGCCTTGCCCACGACGGAGTAAATCGGGCCAATCATCCGGGGACAGCCCAACACGGCGGCCTGATCCGCGAGTTTCCGGCAATACTTCATCGCCGTGCGCTGCTCGGCCGGCGTGCCGCGGAAATCGCGCCCCGGCCCCATGCACGCGCAGACCGAACCGATGGCCAGCCCGTGCCGATCCGCCGCGGCTTTCACTTTGGCCGGGTCGATGTGCGAGGGATCCTCGACCGGGATTTCAACAGTCTGAAAACCCCATCGCTTGAACGTCGGGAACAATTTGACGCTTTGGGTGGTAAATGGGGACGTGAATAGAAAGGTGTTGATGCCGATTCGCATAGGAATTCGGGCCAGAGGCTAGGCCAACACAGCGGGGAGTCAAAAGAAAAGGTTCACTGTTCCCGTCCCATCAACTGGTCCAGCCTGTCGCGGTAAGTGCGGCTGAGGGTGAGGCGCGTTCCGTTGCGGAGAATCACCACATACTCGCCGTGAAAGAGCGGCTGAAGCTCCTTGATGCGGTCCACGTTCACAATGGTCGAGCGGCTGATGCGCAAAAACTTCTCCGCCGGAAGCCGCGCTTCGAGCGCCGCCATCGTCTCCCGATGCAAATGCTCGTGACTGCCGACGTGGAGGCTCACGTAGTTGTCGGCCGACTCGATCCAATCGATCTCGTCCAGCTTGAGCATGAGGACCCGGCCACCGGTCTTGACGGCGAGGCGCTCGGGCGATTTGGCGGGAGATCGCAGGTCGGCCACCAGTGTGGAAAGTTCCCGGGCCAGGGCGCCGTCGTCGCGCTTCAGCCGGTCAAGCGCGCGCCGCAGCGCGGTTTGAAAGCGCTCCTTGTCGAACGGCTTGAGCAGATAATCCACGGCGTGGACTTCGAAGGCGCGAAGCGCGAAGCGATCGTGCGCCGTCACAAAAATCACCGCGGGCAATCGCTCGCCGCTCAACTCCTCGAGCACGCCGAAACCGTCCAACTCGGGCATCTGCACATCGAGAAAGAGCAGGTCCGGCCTGGCCTTGCGGACGGCGGCGACGGCTTCGCGCCCATTGGAGCATTCGCCGGCCAGCTCAAGGCCGGGCTCGGCCTGGACGAGTTGGCGCAAGCGCTCGCGCGCCAGAGGCTCGTCGTCGACAATCAAGACCTGTGTTTTCATTCAGTGGCGCTGGCAGCCGCCCGCCACGGGATCGCGATGCGAACGGCAAAGCCGCCCTCGGGTCTGTTTCCCGCGTCCAGCCGGTGCCCGGTGCCGTAAAGCTGTTGCAGCCGCGCCCGCGTGTTCGCCAGCCCGACGCCTTCATCGAGCGGCGCGCCGGCCGGCAAACCTTTGCCATTGTCCAGCACTTGCAGCAGCAGCATCCCAGCTTCGCGCCGGGCGTAAAGCTCGATTTGCCCGGCGGAGGCCAATGGCTCGATGCCGTGGCGGACGGCGTTCTCGACGAGCGGTTGGAGGACCAGGTTGGGCACTTCGGCGTCCAGCGTGTCGGGCGCAACGTCGTAATGCACGCTCAGGCGGGCGCCGAAACGGGTTTGTTCGATTTCCAGGTAGCGCCGGAGGAAGTCGAGTTCCTCCCGCAGTGGAACGACCTGCGTGTCGGTGCTTTCGAGCGCGTGCCGTAGCAGGTCGCTCAACCGCGTGAGCATCCGGTCGGCGGCGTCGACGTTCTTGTGCATGAGCGAGGAAATGGCGTGCAGCGTATTGAAAAGGAAATGCGGGTTGAGCTGCATCTGGAGAGCCTGCAAGCGGGCCTGCGCCAGGCGCGTTTCCAGTTCGGAGGCCCGCAGCTCGCGCTCCTGGAACTTTCGGTAGTAGTTGACCGTGTGCCCGTAGCCGGCCACGACACAATAGACGGCGACATTGAAAAAAAACGTGGCCACCAGCGCGTGCGTGAATGCCTCGGTGAACGTCACCACGCGGCCGCCCTCGGTGATTTGCAGGGCGCGCACGACCAGTGCGCGCAATGCCATCCAGCCCAGCGAAAACATCGCGCTGGCGGCCGCGTGAATCGTCACCCGTCGTCCCCAGTCCGCTCGTTCGATCGGGATGCGCCGCGCCAGCCAGAGTGCCGGCACGGACAGAAGCGCGAAGACGTACCAATCGACCAGGTTGCGCCCGATGGCGTAGCGCCAGGTGACCGGCAGGCCGATCTCGGAACGGGTGAGGTACAACTGGATGGCGAAGGACAGCCCGATGATCGACCAGAATCCGAAAGCCATCAGCCCACGCCGCCACGGCCGGAGGTTGGAAGATTCGCCGATCACGCCAAGCCGAGGCTAGCGGGCCGCGTGCCGCTTGTCAGCGGCGCATCGGACGCGCGGGAGGGAATGGGCGCAGCCCGACACTGCGATGAACGTTTCTGACCGCTCTCGGTCGGCTGCTGGGAAGTAGGGCAGGCGTCTCGCCTGCCCCGCGTCGGCGCAGCCGACGCGCGGCTCGCGCTGGCGCGCTCGCCGGGCAGGCGAGACGCCTGCCCTACTTTGGCCTCGCCGCGCGCCTGGAGCTTGTCGCATCGCACTTCCAAGATGCGCCCGGAGGGAATAACGGTTGGCATCCGCGCGTCCCACTGGCTAGACTGCACGCCGAACAATCGGCCATGCGACAATTCATTACGATCGCGACCAACGCGTTCATGGAGCTTATCCGGCAGCCGATTTTCCTGCTGCTGACGACAAGCTCGGCCGTGTTTTGTGTGTTTCTGGCAAGCGTTCCCTACTTCGGCTTCGGCGACGATCCGAAGCTCGTGAAGGACTCCGTGCTGGCGGTGACACTGCTGGTCGGGTTGCTCGGCGCGGTCCTGAGCGCGTCGAATTCGTTGGCACGCGAAATCCGCACCGGCACCGCGCTGGCCGTGCTGGCCAAACCGGTCGGCCGCGCCCAATTCCTCCTGGCGAAATACGCGGGACTCGCGGCGGCGCTCACGGGGTTGACGTATGTGAATCTGATCGCCTGCCTGTTGGCCAGCCGTATGGGCTACGACGCCTACGGTTCGACGGACTGGCTGGCGCTCGGCATTTTCATCGGGGCGCTGGTGGCCGCGTATGGGCTGGGCGGATTCAGCAATTTCTTTCTGCGCCGTCCCTTCGTGTCGGACGCGGTGCTGTGCGTGGTGGGAATGGCGACCCTGTCGTTTGTGATCATCAACTTTTTCGACAAGCAGGGCAATTTACAGGCTTTCGGCCACGAGATCGACTGGCGCATGGGCCAGGCGTGCCTGTTGATACTGTTCGCGCTTTGGATTCTCGCCGGGCTGGCGCTACTGTGCTCGACGCGCCTGGAACTGATTTCCACGCTGGCGATTTGCTCGGGCTTCTTCCTGCTGGGGCTAATGTCGGATTACCTCTTCGGCAGGCGCATCGGCACCGGTCCGGCGTGGGTGTCGGCGATGTGCAGCGTGCTGTACGCGGCGTTGCCCAATTGGCAGTTGCTCTGGGCCGCCGACGCACTCGAGGAAGGCAAAACGATCCCGTGGACCTACGTGGGCACGGCCTTCGGCTATGTCGTGGCCTACGTCGGCGCGTCGCTGGCCGTGGCGCTGGTGTTGTTCGAGGACAGGGAATTGAGTTGATGAACGTGAACTGGGAAAACTGGAGTGTTGGAGTGATGGAGTATTGGAACTCCAACACTCCATCACTCCATCACTCCAATACTCCATTACTCCAGCACTCCAATACTCCAACACTCCACCACTCCATCAGTCCAACGTCCTGACCATGGAACGCACGGCCCAAAAACACGGAGTCATCAATCTCGTCGCGCTGCTCGCGGTGGGATTAGGCGCCTTCGCCGTTGCGCGCGCCTGCCAGTCGCAGGCCGGGTTGGTCACGTCGCTGTTCTTCGGGCTGGGCGTGCTGGTGAGCGCGGTCAGTTGGTTCCAGATGCGGCTCGAGGATCGCGAGCGCCTGGAGAAGCTGGAGTTCGACGAAGTGACCAAGGGCGCCGCCGGCAGTTCGACGCTGTTCAACACGGGCGAAGCCGAAGCGTTCCAAGCGCGGCGCTCGCGCGAACAGTTCGAGAAATATTTCGTTCCCGGTTTCACGATGCTACTTCTGCTGCTCGAAGCGGGGGCGTGCTGGGGGCTTTGGCGCTGGCTGGGATCCCTGCCGGCCGGGGCCGAAATCAAGAACCCGCTCGTCGCCATGCCCATCCTCGGGCTGATGACCCTGGTGCTGTTCCTGCTCGGCCAGTATGCGTCGGGCCTGGCGCGCCTCCAGGGCCAGCGGTTGCTCAATCCGGGCGCCAGCGCGTTGTTGCTCGGCTCGTATCTGCTGGCGCTGAACGTCGCCGCCATCGCCGCGACCTACTTCGAGCGGCCGGCCGTGGACCTGTTCCTCGCCCGCGCGCTCTGCGTGTTGCTCGGGGTGCTGGCGGTGGAGAACCTCCTGTCGCTCCTGCTCGAGATTTACCGCCCGCGCGTCAAAGGCCGGGCGGCGCGCCTGTTGTACGAGAGCCGGCTCGTCACCCTGCTCAGTCATCCCGAAGGCGTCTTCACCACGGTCGAGCGCACACTGGATTACCAGTTCGGCTTCAAGGTGTCGGAGACGTGGTTTTACCAGTTCCTGCGCCGCTCGGCGGTCGCGCTGGGTATGGCCTACTTCGCCATCCTCGCACTCTCGACGTGCATGGTGTATGTGCGGCCGGGCGAGCAGGCGTTGCTCGAACGCTGGGGCAGGCCGGTCCCCGGGCGCGAGATTCTCAGCCCCGGTTTCCACGTGAAATGGTTCTGGCCCGTGGACCGCGTCCACCGCTACCGCACGCACGAGATCCAGACTTTCAACGTGGGCTTCGAGCATGAAGAACAGGAAGGCGAGCAAAAGGAGCCGGAAGTCGTGCTCTGGACCGTGTCCCATGTGAAGAATGAGTTTCATCTCCTCGTCGCCAGCCGCGAGCGGGTCGACGACCGCTCGACCAACGCGAGCCGGGCGCCGCCGGTCAATTTGCTCTCCGTCGGCGTGCCCGTGCAGTTCCAAATCACGAACCTGCACTACTGGGCCTACAACTACGCCGACGCTGGCACGTTGCTGAAGGAAATCGCGACGCGGGAAGTATCCCGCTACCTCGTCGGTGTGGACGTGAACGAGATCATGTCCACCGCGCGATTCACCGCGGGCGAGGAGTTGCGCCGGCGAATCCAGGCGCGGGCGGACGAGTTGAAGCTCGGCGCGAAGGTCCTTTTCGTCGGCCTGCAGGACGTGCATCCGCCCGTGCAGGTCGGCGCGGCTTACGAGAAGGTGATGGCCGCCCGACAGCAGCGCGAGGCGAACATCCGCAAAGCCCGCGCCTACGCGACTCGCACAAACGCCCTTGCCAGCTCGGACGCTACGCGCCGCCGCCTCAATGCCGCCGCCCAAAGCACCAATAAGGTGGCCGTGGCCATGGCCACCGAGTCGTTGTTCACCAACCAAGTCACGGCTTACCATGCGTCCCCGGACGTCTATTCCCAGCGCGCGTATCTCCAGGCAATGGCCCGCGGCGGCAGCGGCGCGCGGAAGTTCATCGTCCTGGGCACAAACTCGCAGATTCTCCAGTTGAACCTGGAGGACAAGATCCGGGCTGATGACCTCCTCAATCAGCCGTTGCCCACTCCAAAGCCCAAGTGAAGCTCCTCACATGAAACAAAACCGAATCACCCTCGCAATTGCCACCGTGCTGGCGCTGGTCGTGCTGGCGATGCTGTTCGTCTTCCAGGTCCGCACCACCGAGGTTGCGGTCGTCACTACGTTCGGGCGCGTTAGCCGCACAGCGGGGCCTGGCCCGCACTTCCGCCTCCCGCTCATCCAGGGCGTGCATAAATTCGACAAACGCATCCAGGTCCACCGTAGCGCCTTCGAGCAGGTGTTCACGAGCGACGAGCGGTCCATGCTGCTGTCCGTGTATGTTGGTTGGAGCATCGACGACGCCGAGACCGTGTTGAACCGGTTCAGCAGCGACCCGGATCAGGCCATTGAGAAGGCCGGCCACAACCTCGAAGGAATGATTCGCAACGCCTACTCGGGCGTCATTGGCAAGCATCCGTTTTCGCACTTCGTTTCGACCGACGAAAAGCAACTCAAGTTCGTCGAGATCGAGCAGGAGATTCAGGCGCGACTCCAGGCCGAATGCCGTTCCATCACGAACGGCCTGAACATCGCCTTCCTCGGCATCGAGCGGATGGGTTTGCCTGAGAGCGTGACCAAGCAGGTCTTTACGCGAATGGAATCCGACCGCGAAGTGCAGGTGAGCGAAATCGAGAGCAATGCGACGGTCCAAGCGAGCGCGATCCGAGGCAGGGCCGACGCCGAGAGTGCCAAGATTCTCGCTGAAGCAGAAGGGCAGGCGCTCAGAATTCAAGGGGAAGCAGAAAAGGTTGCAGCGCATTCGTA
>DASTLJ010000065.1:0-7212 GCA_035715125.1 Verrucomicrobiia bacterium
CCAGGAGCGGTTCGTGACGGCGTCGCGAATCCCCTCGCCGATGGGTTGCATCGCGCGGTGGTAGAGCAGCTCGTCCTGCTTCGACCACGCCTTTTGCCAGAGAGGCGTGTAGACCTTGTCTTTGAACACCTGCCCCGCGCCGCCCGAGGGTCCACCGAAGATCGGGCTTAAACCGCCCTGATTGGTCCGCGCGTACTGGTAGAGTTCCGAGGCCCAGGCCCGTTCGATCTCGAAAGTCAGCGCCATCCGCTTGACCAGTTGGTCTTGCGACCACGCGGCGTCGAGCCCGGCGAGTTGCGCGTCATCGCAGCCGGGCGCCTGCAACACCTCCCACGTCGCGGCGACGCCCAGGCCCGCAATCGCCACACGAATCATCTGATCGACGAGCAAGCCTCCCTCCTCCAGCGCCCGCGTGAGCGCGATCAGGGTGTGCAGGTTGGTCAGCGCGGAGGGGAGCGAGCCCCGGTGCAGATCGTTCAGCGTCGCCAGCGACAGGCTTTGCGCAGCTTTGCGGAGGGCGACGAGATTAATGCTGGAGCCGAGTTTGACTGCGTCCGAGTAATCGGCTGGCGAACCGGCGGGGATGTTGCGCAACAATTCGTGCAACTGATGAATCGCGTCGGCCGACCTGGCCAGTTGTTCCTCGAGCGCCTCCCAGGTGTGGTTCGTCTTGGCCGTTTCGTTCGCGAACGGCCGCTGCCAGGCCGGCACGGCGTAACCGGGGGTGGCGGAAATCATCATGTCGACCGCGCCCGGCGGGACCGGGTGCGTGAGGATGCCATTGACTACGGGCTGGAGTTGCTTCGCCCAGTCGAGTTTCTCCTGCGAAAATTTCGGCGCGACTTCGGCCAGGGAAAACTTTTCGCCGCGCGCGCGCATCTGCGCCTTCCACCGGGCCAGTTCGTCCGGACGCGGCCAGAATACGTACGCGGCGAATGCACCAACGAACAACAGGAGAGCGCCGGCGACGATCAGCTTTCTGCGTCGAAAGTGGGCCATGATAAACTTGGTTCAATGGCACTGCGCCGTCGAGGTATGAGGTATGAGGTATGAACGGAGGCGTCACGCGATGGCCATCTTCTGGTTTTTCTTTCATACCTCATACCTCATACCTCATACCTCCTCTCCCTTCGTCACTCCGCCTTCGTCACACGCAAATCGTCATACCGAATCGCCGTGCCCGCGTACGGGTTTCCCCACAGGCTGGGCCGGCCGGCGGGCGTTTCGGCTTTTTCGATGTGCGTGATTTGCCACTCCTTCGGCTCGGCGTCGCCTTGTTTCCACGCCTTGCCCTCGATTTTGAATTCACCGTCCTTCGTCTTGCGGCTTTGCAGACGGAGCAGCGTCCACGAGTCCGACACCCAGGAATACGGCGCGGTCGCGAGCACCTCATCGCCTTTGTAAAGCTCCAACAGTTTCTTGGCAGGCGAGACCAGCAGTCGATGGCCGCCGACGCCGTTAAGCCCCACGCCAAACGTCGGAAACCGACGCCCCTTGCTCGTGCCGTGAACGCGGGCGGAGACGGCCAGTCCGTTGGTTTCCGTCGGCCCAAACAGCGCGCCAAATGTATCGAGCGGCGCGCCCGGCAGTTCGAGGAACTTGTTTCCGCCTTCCTCCTTCACCGCGAAGGCGCCGTCCAGCACGAGCATGTCGTCGGGCGCGTTGCCGACGGCGGCCTTCTCGAAATTGTTTTCGTAAACGGGCTTCGGGTCGGCGGCGAAGGTGGAGACTGCGCCGGCGAGTAAAAGGCAGGTGAAGTATTGGGTCATGGTTTGCTCAATCTCGTGATACGTGATGCGTGATGCGTGGTGCGTGGTGCGTCAAGTAGCGGTTGGAGCGCAGTTGAATTCGTCACGCACCACGCATCACGCAACACGTTCACTCATTCCTCAACGCATCCAAAAGTTTCCCGCGCAGCGCCAGCCGGATAGCCAGCCACGTCCACACCAGTCCGCTCGCCAGCACGCCGGCCAGCGTGAGGCCGAGCGCCGTCGCGTGCAAACGCGCTCCCGGCGCCAGCAACACCGGTGCGATGGCCAGCAGCGCTGACACAATCCCGATCGCCAGCCCGAGCGCCAGCAGTCCGCCGTGTTCGCTCAACACCAGCCAGCGGATCGAGCGCCGGGTGAAGCCCACCGCCTGAAGCAGGCCCAATTCGCCGCGCCGCTCGAGCACGTTGCGCAACACCACCACGCCCAGCCCCATGCTGCCGAGCAGCAAGCCGAGCCCGCCGAGCACCTGGAACGTGTTGAGATACGTGTTCTGCACCGCGTTGAACGCCGCCAGCCGCCGGGTCGCCGGCGTGAGTTCCAGTCCGGCATCCTGCAACGCCCGGCTCAAGGCCGCCGAGACGCGCTCGACCGCAGCCGGGTCGTTCGACGGGGTGTCGATCAGAAACATTCGATGGCCGGCCTCTCCAGGGAATCGGCGCAGGAACTCCGCTTCGTCGATGATGAGATTGCCCTGAAGAATCGAGTTCGCCACGCCAGCGACCAGCCGCACCTTGAAGGACTGCCCGCGCTCGTCGGTGTAATCGAGGGTGTCCCCAAGCTTCTTTCCCAGCGCCCACTGAATCGAAGCCGCGTCACCGATGGCGGGAATGGCGTCATCGGAGCGCCGAGCTCCTGCTCGGCGCGTTTCAGAAGTTGGATTCGCGCCGAGCGGGAGCTCGGCGCTCCGCAGCAACTCCCACGGCTTGTCCGCCGGCAAACCCTTCCACACCGTCGCGAACGTGAACGCCCCTCGCTCCGCCAGCAATTCCGGCTTTACCCCCAAAAGCCGCGGCTTCTGCGCGCGGTTCAAGTTCAGGCAGCTCGCTTCATCGCCGTCGCGCACGCGGAAGGGCACCACGCTCACGCCGCGCATCGTCTCTTCGTCCAGCCCGTAGAACTCGCGGCCGGCCTTCGTATTCAAGTCGCGCACGATCGGCAGCGTGGACTCGCCGAACAGCGCGAAGCCGCCCGTGCCTGAAAGACGCTTCATCGCGTCGCGGCCCGCGTCGAGCCGGTTGGCGCCCACGGCCACGATGAGGAAGCTGCCGCACGCCAGCAACGCGACGCTGGCCAGACTGCGCAACCGACGCCGCGTGCAGCCGCGCAAGCCCAGAGCCAACAGCGACAGCTTCTGCCCCGCCTCGCTCCGGTCCAGCGCCGTCAGCAACACCGACACACCCGCCAATCCCGCGACCAGCAACAGCGCGCCCGCGCCGAAGAACATCGGCGCCGAGGCCCTGTCTTCTCCGGCCATTGAAATGGCGAGGAAGGCCAGTGCGCCAAAGCTAAACACGCACGCGACCCACAAGGCCCGGCCTCGCCTCAACGCGGCCCATACCCGTAGTGGGGCAGGCGACTCGCCTGCCTCAGTCCGGCGAGCGACTCGCTCGCCGGGCGAGTCGCCCGGCGGACTGTAGCGGGCGGAGTCGCCCGCTCCATTATGGGCTGCGGCCTCGCCGGCAAGCTCGAGTCCACCTTCGCTCAGCAACTCCCTCGCCGGCCTTCTCGCCTGCCGGCGAAGCACGATCCAGATCGTCGCCGCGCACACGATGACGCTCGCAAACAGCCCGATCGCCAGCGTGGCGCCGGTGACGTGGAACTGCAGCGCGCTCCCACCCACCGCATCGCGCCAGAGCGTGGTGAGCAGGTGCAGCATGCCCTTCGCGTAGCCAACGCCGCCGAGCGCCCCGAGCGCGCCGCCGAGAAACGCCACCACCACGCCTTCGCGCAGCAACAGCCGCCGCACCTGCCGCGGCTTGAAACCGAGCGCCAGCAGCGTGCCCGTCTCGCTCGTGCGCTGCTCCAGCCCGAACTGGAACAACAGCGCCATGAGGATGAGCGCCGCCACAATGAGGAATAAACTGAACCCGAGGAACAACCCGCCGAAATCCTGCGCCTGCTCCGCCGCGGCCAGCGCCTGCGCCCGCACCGGCTCGAATCGCAGCCCGAACGAAGCGGGGTCGATGTTCAGCAAGAGACTGCGCTCCACCGCCGCGCGGAAGCTCTCGGCATCCTGACCGGCCGGCACGGGGAAACGAATGGCGGTCAGGTTGCCGAATCGGTTGCCCCACATCGCTTGCCCAGCGGCCAGCGTGACGAATGCCTTGGGCGTGCCGCGGTGTTCCTTCCAATACTTTTCATCCTGGTCGCGAAGTTTGTGGACGAGCGGGAAGCCGGCGTCCCAATCGTGCGTGCTCTCAGCCTTCGCCAGCCCGGGGAACTCCGGCATGAGCGTGCGGTCATCGTAAATCCCGCTCAACGGCACGACGGCGCGGACGCGGAACCGATTCGTGCGCTCGACCAGGTGCGGGCCGGATTCGGCAAGGTAATAAGTCAGATCAAGCGCGTCGCCCGGCTTGAGTCGGAGATCGTCGGCGAGCCATTGGTTGATGATAATTTCGTCGTCGCGCAAATCGGGCGGCGTCCACGGCGGCCCGGCGGCGGTGACCATCGAGTAAGGCGTCGTGTTCGCGCCGGCGCGGAACTGGTTGACGACGTAGGTCAGGATCGGGCGGGCCAGGGACGCAACCTGTTGAGGACTGACGGAGTTGGTGGACGGCGGACGGAAGCCACCCAACGCAACGGCCCGCAATGGGAGTGGCTCGGCTGGCGGACGGTTCGTCTCCGGCGAGAAGACCGCCGCAGCAACCGCGGGTTCGAGGAAGATACGTTCGCTACGCAATTCCAGCACCGGCTGATTGGTGAAGGCACGGAGGCTCAGGGAAAAATCCTCCAGATGAGATTGCCAGGCCATGCGCGCGTCGGCGAACGCAACCTGTTTTGTCGGTAGGATTCTTGCTCCTCTTTGTGGGCGCAAGCGGCGCCACCACCGGGTGAACCATGGCGTGGCGTCCTGGGACGACCTGAAGTCGCCCGCAAGAATCAGATTCGCCTTGTCCGGCAGGCCGGCGGCGGGCGCCAGGTCATTGACGAGCAGGAAGGCGTTGAGCGGCGGCGATTGCCCGGCGCGCAGACTGAAATTACCCATGTAGGCGGCGGTCGCGATGCCGTGGACTTTCACGCGCAGCGCCACACTCGCATCGTTTTGCGGAGTGATTGGCACATCTCGCGACAGGGCCGTGGGCTTGTGGACGCGGAGCACGATGACATCGCCGGTGCGCGCGTGAAGCTGCGCTGCGAGCGCCTCGTTGAGCACGACGCTGCCTTTGGGAATCAGGGCGAAGGCAGGCAGGGCGTTTGTCACGCGCGTGCTCTGCCAAAAACTCCAATAGCCCACGCCGAGGACGTTCACCTGATTGGCGCGCGCGGTGCCATCCTGCCGGCTGGCCGTGCCGGGAAGTTTCAGCACCGCGTCGTAGTTCCACGAATTCGGCGGCGAATTCAGCGCGAAAGGAACAGCGCGGTTGATGGGCACAACCCGCTGGGCGAGCTTTTGCGGGAAGAAACGGTCGCCTCCCTCCATTGCGGTTTGAACCCACCCCAGCCGTTCCAGCGCCCGCTCTCGCAGGCTCCCGCGCACCGAATCGCCTACGACGAGCGCGCCGATGAGCGCCGCGCTGCCGACCGCCGCGCCGAGCAGCACGCCCAGGTGCCCGCGCCAGTGGAAGCGCAGGCTGCGGCGGACGAGCGTGCGAAACGTCATTGGGGAAAGTTAAGCAGAGCGGCGGAGCGGAGCCAAGTGTGCGAAGACGAGTGAACACGTGAGATGATGCTGGCCCTTGAAACGGACTGGACGCTTTGGCAATACTCCGCGCGTGCGCGGCGAGACTCGTTCAGACATGATGCGGCAGCGCGAGGATTCAACGGAGCCGGTCGTGTTGCGCTGGCGCGCTTCGCGCGCCGGGTGCCGCTGGATTTGAAGATTCGAACTATGGGGAACACGCTCGACCAGATTTTCGTGACGGCCAAACACACGGTTGTGGGTTGGTTCCCAACGACGGTGCAGCCGTGGCTGTCGATTCTTGTAAGCATCGGGATGATCATCGGCGTGTTCGCGCTGCTTTTCGGGATCGTGACGGTGATCGAGCGCAAAGCGCTGGGGCGAATTCAAAACCGGTTCGGACCAAACCGCGTCGGCATTCCGCTGACCAAGATTCGGTTATTCGGCTTTGGCCAGTGGGTGGCCGATGGTCTTAAGATGCTGACTAAGGAGGACATCGTGCCGCGGGCCGCCGATCGGGTGGTGCATTTCCTGGCGCCGCTGGCGCTGGTCATTCCGGTCCTGCTGGCGTATGCCGTGTTGCCCTTCGGCAGAAACATGGTCGCGATCGATTTAGCGGAGACGGGGCTCCTGTTCTTTTTTGCAGTGAGCGCGGCGACGGAATTGAGTGTGTTCATGGCGGGCTGGTCGAGTCGGAACAAGTATTCGCTCCTGGGCGCGATGCGGGCCATCGCGCAGATGATCTCCTATGAGGTGCCGCTGATCCTCTCCTCGCTCACGGTGGTGATGCTCGCCGGGTCGCTCTCGTTGGTGAGCATCGTGGCACGGCAGGAGCAGGTGCTGTGGGGGTTCCTGCACCAATGGCACGTCTTCACACCCTGGGGATTGGCGGGCTTCCTTCTCTTCCTTGTGGCCGCCGCCGCGGAGTCCAACCGCACGCCCTTCGACCTGCCTGAGGCGGAGTCCGAACTGATCGCGGGATATTTTACGGAGTATAGCGGGTTCAAATTCGCGCTCTTCTTTCTCGGGGAGTACCTCGGCCTGTTCTCGATTTGCGGCCTGGGCATCACGCTGTTTCTGGGCGGCTGGACGGCGCCGGTCACGTTTCTGGATTTTATCCCGTCGTGGCTTTGGTTCTTCGGCAAGCTTTTCGTGCTCCTGGCGTTTTTCATCTGGACGCGCGGGACGATTCCACGCCTGCGCGCGGACCAGTTCATGAACCTGGCGTGGAAATTCCTGTTGCCCATGGCGCTGGCGAACGTCGTCGTGGCCGGCATCTGGCATTTTACTTTTCGGGAAGGCTGGAACCCTGGCGCGCGCTGGCTCGTGTGCGCCGCGTTGCTCGTCGCGCCGTATTGGCTGTTAGGGCGCGGTTTCCAGACGCGACTGGGCCGGAGGGAGTATCGGTATGCGGACTGAGGCATCGTTAAATCGTTCAAGCGTTGAAGCGTTAAAGCGGGATGAGCCGCACGCGCTTGCTTCGCCTCAAAGCATCAATGGTCCAACCCCTCCTGGTTCCGGGTTCCGAGTTCCGAGTTCCGGGTTGATTGTCGATCGCGAAAAACTCGGAACTCGGAACCCGGAACTGCATCCGTTCCA
>DASTLJ010000066.1:0-14483 GCA_035715125.1 Verrucomicrobiia bacterium
GGTCTTGAGCGCGGCCAATTCCGGGCGAAGGCGCAGCAACAGGATGCGGAGCTTCTTGTCAGCCAGGTAATCGTCGATTGGAGTGATGGCCACTCCGCCCTCGATGTGCGACTCGATCATCGAAGCGCGCCCGGTGCTGGCGTCCACGTGCGCCAGGGCGACGTGGGAAAAGCTGCCGGGATAGTCGTTGCCTCGCGCGATGAGCGACGAAGTCGGCGCTCCGCCACGTGAGAGAAGAATGTCGCCGCTGTGCAGCTTCACACCGCGCACGGCGGCCGACGGCGTTTGCGAAGGCGCGTCGTCGCCGAGCACAAGTTCGGTCCCCGCCGATCCCGGCGGCGCTTGCAACAGGATTTCTTCCAACGCCATTCGCGTTCCGAACAGCAGACGGTAAACGCGCCGCCGGGCGGCCGCGGAGTTCATGTTCCACGAACGCGACTGTTTTTTCAGTTCCGAGCGTGTGCGGTTGGCCAGCGAAACGAAGTCGTCCAGGCGGGCCGGGCACGCGGCAATGAGCGGGGCCAGATGGAACAGGTTGGTTTCAAGCGCCGCGAAGCGCCCGTCATCGGGTGGCAACGACTGCCGGGAAATCTCGTCGAGCATTTGCGAGATTCGGGCGTGGGCGCCGGCCGTGCTCTCGGCGAGCATGTCGCAACCCGCCGCGCGCGCATGCACGAAGCGCGCCTCCAAGTCCGCCCAGAATTGGTCCTGGTTCCACGCGAACGGCTGTTGGTCGATGTTGCGGTTCGGCGCAGGTTCAGGGGCGGGAATCAAGAGAACCAAGTAGAGAATGCCGAGGAGACCCGCGGCGCGGCGCAAAAACTTGCCCGCGCGCGACCGAAGGGAGGCAGAGGGCGGTTTCGGCTGGCGAATCATGGCGCGCTGGAATTTTTCTTAATCTTAATCTTAATCCTAATCAACGATCTGAGATGCCCCAAGTTCAAGCCCGGTTACGATTTACGATTTACGTTTTACGTTTTACGATTTGGTCATGCGATTCCAATGGGGTCGGTGGATGGGTACGTCGTGCCTGGCCTGGGCGGCGCTTTGGCTTGCCGCTTCCGCCTCCGGCGCGGAGCCGGCGCGTTGGTGGAAGGGCAATCTGCACACGCACTCGTTCTGGAGCGACGGCGACGATTTCCCCGAAATGATCGCCGAGTGGTACAAGACCAACGGCTACCACTTCCTCGCCCTGTCCGACCACAACATCGTCCAGCAAGGCGACAAATGGATCTCGGTGACCAACCGGCTGCGCGAGGCCACGCTCGAGAAATTCATCGCCCGCCACGGCACGAACCGGCTGCGCCAACGCCTCTCCACCAACCGTGTCCCGCAAGTCCGGCTCCACACGCTGGCCGAGTTCCGCCGAGGTCTCGAGGAACGCCAGCGGTTCCTGATGATTCCCAGCGAGGAGATCACCGACAAGTTCCAGAAGCATGAAATCCACCTGAACGCGACGAACCTTCGCGACCGGATCAAGCCGCGCCACGGCTCGAACGTGATCGAGGTCGTGCAGCGCAATATCGACGCCGTGCTGGCCCAGCGCCGCCGCACCCGCCTGCCGATGTTTCCGCACATCAACCATCCCAACTTCGGCTGGTCCCTCACCGCCGAAGACCTGATGCAAGTGCGGGGCGAACAGTTCTTCGAGATCTACAACGGCCATCCGTCGGTGCGCAATGATGGCGACGCAAATCATGCGAGCGTCGAACGAATGTGGGACATCCTGCTGGCGTTCCGCCTGACGGAACTGAATCTTGGGCCGCTCTACGGCCTGGCCGTGGATGATGCGCATCATTACCAACGGTTCGGTTTGACGAACGCCAATCCCGGGCGGGGCTGGGTCGTGGTCCGCGCCCAGCGATTGAGCGCGGCCTCGATCGTGGACGCGATGGAGGCAGGCGATTTCTACGCGTCAACTGGAGTGACGCTCAAACAAGCCGAGCGGACGAAGAACCGGCTGCGCATTGAAATCGACCCCGAGCCGGGCGTGGAATACACCACGCAATTTATCGGGACGCTGCGCGGGTTCGACCCGTCCAGCCGCCCTGCGCCGCCGCCCACCAACAGCGCGCAGCTCACCAACAGCCCGCTCCCTGTGACGCGCATTTACAGCTCGGAGATTGGCATCGTGCTGGGCGAGGTGCGAGGAACGCAAGCGGACTACACCCTGCACGGGGACGAGCTTTACGTCCGGGCGAAGGTGATTTCGACGAAACTCAAGGCCAATCCATACGCGACCAACGAGGTCGAAGTGGCCTGGGTGCAGCCGCTGGTGGCGCCGGCGCCGGCCGGCGCGGTGCGACCGCGCGGAGCGCGTCGGCCGGGAACGCCGGTTACCAGACCGGCGCGTTGAGGAGTGGGAGCGCGGACAGCCTTGTCCGCGCGGATTTGAGCTGAAGGCAGGGCCGCGCGGACAAAGCTGTCCGCGCTCCAATCTTGACTGCGCCCTGCCGACTCGGCCGGAGGAGGAATTGACACGCGCCGGAACCCCCACTATATACCGGATCGGTTAATCGACATCTAACAACTCAACTGATCACGATTATGGCAATTCCCATCGGTTCCAAAGCCCCTGACTTTTCCCTGAAATCCAAGACTGCCTCCGGCCTGGTGGACGTGAAGCTCAGCGACAACGTCGGCTCAAAGAACACCGTGCTCCTGTTCTTTCCGCTCGCCTTCACCAGCGTCTGCACGCAGGAGATGTGCGACATCACCTCCGGCCTCAACGCCTATTCCAGCCTTGGCGCGGACGTCATCGGCGTGAGCGTGGACAGCCCCTTTTCGCAGGAGGCGTGGGCGCAAAAGGAAAAAATCGGCATCAAACTCGCCAGCGATTTGAACAAGAAAACCGCCGCGGCCTACGGCGTGCTGCTGGACGATCTCATCGGGCTGGGATCAGTCGCCGCGCGAGCGGCCTTCGTGATCGACCGCAAGGGCGTTGTGCGCTACAGCGAACAGACGCCGACGCCCAAGGAATTGCCGAATTTCAACGCCATCAAGGAGGCGCTGGGGAAGCTCAAGTAAGGCAGGTGCAGTCCAACTTTTGGCCTATGAAAATCCTGATTCTGTTCATCGCATGGTGCATCTTGTTCGTGCTCTCCTGGCCGTTGGCGTTGCTGGCGTTGATTCTGTTGCCCATTGTCTGGCTGGTGTCGTTGCCACTCCGGCTTGTCGCCATGATAGTGCAAGCTTTGTTCGCGTTGGTTCGGGCGATCCTTTTCCTCCCCGCTCGCTTGTTCAGGGGTCGAAAGAAATGTGAGTGCCATGCGGGATGACCGGCGCGAACGCCGACCCGGCGCCGCGTGGGCCGCGGCGCCGAATCACCAGCCGCCGACCGTGAGAGACTGACGCTTTCACGCACCACGCACCACGCATCACGCATCACGCTTTCACGCACCACGCATCACGCATCACGCTTGACCCTTCACGCTTCTACGCACAGATCCCACGATGAACACCGTCCGCCAGCTCACGACCCTCACCCGCGACGTCCGGTCCAAAGTCGAAGCCGAACTCAGCGCCACCGGCGGCCTGCTCCGCCTGGCGCCCGCGTGGGTGCCGCGCTCCTTCCTCCAGCCCGGACTGCGCCTCAAGCTGCACCCCGATGACACCTACGCGTATGGCGCCAATCGCGGCGGCATAGACGAGCGCTGGTTCGCGTCCACCACCGAAGCCGCCAACGAAGGCCGCGTGCCCGACGAAGGCTTGAGCTATTGCGTGGTGGGCAACTCCCGTTTCACACTGCGGCAGGCCGTGGCCGAGTGCGGCGCGACGCTCATCGGGAAGAAGATTTGGAGCAAATACAAGAAGTGGCCCGTCTATTCGAAGTTCTTCGACAACATGGGGCCGATTCCCCACCACATGCACCAGAGCGCCAAACAGGCCAGACTCGTCGGCCAGGAAGGCAAGCCTGAGAGCTACTACTTCCCCCCGCAGCACAACAACGTCGGAAACAATTACCCCTATACCTTCATGGGCCTGGAGCCGGGCACGACCAAGGGCCAGGTCAGGAAGTGCCTCGAGGATTGGAACAAGGGCGACAATGGCATCCTGGATCTCAGCCGCGCCTATCGCCTCAAGCCGGGCACCGGCTGGCTCATCCCGCCGTGCATCCTGCACGCGCCCGGGAGCCTTTGCACCTACGAGCCACAGTGGGGCAGCGACGTTTTTGGCATGTATCAGAGCATGGTCGAAGGGCGCTACGTCCCGTGGAGCCTGCTCGTGAAAGACATGCCCAAGAGCAAGCACAAGGACCTCGATTTTATCGTGAACCAGCTCGACTGGCCCGGAAACAGCGACGAGCACTTCAAAGCCAACCACTATCTCGAACCCGTGCCCGTGGCCGACACGCGCAAGGAGGGCTTCGTGGATCGCTGGATTGTTTACGGGAAGATCGAAGGCGAACAGCTTTTCAGCGCAAAGGAACTCACTGTCGAGCCGGGCGTCCAGGCGACGATCAAGGACTCCGGCGCCTACGGTCTCGTCTGTGTTCAAGGCTCGGGCAAAATCAATGGCCAACTCTTGAACTCGCCCAAGCTGATCCGCTTCCATGAACTGACCGAGGACGAGTATTTCTGCACCGATGACGGCGCGAATGCCGGCGTGACCTTCGAGAACACCAGCGAGACCGAGCCACTGGTGTGCCTCCGTTATTTCGGCCCCGAGGCGAATCCGAATGCGCCGGCAATGGGGGCTTACAGGAAAAACAAATTCAACTGAGGCCGAACAGCGGCGCAATGCCAATTCCACCTCTTAATGCGGATGGACTGCTGCCGCCCGGCGTCCACGCCGCGATGGCTGATGAGATTCGCCAGCAGTTTGGTGGCTTTCAGGGAAACATGTCATCATTGCGGAACGGGACAGTGCGGTGTACAAGACCTACGTCGATTTCTTCAGCTTGGTGCGCGAGGCACCCGGCTTAAGGAAGGGACTTGTGCGATTGGTACTATGAACAAAGAAGCCATCCTCGATCAGACCGTGGAACAACTAGGAAGGATAAACGAAGCTCTCGCCGCCTTGCGGAGCGAGTGTTTGCCTGGCCAACCCAGGAAGTTCGCCATCCTGGCCGAAGGCCCGTTGGAGGAAATCCGCCGCCTTCAGGCCGAGATTGAGCAACTGACGGCAGAGATGGCGGCGGCACCGGCGACGACATGAAGTTTATCCGGTTCCATGAACTGGCTGAGGATGCGCAAGAGCCGGCGTGAGCTGCGCGAAAACGAGGGCGACCGAATCGAGTTATGAGCAAAGAAGCCGAACGCCTCGCCCAGACCATCGAGATGTTGGAGTTGATGAACGATGCGCTGCGCCATTTGCGGACGGAGGTGCTCCCCAGGAACCCGAGGATGTTCGTTCTGATGGCTGAAGGTCCGCTTGAGGAAATGCGCCGCTTGCAGGCACAGATTGAGCAGCTCACCGGCGAATTGGCGGCCTCGACGACCGCATGAGCGTGGATCCGAACGCGCCGGCGATGGGGGCCTACAGGAAAAACAAGTTTAATTGAACGCGATTCGCGCTAGAGTAATGGCCAGCGATGAAAAGAAACCGTCGGTTGATACACGTTTGGGCCGGCATCCCGCTGAAGGATGAGGAGATGGGCGAAGTGCGCGTCAAAGTGCGGCTGACCAACGCCGTGGACGAGGGCAATGCCCGGCGAGGCGCAATCAAGCCCGAGCAGGTCCGCTCTGCCGAGGTCGAGGCCATGGTGGACACGGGCGCAATCCAGTGTGTAATCCCCCTCGAACTGAAGGAGCAGTTGGGCCTTGCCAGCGCCTTTCGGAAACGGGTGCGGGATGCGGACGGGCGCTCCGAGGAAGTCGACGTCGCAGAACCGATCCGGATCGAATTGGAAGGACGGCCCGTCTACGAGGGTTGCCTGGTGCTGGGGGATGAAGTGCTCATCGGCCAGACCGCGTTGGAAAGCACTGACCTGTTCGTCGATTGCGTCGGGGGGCGTTTGGTGCCAAACCCTGACCACCCGAATACCGTAATCCTTCCGGTGCGTTAACCGCCGCGCATCAGCCTCCGCGCCTCCGATCCCGAATTGAATCTGGACCCGTCGGCGATGGGGGCTTGCAGGTGAAACAGATTCAATGGGAGTGCGGCCACGGGCCTCTTTCGCATTGCTACACGGCTCACCCCTGCGCATAATCCGAGGGTCAACCCGCAGACACGGCCTTGACCATGCGCGAATCCAAGCCCATCGAAATCCTGCTGGTCGAAGACAACGCCGGCGACGCCCGCCTGGCCCGCGAGGCCCTTCGCGACGCCAAGGTGCGCAACAACCTCACCTGGCTCGCCGACGGGGAGGAAGCGCTGGCCTTTCTGCGCCGCCAGGGCAAATACAGCAACGCCCCCCGCCCCGATCTCATCCTGCTGGATCTTAATCTGCCCCGCAAAGACGGCCGCGAAGTGCTGTCCGAGATCAAGGCCGACGACCATTTCAAGCGCATCCCCGTGGTGATTCTGACCACTTCGCAGGCCGAAGAGGACATTCTCAAAGCGTACCACCTCAATGCCAACTGCTACATCCCAAAGCCGGTCGATCTCGAACGCTTCCTGACGGTCGTGAAAACCATCGAGGATTTCTGGCTGACGATTGTCAAACTCCCGCCAGAGTAGGCCCGGCCCGCGTTGGGAGCGCGTGAACCCCTCGAGGCAGTGATGGAACCGAACGCGCAAACCAACACGGCCCCCACGGCGGATCTGCTCTCCGCCGCGCCGCCACCGCCACCCCCGCCGACGCGCGTGCTGCTGGTGGAGGACAATCCCGACGACGCCCGGCTCATCCGCGAATTCATCCGGGAAACCGATGCCGGGGGCTTCGACTTGGAATCTGCCGAGCGGCTCGCCGCGGGCCGGCCCTTTGAAGATGACGTCTGCCTGGTGGGCGTCGAATTCGCCCCGGTGTCCGCGGTTCCGGAGGGAGGACTGGCGGGATGAACACGGGCCGCCAGTCGCCTTTCAGCGCGGCGCTCTCGGAGCGGCGCGCCACCGAAGAGAGTGGACAGCCTTCTTATTACCTGCCGCTCTTTTTCACCGCCGCCGCGGGCATCATTCTGTCGATAGGGCTGTTTCTCGTCGTCCGCCGCGTCGAGCACCGCAGCCTTCAGGCCGAGTTCGACCGCCGTGCCGAGGTGCCCCACACGGCCTTCCAGCGGGAGTTGGCGGACTATCTGCACTTTCTGCAATCGGTGGACGCGTTTTACTATTCGTCCAAGGACGTTGACCGGAGGGAATTCGCGGGCTTTACGAAGGACGCGATCGAGCGGCTGGCCGGGTTGGGCGCGGTGCAATGGGTGCCGCGCGTGGCCGCGTCGGAGCGCGCGGCGCATGAGCAGACCGCGCGCAACGACGGCTTTCCGCAATACCAGATTCTCGACGTCGACGGGCAAGGGGGCCGCGTCCGCGCCCCGGCTCGCGCCGAACACCTCCCCGTTGCTTACGTCGAACCGCCAACGGAGCGCCTCGAGCTGGGATTGGACCTCGCTGCCAACGCGGACCACGCCGCGACAATGCTGCGCGCGCGCGACATCGGCGCGCCCGCGGCCGGATTGCCGTTCGTGGCGCGCGCCGGCACGAACACGACCGTGGCGTGCCGCATGTTCGTCGCCATCTACACGAATCTTCTGCCACACGCCACGCCGGAGGAACGTCAGATCAATCTGGCAGGCTACGCCTCGGTAATCCTGGATGTCACCCGGCTTGTGCAGGTTACACTGCAAAAACTGCGCGAAGCCGACTTGCGCGGCATCGCCTGGATGCTCGTCGATTCCGGGACGCCTGGCACCGGGGAACGGCCCACGCTGCTTTACCAATCGCCCGAATGGCGCCAGATCACCGGACCGGTGGAGATCGGCTCCCGGTTCGACTTCGACATGGCGGGCCGGCACTGGCTGCTCCATTGCCAGCCCACGCCCGTCTATCTGACGGCGCAACGTTCCTGGCAGGATTGGGCGGTGTTGTTCGGCGGCCTGGTGATGACCGGGTTGGCTGTGGCGTACCTCTCGGCCGCGCTGGGCCGGAGCGCTCGCGTGCATCGCCTCGTCGCCGGGCGCACGGCCGAACTGGCACGCAGCAACGAGTCCCTCAAGGCGGAAATCGCTGCGCGCGCGCGCAGCGAGGCGGCTCTGGCCGCCGAGCGCGAGATGATTAACGCGCTCCTGGATACCATCCCCGACCATATCTACTTCAAGGACCGCGAGAGCCGGTTCATCAGGATCAACAAATCGATGGCAACCGCCTTCGGCCTCAAGCGCCCCGAGGAAGCGGTCGGCCGCGGCGACGCGGATTTTTTTGCTCCCGAGCACGCCCGAAGCGCGCTGGAAGACGAGCAGCGGATTCTTTCCACGGGCGAGCCGATGGTCGGCCGGGAGGAGAAGGAGACCTGGGCCGATGGCTCGACGACGTGGGTTTCGACCACCAAGCAGTGCCTGCGCGACAAGGCCGGCACGATCGCGGGCACGTTCGGCATCTCGCGCGACGTGACGCTGCGGAAGCGGGCCGAACGGCGCCTCGCCGTGCAATACACCGTGGCTCGAGTGCTCGCCCAGGCCGCCACCTTCAACGCGGCCGCGCCGAAGATTCTTGAAGAAATTTGCGAATCGCTCGGCTGGCCCGTCGGCGCCATCTGGATCGTCGACAAGCCGGCCGGCTTGTTGCGCTGCCAGGAACTCTGGCATGTCCCCTCGCTCAACGCTCCCGAATTCGTAGCAAACACCCGCAGCCTTGCCTTCTCCAGGGGTGTCGGCCTCCCGGGCAGGGTCTGGGAAGATGGCGAGCCGGCGTGGATTCGGGATGTGGTCCAGGATGCCAATTTCCCGCGGGCCCCCGTGGCGATTCGCGAGGGGTTGCACGGCGCGTTCGGCTTCCCGATACGCTCGGGCAGCGAAGTGCTCGGCGTGATCGAGTTTTTCAGCCCCCGCATCGAGCAGCCGGACGAGGAACTGCTGCAACTGTTGGCTGCCGTTGGCAGCCAGATCGGCCAGTTCATCGAGCGCCAGCGCGCCGAACAGGAGTTGGCGCTCAAGGCCCAGGAACTCGAGCGCTCGAACACCGACCTGGAGCAGTTCGCCTACGTCGCTTCGCACGACCTGCAGGAGCCGCTTCGCATGATTGCCAGCTACACGCAACTGCTCGAGCGCCGCTATCGCGACAAGCTCGATGCCGAAGCGCGCGAGTTCATGGCGTTCGCCGTCGACGGCGCCATGCGCCTGCAAACGCTCATCCACGATTTGCTCGCCTACTCGAGGGTCGGCACCCACGGGAAACCGTTGGCGCCGCTGGACGCCAGCTCCATGCTCCAACGCGCCCTGGCCAACCTCAAAGTGGCCATCGAAGAGAGCCACGCCCGGATCCATGCCGGCCCGCTGCCCCGCATCCTCGGTGACGCCACCCAGTTCACGCAACTGCTGCAAAACCTCGTCGGCAACGCAATCAAGTTCCGCGGCGACAAGCCCCCGGTCCTCCACATTTCCGCCGAGCAGGTGGATGCGGTCGGAGCCCTCGACGCCACGGCCAACCCCGATCCCCGGACGCCCAAACCGAAAGCCTGGCGCTTCGCCGTGCGGGACGAGGGCATCGGCATGGAACGACAGTACTTCGAGCGCATTTTCGTCATCTTCCAGCGTCTGCACGGCCGCGGGGAATATCCGGGCACGGGCATCGGGCTGGCCGTCTGCAAACGAATCGTCGAGCGGCATGGCGGGCGCATCTGGGTCGAGTCCGAGCCGGGCCGCGGGGCGACCTTTTTCTTTACAGTTCCCGAGGCTCCGGATTCCCCGTTATGAAGGCGCGCGCGCCGCTCATTCTGCTGGTGGAGGACAATCTTGGCGACGCGCGTCTCGTGAGTGAGGCGCTGCGCGAGACCGGCAGCGGGAGCCAACTGCGGCACGTGGACGACGGTGTCGAGGCGCTGGATTTCCTTCGCCGGCAGGGCGCCCATAACGGCGCGTCGCGGCCCGACCTGATTCTGCTCGACCTGAACCTGCCGCGCAAAAGCGGTCGGGAAGTGCTGGCCGAAATCAAGGCCGATGATACACTGCGGCGCATCCCGGTGGTCGTATTGACCTCGTCGCAGTCCGACGAAGACGTGCTCAGCGTGTACACCCTCAATGCCAACTGTTACGTGCCGAAGCCGGCCGACCTGGATCAGTTCCTGGCGGCCATCCGGTCCATCGAGCAGTTCTGGTTCAAAACGGCGCGCCTTCCCGCGTCATGAGCGCACCGGAGGACAAGGCCCGGGACGGCCGGACGCCGTTCTTCTCCCGGTTGCGGGTTCGCCTGCTGGTGCTGGTGCTGCTGGCGATTCTTCCCGCCCTCGGCCTGGTGCTCTACACCGGCTTTGAGCAGCGCGCCGCGGCGCGCGCCGACGCCGAGGCCAGTGCCCGGCGCGTTGTGAAGCTGGCGGCGGCCTCGCAGAAACAGCACTTCGAAGCCACTCGCCAGCTCCTGGCCACGCTGGCCCAGCTTCCGCAGGTGCGTCCCGACCGCGCCGCCGAATGTCAGGCCCTCTTTACCAACCTGCTCCACCTTCACCCGATCTACGCAAACATCGGCGGACTGGACGCCGAAGGAAAAGTCTTCGCCAGCGCGAAGACGCCGGCGACGAACCAGCTAGACCTGAGCGACCGGACATACTTCAAGCTGGCGCGTGACACTGGCAAGCTCGCCGTTGGCGAGTACCAGACCGGCCACATCACCGGCCAGCCCACCTTCAACATGGCCCATCCGTTGCTCGTGGGCGGCAAGTTCGTCGGGGTCGTCTACGCGGCGCTCGACCTGAAGTGGCTCAATCATCTTGCCGCGCGCGCCGATTTGCCCGAGGGCACCACCCTCACCCTCATCGATCGCGAGGGCACCATTCTGGTGCGCTACCAGTCGCCCGATCCGGGCAAGAGCTGGATTGGACTAACGATTACCAACGCGCTCTTCCGGAAGTTTCTGGCCGAAGGCACCGAGCTGACCGGCGTTTTCCGCGGCCTCGACGGTATGAAGCGGCTCTACACGTCGACGGCTCTGAGCCGCACCAAGGGCCTTCCCGACGCGCATGTCTTCGTCGGCATCCCGGTGCAATCCGCCTACGCGGCGGCCCACCGCACGATGCGGCTGAACTTGATCTTCCTCGGCATCGTGGCCGGGTTGGCGCTCGCCGCGGCGTGGACCGGCGGCGACTTTTTCGTGCTCCGCCAGGTGCGCGGTCTTGTGGAGGCCGCCGGGCGGCTGAGCCAGGGCGATCTGGCCGCGCGCTCCGGCGTTGTGCCCGGACCCGGAGAGCTTGGGCAGCTCGCGCGCAGTTTTGACGACATGGCTGCGTCGCTTCAAAGACACATTGGCGATCTCGAACGCGCCCAGGCCGAGCTCAAAGCGCTCAACGAGGAACTGGAGCAGCGGGTGCTCGAGCGGACCGCCGAACTGCGCCGCTCGAACGAGGATCTCGAACAATTCGCTTACGTCGCCTCGCACGACTTGCAGGAGCCGTTGCGGATGATCACCAGCTACCTCACGCTTCTGCGCCAGCGTGAGGGTTCGAAACTCGATCAGAACTCCCGGCAATTCATCGCCTTCGCCCTCGACGGCGCGACGCGCATGCAACAGCTCATCCAGGATCTGCTGGACTATTCGCGCGTCGGCAGGCGTGGAGGGGAATTCGAGCAAGTGGACCTCCACGAAGCCTGCGCCGCCGCCCTGGCCAACCTTCAGGCCGCCATTGCGAAGGCCGGCGCCGAAGTCACTCTCGACACGCTCCCGACTGTGAAAGGCGATCCGAGCCTGCTCACTCAGCTTTTCCAAAACCTCGTGGGCAACGCCCTCAAGTTCCACGGAGAAGCGCCGCCGAAGATCCACCTCGGCTGCCAGCGCAAGGGGGCGGTCTGGGAATTGGCCGTGAGCGACAATGGCATTGGCATCGCGCCGCAGGATTTCGAGCGCATCTTTGTCGTCTTTCAACGGCTTCACGCCCAGGAAAAATTCCCGGGCACGGGCATCGGGCTCAGCGTTTGCAAAAAGATCGTCGAGCGGCACGGTGGCCGCATTTGGGTCGAGAGCAAGCCGGGCAAAGGCGCGACTTTCTTCTTCACGATTCCGGCGATGGAGTAACTGGGATCCTCAAGAAACCTTGCCTTCAACCGATGGCCTTGTTTAAATGAAAGGCCGCGTTGATGTTGTGCCTGAATGAACTCGAATTCTGACCTGCCTGCCAAGCCCTCGGGCGGGGCGAGTATTCTCGGCATCTCGGCCTTTTACCACGACAGCGCGGCTTGCCTGGTCCAAGGCGGCCGGGTCGTGGCGGCAGCGCAGGAGGAACGGTTCAGCCGCACCAAACACGACTCGGGTTTCCCCCGGTGCGCTATCGATTACTGTCTGCGCCAGGGCGGCGTGATGGTGAAGGATTTGGCGTGTGTTGCCTTTTACGAGAAGCCTTTCCTCAAGTTTGACCGCCTTCTGCACTCCTACCTGGCCTGTGCCCCGGCCGGATTGAAGTCGTTTCTCAAGGCCATGCCGCTTTGGGTGAAGGACCGCATCTGGATGAAAGCCTATATCGCCAGCGAGTTGGGCTACGAGGGAACCATCCTGTTCCCCGAGCACCATGAATCGCACGCGGCATCGGCGTTCTTTCCTTCGCCCTACCCGGAGGCCGCCTTCCTGACGCTCGACGGGGTCGGCGAATGGACGACCACGAGCTTCGGCGTTGGCCAGTCGAACCGGGTCGAGATCTCGCACGAGCTGCAGTTCCCGCACTCTCTCGGCCTGCTCTATTCGGCTTTCACCTACTACACCGGTTTCACGGTCAATTCAGGCGAATACAAGCTCATGGGCCTGGCCCCCTACGGAGAGCCGGCTTACAAGGATCTCATCTTAAAGGAACTGGTGGACCTCAAGGAGGACGGTTCCTTCAAGTTGAACATGAAGTACTTCGACTACGCAGTCGGCCTGACGATGACGAATGCCGCGTTCGATGGTCTCTTCGGCGGCCCGCCCCGCAAGCCGGAGTCGCGTCTGACTCGCCGCCACATGGACCTTGCCCGCTCGATCCAGGCCGTGACCGAAGAGATCATGTCGCGCATGGCCCGGCATGTCCACAAACTCACCGGCATGAAGCGCCTCTGCCTGGCCGGTGGCGTCGCGCTCAACTGCGTGGCCAACGGCCGCGTGCTGCGGGAAGGACCGTTTGAGGACCTGTGGATTCAACCCGCGGCCGGCGACGCTGGCGGCGCGCTCGGCGCGGCGCTGGTGGCCTGGCATCACTACCTGGGCGGGCTGCGGCAGGCCGATGGCAGGAACGATACCCAGAGCGCCTCGCTCCTCGGCCCGCGCTTTACGAAGGAGGAAATCGTCCGCTTTCTCAAGTCGCGCCATATCCGCTTCGAAGAGCTGGGCGAAGAGGAACTCACCGGCCAGGTGGCCGACCTGCTCGCTTCGGAAAAGGTCGTCGGCTGGTTCAGCGGCCGGATGGAATTCGGACCGCGCGCCCTCGGTGCCCGCTCGATCATCGGCGACGCCCGATCGAAGAAGATGCAGGCGGTGATGAACCTGAAGATCAAGTTTCGCGAGAGCTTCCGCCCCTTCGCGCCGTGCGTGCTGCGCGAGCGCGTTCACGAGTGGTTCGGCATGCGGCCCAATGAGGATTCGCCCTACATGCTCCTGGTCGCCCCGGTGCTGGACAAACACCGCAACGCCCACGCCACCGCCGAGCAGGACCGCCTCCGCCAGGAAGGCGACCTGCTCAAATGGGTCAACGTGTCCCGCAGTTCCGTGCCTGCCATCACCCACGTCGATTACAGTGCCCGCGTGCAAACCGTGGACGAACGCCACGGCCGTTACCGCAAGGTGATGGAGAAGTTTTACCAGAAGACCGGCTGCCCAATCATCGTCAACACGAGCTTCAACCTCTCGTGGGAACCGATCGTTTGCACGCCGGAAGAGGCTTACCGCACATTCATGCAGTCCGAAATGGATGCGCTGGTGCTCGAGGACTTCCTGCTGCTCAAGGCCGCGCAACCGCTGGGTTTCCAGGACCGCAGCCCGGCGCAATCGGCCAAACCCGATCCCCTCAGCCCTTGGGCCGACCCGCGCTCAGGCGAGCCGCTCGTCGTCACCGAGCAGGACGCTGTCAACCCGGCTTCCGGCACTCGTTACGCCGTCGAGGAGGGCATCCCGCGCCTCTTCCTCCCCACCGACGACGCGGAACTTGCCCACGCCGACGTGACCGAAATCGTCAAGCAGTTCTACGAAAAGACGCCGTTCCCGAACTACGAGAACGTGGACAACGTGCGAGCTTTGCAGGAGAAGGCCGGCCGCAGTCTCTACGCCCGGCTGCTCGATGAACAGATTCCTTATGAAGCCCGCGTCGTCGAGATCGGCTGCGGCACCGGCCAGTTGACGAACTTCCTCTCTGTCGCCCATCGCACCGTGCTGGGCGTGGACATGTGTTTGAACTCCCTTTCGCTGGCGCACAAGTTCAAGACCGACCACGGGTTGGAGCG
>DASTLJ010000067.1:0-3745 GCA_035715125.1 Verrucomicrobiia bacterium
TCGAAGCGCACTCCGCCCAGGCAGGCCATGCCGCGCAAGAGGCGGTTGCCCGTGAGCTGTTCGTTGACGCGCAACACGCGCTCCTTCAGACGCATGGCATGGGAGTTGGCGACGACAAACGCCACGTCGGTGGCAATGGCGCCGATGTCCGCAATATGATTGTAGATACGTTCCAGTTCGAGGCAGAGGGTGCGCAGCGCCCGGGCGCGGGCCGGTGGATCGATGGCGCAGGCGCGCTCGATCGCGTGACAGAAAGCCGTCGCGTGGGCGAAGCTTGAATCCCCGGAGATGCTTTCCGCCAGCCGCACGCCCTGATTGACCGGCATGTTCTCGAAAAGCTTTTCCGTTCCCTTGTGGGTGTAAAACAGCCGGATTTGCAAATAAAGAACCGGCTCGCCGGCCACGCTGAAAAGAAAATGGCCCGGCTCGATAATCCCGGCGTGCACTGGTCCGACCGGCACTTGAAAGACGCCTTCGCCTTCGACCGCGCGGAACTTGTGTCGTTCGCCTTGAAACGGCGGGAGCTTCGTGCGCAGGTCGAAGTCTTTGCGGAGCGGATAGACCTCCGGCCAGTCGTCGTGCAGCGCGCAGCGGCGCGGGTTGGGATGGCCGATCAGTTTCAGCCCAAACAGGTCCTGGATTTCACGCTCCTGCCAGTTGACGGCGTGTATGGCGTTGGTCAGCGAAGTGAACTCCGGTTTGTCCGGAGAAACCGGCACCCGCAGGATCAAAAAGCCGTGCGCCGCGTCGATGGCGAAGACGTAGTAAAGGTGGAACACGCCCTGGTCAGCGCGGGAATCGTCGGCGAACAGGCTCACCAATCGGGCGTTCCACCGCTTGTAAACGTGGCCGCAAAAGCCGGACACGAGGTCCATCTTCGAGTGGAGATAAATCTCGTTCGGCTGCGGTGCGTCCACGGTCGCGAGCCGGTCGCCGAAGCGTTGGATCAGTTCGTTCAGTATCGGTTGCAGCGTGGGTGAAACGTTCATTCTGCGCCTCCGATGATGCGGGCCGTTTGTTGCACCAGTTGGTACAGCGGCGCGGGCAACCAGAATCCGAGGACAACAACCAGGACCGTCACCAGTGTCATCGCGGCGAGTTTCCACGGGCACTCGGCGCGGCGCGAGTCCTCGGCGTTGGGCACGGCGTTGGGCACGCCCAGATTCAGTTTGGCCATGTGCACGAGGAAGCCGGCGAAAATCGTCACGACGCCCGCGATGAACAGCAACGCCGCCCAGCCGCGGTCGGCGGCCAGCGCCGCGCTCAGGATGTTGAATTCGCTCTGGAAAATACTGAACGGCGGCATGCCTGTAACCGCCAGGGTCGCCAGCAGAAACAGCCCGCCCGTCCACGGCAGCGACCGGATGACGCCGCGCACCTTCCGGAAATAGGGCGTGGCGAAGTGCTGCTGCACGTTGCCGGCACAGAAAAACATGAGGGGTTTCGTCACCGCGTGGAAAAGCATGTGCAGCGTGGCGCCCAGCGCGCCGAGTTTTCCGCCGAAACCCAGGGCGGCGACCATGATGCCCGCGTGGTCGATGCTCGAGTAGGCCAGGATGCGGCGAAAATTCCGTTGCGTGAGAATGAACGGCGCGGCGACCAGAATCGAGGCGATGCCAAATCCGGCCAGCAGCCTGCCGGGAAACTCAGGACCGAGGCATTTCACGGCCAGCACGTCGAAGCGCGCGATTCCGTAGATGGCGCAGTTGACGAAACCGGCCCCGAGCAATGCCGCCGTGGGCACCGGCGCCTCGGCGTAGGCGTCGGGTTTCCACGTATGCATCGGCGCCAGGCCCGCCTTGGTGCCGTAGCCGAGCAGCACGAGAATGAACGCCAGCCGCATGGCCCGGCGGTCGAACTTTTCCGCGATGCCCGCCAGCACGCTCCAGTTCATTCCGTGATGCGTGTCCGACCCCAGCACTCCCACCGCCGAGTAGTAGGCGAATACGGTGCCGAACAGCGCCAAGGAAATGCCGACGCTCCCGATCATGATGTATTTCCAGCCGGCCTCGAACGAGGTTTTCTGATTGTAAAACGTGACGAGCAACACCGACGCGAGCGTGGTGCCTTCGGTGGCCACCCACATGACGCCGAGATTGTCGGCCAGCGCCACCAGCAACATGGCCGCTACGAACAGCGGCGTGAGCACGTAATAATGTCGCAATTGCGCATCGGTGATTCTGCCCGCGCGCGCATCCGCGCGGAAGTAACCGACGGCGTAAACCGCGCAAGCCAGCGCGACGAACGTGCTGAGGCCGATCACCAGGGCGCTCAGGGCGTCCGCGCGGAGGAACCCGTCAAAGGCGGAAACCGGGCCCCGCTCCATCACGTCGGCGGCGATCTTGAGCGCCACCGGGATGAGCAGCGCGAAGGCGGCCAGGTTCAGCCGCTCCCACGACTCGCGCGCGCGCGCGACCAGGCAGAGCAAACTGGCGCAGACCGGGATAAGCAAGAGGAGCATCAGCGCCATGGTTTGCCTCCGATGATGCCGGCCGCCTGCTGAATCACCTGCAGCACCGGCGCCGGCAACCACACGCTGAATACCAGCAGGCCGCCCAGCAGCAGCGCCATCGCGGGCAGGCCGTCGGTTGGTCGCGCGTCGCTGACGTGCTCGCGTTTGGGCGCGCCGAGCAGGATGCGGGTGAGTTGTTGCAGGATGCCACAGAAACACGCGATCAGCGCCACCAGCACCAGCACGCTCGCGGTGACCTGGCCCGTTGCCATGCCGCCGCCGATCACCGTGAGTTCGCTGAAGAACAGGCCAAACGGGGGCAATCCGGTCGCGGCGCCGGCGGCCAGGGCCATGAACAGCACCGTCACCGGAAGCGTTTTCAGGAGGCCGGGGCCGATGAGGCGGAATTGAAGTGTGTGACAGGTCTGATGGATGTTGCCGGCGGCGAAGAACAGCACCGGCTTGGTCAGCGCGTGGTAGCCCATGTGCAGCAGCGCGCCAAAGATGGTCAGCGGCGTGTTCATCCCGATGCCGGCGCAGATGAGTCCGACGTGTTCGAGGCTCGAATAGGCGAGCATCCGTTTGAGGTTCCGTTGCACGAGAATGAACGGCGCCGCCAGAAACATGGAGAACAGGCCGAAGGCCAACAACAAATGTCGGCTGAAACCCGAATCGAGACACGCGGTGGTGAGGATGTGAAAGCGCAGCAGCGCATACAGTGCGATTTTCAGCGACACGCCCGAGAGCATCGCGCTGGTGGGCGACGGCGCTTCGCTATGGGCGTCGGGCAGCCACGTATGCATGGGCGCCAGACCGGCCTTGGTGCCGTAACCCAGGAGCACGAGCACGAAGGCAAGCCGCACCAACCCGCGGTCGAGCCCGCCCGCCACCGTCATCAGATGCGACCAGTTGAAGCTGGGAAGAGGCTGGGGATTGTTTTTGCACGCGGCGGCATAGACGAACACGGTGCCGAGCAGCGCCAGCGCCAGTCCCAGGCTGCCGAGCATGACGTATTTCCACGCCGCTTCCAGCGAGGTGCGGCGATTGTAGAGCGCCACGAGCAGCACGGACGCCAACGCAGTGGCTTCGACGGCAGCCCACATCACACCGAGGCTGTTGGCCAGCACGACGAGAAACATGCCCGCGGCAAACAGTTGCGTGAGCACAAAGAATTGGCGCACGCGGCCGGGCGTCACCACGCCGTCGGCCAGGTCGCGCTGGAAGTAACCTCCGGCATACAACGACGTGCCGAGCGATACGAGCGAGATCAGCAATACCATCCACGCGCTGAGC